>JBEIKL010000060.1:0-11001 GCA_040379745.1 Bdellovibrionales bacterium | reverse complement strand
GACCACTCCCGATATACATTTGCCGGATTTCTACCCACCGACCCCTCGGAAAGAAAAAAGGAAATCGATTTACTGGCGGGAAGGGCGGAAACGGTTGTGGTCATGGATACTCCCTACCGCCTGAATGCCTTGCTGAATGATCTTGGTTCATCTCGCATGAAGGGGCGTAAATTCTTTCTCGCAGTGAACTTGAATTCTGAAAACGAAGCGGGTTTTTTCGGTGGATTCAATGAATTGCAAAAGTTCGCATCCCAACTGCATAAGCCCGAATTCGTCTTGGTGATTTCAGGTTCATGAGCAAGCCCAATAACATCCGTATCTACCTTCAGGATGATCACTTGGTCGTCATTGACAAACCCACCGGATTCCAGGTTCACACGCCAGTCCATTATGCAATGGAAGGCAAGGTTGTTCGAAAGAACAATGTGCTCATTCTTCTCCGTAAACAATTGGAGAAGGAGATTTTCACGGTTCATCGCTTGGACAAGGCTACCAGTGGAGTGATGTTGTATGCATTGTCATCCGAAGCGGCTTCCAAACTTCAAAGACAGTTCATTGAGAAACAAGTGAAAAAAACCTATGTTTGTCTGGTGCGAGGCTGGACGGATGATTCAGGCGTGATCGACAAGCCCCTGACCAAGAATCTGGATGACGGAGCACTCCTGCAAAGTGTGACTGAATACAAAACCCTGATCCGTTTCGAAATTCCTCATTCGACAGGACGTTACGAGAAGGAACGATATTCGATCGTGGAAGCAAACCCACTGACGGGAAGATTGCATCAGATTCGTCGTCATTTCAGATCGATTTCCCATCCGTTGGTGGGTGATACCATTCATGGAGATGGAAAACACAATCGGTTGTGGAGGGAGATTATGGGAAGTGTCTCATTGATGCCGAACCACCTTTTTCTGAAGGCATACTCGATTGAATTCAATCACCCGATGACAAGCGAACGCATGAAGTTCAGGACCCACTGGAACAAACCTTGGTTGAAGATGTTCGAGATTGCGGGCTTTTGTCCGGTGATGGATTGACCAAATGATCAAAAAGTTCCTAGAGTTTGACCATGACGGTGATTCCGTCCCTTATCGGAAGCATTACTTTCAGGACGCGGGTATCGGCAGCCACTTTCTTATTGAACCGATCGATGGTGTGATCTGATTTTTCAGTTGGATTCAGTACTGCGCCCGACCAAAGCACATTGTCCACAAGGATTGCGCCACCGGTACGTACCATTTTCAATGCGGCCTCAAAATAAAAATCATAGCCGGCTTTGTCTGCGTCAATGAAGGCAAGATCAAAGAGCGGTCGGACACCGGATTTGATTTCTTCTTCGATCTTTGGGCAGGAGAGGTGTGCATCTCCGAGAATCAGTTCAATCTTTTCTTTCTGTGGACTGAGATCCCAGTGTGTCTGAGCGATCGATGTTGCTTTCGGGTCCCGATCAAGCGTGGTCACTTTTCCGTCTTCTGGCAATGCTTCTGCCATGGCCAATGCGCTGTAGCCGGTGAAGGTTCCGAATTCCAGTACGGTTTTGGCGTTCATCAATCGTAGCAGGATTGAAAGAAAGGTTCCTTCGAGGTTTCCCACTTGCATGTGCGCTGCCTGTGGAGCGAGTTGAAGGGTGGCGGGGATCAGGCTCAAAAGATCGGCGCTCGGCAGAGTGCTGTGTTTTTTGCAATATTCGTGAATCGGTTCCGGAGTGATGGTCAGTTCGTTCATTTCTCAAACTCCCGATAGATTTCCGCACCGAGTTTGGAGAGTTTTTGTTCGATGTGTTCGTAACCGCGATCGAGGTGGTAAATGCGTCGGATGATCGTTTCACCTTTTGCGACCAGTCCCGCAATGATGAGGGATGCACTGGCGCGCAGATCAGTGGCCATCACGATCGCACCGGATAATTGAACCGGCCCTTTGACCGTGGCTTCATTACCCTTGATATCGATTTTGGCTCCTAAACGGGTGAGTTCAGGTACGTGCATAAAGCGGTTTTCAAAAATCGTTTCGGAAATGGATGATTCACCGGAAGCCTGGGTCATCAATGCCATGTATTGGGCTTGCATGTCTGTTGGAAACCCGGGAAATGGCTCGGTTGTAACCTGGATCGGTTTCAGGTCATTGACGTATTCCGCGGTGATCGATTGATCCGTGGAACTGATTTTAGCGCCGGCATTCTCCAGTAACTTGAGTGCTGATTCCATGAATCCGGCATTGATTCCCCTGACCGTGACTTTGCCGCGGGTAATGAGACCAGCACAAAGAAAGGTTGCGGCCTCGATTCGGTCGGGAGCGACCGAGTGATTCATGGCATGGAGGTGGGAGACTCCTTCCACGATGATGGTCGGTGTTCCTTCGCCTGTGATTTTCGCGCCCATGGACCTTAGAGCAATCACGAGATCGACGATTTCAGGTTCGCAAGCCGCATTCTTGATTACGGATGTTCCCTTTGCGAGAACGCTAGCCATCAGGATATTTTCAGTGGCGCCGACACTCGGAAAGGGAAATTCGATTTCGGCTCCCTGCAATCCATTTGCAGCGGATCCATCAATGTATCCGCCTTCGATCATGAATTGAGCGCCCATTTTTTCAAGCGCCTCAAGATGAAAATTCACCGGTCTTGCGCCAATTGCACAACCACCTGGAAGACTGACTCGTGCGATTCCTTTTCTAGCGAGAAGTGGACCCAGTACCAGTACAGACGCGCGCATGGTGCGAACCAGATCATAGGGCGCTTCATGGGAATTCAGCGTCGAACCATCGATTTCAATCGTGTGGTCTTCGAGTTTGAACAGGGTTTTCATCCCCAGTGAATCAAGTACCTTCAATGTGGTGTTGATGTCCGCAAGAAGGGGAACGTTGCGGATCACGGATTTTTCGTTCGAAAGGATACTTGCAAAAAGGATCGGCAAAGCGGCATTTTTCGCTCCACTGATTTCCACTTCACCATGCAAGGGTTTGCCGCCAACAATTCTGAGTCGATCCATGTTGGAAGCATATTCCAGCTGTAAAGTGGGGGCAAATGTTACTTTTGGGCCATCAGGACGCGTGCGCGACCGGTCAGATCCTGGATCAAGGTGGCATGATGGAAGCCAGCATTCTGGAATTCATGAAGGATTTCATTTGCTCGTTCATGGGGAATCTCGAAAAAGGCGACCCCCCCCTGTTTCAGGATCCTGGCGTGATGATGGAGGAAATTCTCATAGAAGAAGTTCGGCTTCTCTTTTCCGCCTTCATCCGTACCCCCAACCATCGGGAATAGGGCTCCGTGGGGTTCGTGTCTCAATACTTCCGATTCGATCTCATCATTGACGGAAACGTAGGGAGGATTCGAAACGATCAGGTCCATCGGCTTGTAATCGGTAAAGACTTCGAAAGCCACATGGGAATCGCCTGGTTCGATAATCGAGAAGCGGTCTTCCCAATTTCCAGGCCCGAGAATGTGATCAAGGTTCTGTCTTGCAACAGCGATTGCCTGTGGGCTTACTTCGCTGGCAAAACCCATGGCTTGTTTGAAGTGCGAAAGGATTTCGATTGAAAGAATCCCTGAACCCAAGCCGAGTTCTGCAAATCGGAAAGCTTTCTTAGGCCAAACTTTCGAGATGTGATCCAGTGTGGTGCTGATCAGGATTTCAGTCTCGGGACGAGGAATCAATACGTGCTGATTCACTATGTAGTCATGTTCAAAAAAGAACTGATTGCCGGTGATATGCTGAAGCGGGATTCCCTTGATGCGATGATTGGCCATTTTCATGGCCTCTTCCTCGATTTCGGAAGTCATGGGGAACTTGTCAGAGAAATTGCCTTGAAGAATTTCGGAAAACTTGTGAATGACCGGGTATCGGTGTCGGTAGGCATTGAACAGGATCAGGTTGGCTTCAGCCTCCGGGGATTTTTCATGACCATGTTGCGCGAATAAATCCAGGATTTCTTGTTTAAGCTTGAGCATATCCCGCTTTTTTCAGTGCTTCTGCCTGGTAATGGGTCTGAAGAGCATCGAGTACGGCTTCGATGTGTCCTTGCATGACATCCGAAAGAGCGTGAGTGGTGAAGCCGATGCGGTGGTCAGTGAGACGACCTTGCGGGAAGTTGTAAGTGCGGATGCGTTCAGAGCGATCACCCGTTCCCACCATTTCACGGCGGATATCGGAATGTTCCTTTGCCGCTCTTTCCTGTTCCGCTTCGAGAATCCGGGAGCGAAGGATCTTCATCGCTTTATCCTTGTTCTTCAATTGCGAACGTTCATCCTGACAAGCAACGACTACTCCGGTCGGAATGTGAGTGATCCGGACTGCGGAGTCAGTGGTGTTGACCGACTGTCCACCGGCACCACTCGAGCGATATACGTCGATACGAAGATCGGCTGAGTTGATTTTCACATCCACTTCTTCGGCTTCCGCTAAAACGGCTACTGTGATGGTGGAGGTGTGAACACGACCCATCGCTTCGGTTTCCGGAACTCGTTGAACGCGATGAACGCCCGCCTCGTATTTCAAGCGGCTATAGACCTTGTTGCCTTCGATCATGCCGATGATTTCCTTGAACCCGCCTTTTTCAGCCTGGCTTGCGGAGATCAATTCGACTTTCCAACCCTGGCGTTCGGCGAATCGTTGGTAACAACGGTACATTTCACCGGCAAAGAGAGCGGCTTCCTCGCCACCGGCTCCCGCACGGATTTCCAGTAGGATGTTCTTTAGATCGTTCGGGTCTTGGGGAAGCAAGAGTAACTGAAGCTTCTTTGTCGAAGCTTCCAGTTGAGGCTCAAGCTCCTTCAACTCTTCCTTGGCCATAGCCGTAAATTCCGGATCACTGTCGCCGAGCATTTCCTTGTTGGAGGCAATGTCTGATTTCAGTTTCTTGTAGATTCGGTATTCATCGACGATTTCCTGGAGTGCTGCGTGCTCTTTGGAAAGGCGACGGAACTCATCGGGCCGATCTGCGAGAGACGGGTCCGCGAGTTTGCTTTCGATTTCAAGGAATCGGTTTTCTACTTCGCCTAACTTATCGAACATGGCACTTCTCTGGTTCTATCAGCTGCTCATTGACTTGATGAATTCTTCATTCGTCTTGGTGTGAGCCACCTTATCGAGAAGGAATTCCATCGCATCGACTGTATTCATCGGATGAAGGACTTTTCTCAGGATCCAGATGCGGTTGATCACATCTTTCGGCAAAAGAAGGTCTTCCTTACGGGTTGCTGATTTATTGATATCGAGACATGGGAAAATACGTTTTTCCATGAGCTTGCGATCCAATACGATCTCGGAGTTACCGGTACCCTTGAATTCCTCGAAAATCACTTCGTCCATTCTTGAACCGGTGTCGACCAGGGATGTCGCGATGATAGTAAGGGATCCGCCCTCTTCGATGTTGCGGGCAGCACCAAAGAAGCGTTTTGGTTTATGGAGTGCGTTGGAGTCAACACCACCGGAAAGAATTTTACCGGATGGCGGAACAACCGCGTTATAGGCACGTGCCAGACGGGTGATGGAGTCAAGAAGAATGACGACGTCGTATTTGTTTTCAACCAGACGTTTCGCCTTTTCGATGACCATCTCGGCAACCTGAACGTGACGGGATGCTTGTTCGTCGAAGGTGGAGCTGATGACCTCGCCCTTCACCGAGCGTTGCATATCGGTCACTTCTTCCGGACGCTCGTCGATCAGAAGAACGATAAGCTTCACTTCCGGATGGTTGTGAGTGATGGCGTTCGCCACATCCTGCATGAGCACGGTTTTACCGGCGCGAGGAGGAGCAACAATCAGACAACGCTGACCCTTCCCGAGTGGAACCATCAGGTCGATAATCCGGGTACTGTGATTGGTCGGTTGATATTCGAGATTCAACCGTTCTTTCGGATAAAGCGGAGTGAGGTTGTCGAAGAGTGCGCGATCGTTGTTGAGTTCGGCAGCCTGGAAGTTCACTTGTTCGACTTTGAGAAGTGCGAAATAACGTTCACCTTCTTTTGGTGCACGCACTGATCCGCTGATGGTGTCACCGGTGCGAAGCCCGAAGCGACGGATCTGTGATGGGGAAACGTAAACATCATCTGGACCCGGAAGATAGTTGTATTCCGGAGCACGAAGGAATCCGAAACCATCCGGAAGGCACTCAAGAACTCCATCTGCATAAATGTGTTCGTTTTTCTCGGCCTTGCGTTGGAGGGTCGTGAAAATGAGATCCTGCTTTCGCATATTACCCGCATTTTCAACGCCGAGGGTGTGAGCCAGCTCAATGAGCTCGCCGATCTTCATATTCTTGAGGTTTTTCAGCTGCATGAGAGGAGCTTGGCTACCCTCAGTTGCCGGTGTGGCCGTTGTTTCACCTTCCACGCCAGGCGCTTTCGGTTGAATCACAAATGATTTTGGAGCGGACGCAGTTTCAGTGGCAACCGGCTCTTCTACGGCGATATCTTCCTGAACGTCTACGATGGAATCAACTGGCCCCTCATTGCGAGGTGCTTTGGGAATGGATCTTCCTGGAATTGGACGTCTGACTGGATTCGGTTTTTTGTTCTGAGTACTTATGACACTACTCCTTGTGGATGGGTGTTGATGATGGGAATTGTTTTGAGATTTTAAATGGTTGAAACGAATTAATATCTTTGGATTAAGAAAAGATTAGCAAAGGATTTTGGTGGAGTCTACAATAATTTAAGTGAAAAACTCAATTCGATTGGTTGTACTTTTCGCTGTTTTGACCCTGTTTGGTGCGGGATTTTATCTCTTTCAATTCGGTACCAGTCCATCGACCCACGGAAAGGGCGACTTTGACCTTTATAAGGGAATGCACCCTCATGAAGTATCCAAAGCGCTGGAAAAGGGTCGTTTCATCGGCGATTCTACGCTCTTCTATTGGTATGGAAAGCTGACCGGTGGCTGGAGCGGGATCAAGGCGGCCGAATATGAAATTCCCGCAAACGCATCCCCCGCTCAGATTTTCCGTATTTTCAAAAGCGGTATCGGAGTTCAGCGCCCGCTTCTGATCAAGGAAGGCGATAACATCTATCAGGTTGCCAATGCAATGGTGGCTGCCGGTTTGGGCACAAAGGGTGATATCCTTACCCTTTTGAAAAGCAGGGTCATGATCCAAGCAGCAGGGTTGGCAAAAGAGGGTATTTCCACCCTTGAGGGGTATCTTTATCCGAATACTTATTTTTACGACAAGCGCGAGCGGCCCGAGTTCCTGATCCGCAAAATGGTGCAACTGTTCGAGAGAAACTGGACCCCTGAATTCGATGAACGCACGAAATTGATGGGGTGGACTAGAAAGCAGGTGATCACTCTTGCCTCGATCATCGAGAAGGAAACCGGTGCTCCGGAAGAACGTCCGATCATCAGTTCCGTTTTTCACAATCGATTGATGAAAAAAATGCGGATCCAAAGTGATCCGACCACGATCTATGGAATCTGGGAGATTTATTCTGGAAATCTCCATAAGAGTGATCTTCTGAATCCGACGCCGTACAACACCTATACGATCCCGGCACTGCCGATCGGTCCTATTGCAAACGTGAGTGCGGAAGCGATCCGAGCTGTTCTTTTTCCGGCTGAAACCCAGTACCTGTTTTTCGTCTCGAGGAATGACGGTACGCACGTGTTCTCCCACACTTATCAGGAACATTTGAACTGGGTGAAGCAAATGCAATTGAATCCGTCAGCACGCGAAGGAAAAAGCTGGCGCGACCTCAACCGCAAGAAATAAGCGATGAAGGTCTGTGACCGACGAGCTTGCGGGACTCAGAACTTCCACCAGGGTACCAGACTTCGGTGGGCTCCGATCACTTCATCGTCCATCCAGTCGGAAATCACCTTGTTTTCCTTGTCCCGGGCTTCAACGCTCAGAGGACCGTAGTAATACATCGGTATTTTCCGGAGAATGCAATCGACCTTCTTGTTCTGAGCCTCGTACTCCTGATAACTTTGAACCACCAGGCATTCTGGATCACCATCCATGAAGCGATCGGTCCAGGTCCTCATGTCCACCGGCCGATCAAAGAAGAATGGATCGAGCACCATTTCCACTCCATTCACGAGAATGAACGGAGCCACATGAAACCACCAGTCGAATCCGGTGCGTCGGGTGTACCGATCTGAAAAAAACAGGAAGACCTTCTGGGTTTGCGCATTCATCATCTGACGCATTTCAAGTGCCCAAAGATGTGCCCGTTGAAAGCATTCCGCCCTGGATTTGCTGTTGAAGCGCAACTCTTCCATCAGCTTTTTCGCATCATCCATCGAGGCAAGATTGGTCGGTACGAATGCAGGGTCTGTGTATCGCGTATCCGTCGGTAGAGTGGGGAATTGAAAATCCGGCAATTTCGGATCCCGGTAACGGAGAATGATCGGGTTTTCGGCAAACGCGTTAAAAGAAAACAGTAATGCAAAAAAGACGATATGCAGTTGCTTCATGATGATCAGAACCCTTTCTCCTCAAAAATTCCGCGAAGGATCATGCGATCCCGTCGTGGGTACTCGCAAAACTGATTGCATGATTCGAGAAGTGATCCGATCAAGTCATGACGGATGTCCGACGTCTCGGTCTTCAGTCGGTTCCTCGCTTCATAGATCAAGCGGCTTCCGTTTTCAGGGAACGCGATCCCCAATCGCCACAACACCGAAAGGACGAAATCGGAATTGGCAAAAAGATTCGTTTCATAAATCGGGTCATAGGTATTCTTGTTCTTCGCGTTTTTCGGCATGGAGAGCGAGTAATCCTTGATTTTACTGGCGATGTGAGGGTTTTTCGCAACCGCTGTCGCAAAGTAATCGGCCATTCCCTCCAGCATCGGGGTGGAAAGCGAGAGTGCGAGATGGTCGCTCAATGCAATGTGTGCAAACTCATGATAGATGATTTCCGGAATCATCGCCGTATCCAGGTAATAGTATTTCTCGATGAAAAAACGGTCCGATCGCTTGGTCGCTTCCATCAGAACCGCCGTTGCGGCAATGGTGGCGAACTGACGGATCACGAGATCCCGATACGGAGTTCTCAAGGAATCAGGATTGAAGATCTTTTGCAGAGTCAACTGAATGAAACGGTTTGTGGCAGAGGATCTCACTGGGCCTGAAAGCATCGCCGCATATCTGGTGAGTGGGTTTCCCTGTGCCCCCAACCCGTTTGCAGGCAAATCTTCCGTACGGATCACCTTGACCGGACGAAACCAGATCTCCGGCCCCCAGGCAGGGATCTCTACACCATCCATCGGAGTGCCCGGTGGGATGGAAAGGGCATTGTTGAATTGCGGATCAATCGTTTCATGCTGATAGTGACCGAGGTCGCTGAACTTGTTCGTGATGTCGAGTCGAATGGTGATCTTGGGCATCGTACGCACGTAATCAGAGTTCATTTCATTCACCCAGAACGAACGTGCTTTGTTCAGATGAAAATAAGTGGTGGCTGCTTTCAGATTCAGTGCCTCATCCTTCTCATCCAGTGGAATCGGCTCTTCGCTTCGTCCTTTTACGATCTTGAAAAACCTGCCGTCAAAGTGGGTTTCCGAAACCAGATCAGGGAGTGTTTCTTCTGAAAAATACGGTTTGAAGTGGTTTCCTCGCATCAACACGGTAGCGGTGGGTTCCGCAATTGCCGTTTGGAGGGTAAGGGTGGAGAGTGCAGTAGCAATGAGGAAATTAAAATACATCATAGTCCTTGTCCGATTGTGAGGCTTTGCGTGAGTTTTTCATGATGATCCCGTCCAGGAACACCAGTGCCATGGATGAAACCACGTTGTAAGGAGGAGGGAGGAAGATGGTCGCCGTGCCGGTCACCCGGAATGCGTAATTCGAGATCTTCTGCCATTTCTTCACTTCCGGATTCCACAGGTCGTCGATCTTCAGGACGGAATCGAGGATTTCGTGATCGAGTAATCCCGTTTCCAGGCCGGCCGTCACGAGATCTTCATGGTTCACCGGATTGCCTGTGAAAAAGGAAGAACGATTCAGGTCGTCGATATCCTTTCGCAAAAGCTTTCTCGCCAGGAAATACTGTCCCATCGGCGATACAGGAATGCTTTCGCTTCCGTTCTGATACGTGAAAATCACTTCCGTTTTTTTCGCATCCATCCGATCGAAAAGTTTTCGCAACACTTCTTCGATCATGCGGATCTGGGTTCCGTTGAACCGGTAATACAGTGCCTGACGGTGAGTCAGGCCGGATTTTCGGTTCGGGATCTTCGAACTCAGTTCATTGGCTTCAAATGCGGAACCGCGTGGATTCGGCCCCAGGGATCGGTTTTTGATTTCTTTCAGGATCTGCAGATATTTCGTCAGGGTGATTCTTCCCTCGTTGAATCCGTTTGTCCGATAGGCCTCGACCAGTGTGAATCCTTCGGCAGTGAGAATGCCTGAATCGAGCGCAGCAATGTTCATCAGACGAATGGCTTCTACGTCATTCGTGAGAGAGAGAATCCGTTCGCGGGTATCGTTCCAGCGATTCAGCGTGCATCCCGGTGTGCTCACAGAAGCGTTACGAAACCCGGAATAGAAGTCGAAAAGATCCTGTTTGGTAAATCCGGTTTCACGGATCAGTTTTCTCATCTCTTCGATTTCCCAATTCCTGGCAGGATCGGCTTCAAACATGGAAAGGGTTACCCCTGTTTCCGCAGCTTGCTCGATAATCCCGAAAAAGAGATCGTCAATCCGGTGGTGATGTCTCCAGAGCGTCAGAAGGTGTTGGATGTTTCTTTGGTGAGAAGGAATTCGAGCGTTGTTCAATTTGAAGGTCAGTCGGTTGAATAGGGATGCATCACAGAGGTTTTTCTCAGCTTCGAGCTCCTGAAAGGAAGCTCCCATCAGGTCGAAGGCTTGTTCCGCCCATTGGCTGGCCTGTCTTTCGGCCCGGTGAAGCTCGAATCGAGAATAAGCGTGACTGACCAGTTCCTTGTCGTTCTTCAGCAGGTGCATTTCAAACGCATCTGCGACTTCGATTCGAAATGGCTGTAAGAAAAAAAGAAGGGTGAGGATGGAGAGAGGATTTTTTTTCATATCGGATGGTCCTGTG
>JBEIKL010000059.1:0-11260 GCA_040379745.1 Bdellovibrionales bacterium | reverse complement strand
GAGAACGGCGATCTGGATTTGCCGGATTCGATTTTGCGAAAGGCTGACATAGTCATCGGCGCCATCCATTCGCATTTCAATCTCGAAGAGAGTCAACAGACTGATCGGATACTTCATGCTTTTGATCGGAAGTATTTCCATGTTTTTGGACATCCGGGTGGGCGGTTGATCGGCAAACGGGCAAGTAGTTCATTTGATCTTGAAAAAGTCGCCCGTGCAGCCGCAGATCGTTCAATCGCAATGGAGTTGAATGCACAACCTCTTCGGATGGATCTCAATGGTGATGACTGTTTCCGGGTTGCAAGTACGGGATGCTTGTTTTCCATTGGAACAGATGCCCATTCGACAGGTGAGCTCGAATTCATGGAATCCGGAGTGCGGCAGGCGCGGCGTGGTTGGCTAACGGGTAAACAGGTGATCAACTCGTTCAGTCGTGATGAGCTGATCCGGTTTCTCAGAAAGAACGGTGACCGATGACGAGTTCAAGATTCAGTGGTGCATTTTTCGTCTTGTGTGTTCTTTCTGTTTCAGGAATTTCCTTCGATACTTCGGCGGAGCCTTCTCCGGATTGGTTTGTCGATGTTGTGGAAAAGGTGATGCCATCCGTGGTGAATCTGTCCTCAACCACTTCCATCGAACGTCCGATTGTTTTGCCTTTTCCTTTTGACGAGCTTTTTTTTGGCAAGCCGAGACCGACGATGAAGGTGACTTCACTCGGTTCGGCCGTACTCATCGATGTCACCGGTATCCTGATCACCAGCAATCATGTTGTCGATTCGATGTCAGAAGTCAGAATCCGCTTCACCGATTCGCCCGATGAGCGCCCCATTCCGGGACAAGTGATCGGCAGGGATCCGGACTTGGACATCGCTTTAGTTCGTGTGGACTTGAATAAAAAAATCGAGGCGATCCGTCTTGGTGATTCAGATCGTGTGCGCGTTGGCGAGTTCGTTCTGGCACTGGGGAATCCGTTCGGTCAGGGGCTCACCGCTTCACATGGAATCCTGTCTGCAAAGGGGAGATCCATTCCGGGTGGTCCTGCCGGTATGTTTTTACAAACGGATGTGCCGATCAATCCGGGCAACTCGGGAGGACCGTTGTTGAATGCAAAGGGCGAAGTCATCGGTATCAACACGGCAATCCGGTATAATGCTCAGGGAATCAGCTTTGCGATTCCTGTGAACCGGATCAAGGAAGTGCTTCCGGAGCTATTGGAAAAAGGGCACGTCGATCGGGGGGATTTGGGGATGGTGGTCGAAAGCCTCAGGCCCGAAGTGGCAAGACATTTGAAAATTCCACAAGAAACCCAAGCTGCGATCGTGACCACGGTCATGGATCAAAGACCCGCATCAAAAGCGGGTATTCGTCCTTACGATCTCATCGTTTCCGTCAGGGGAAAACCGATTTCCGGTGCTACCGGATTGGTTTCTCTTTTTCAAGAAATGAAGATCGGCGAGGAAATTGAGTTCCTGATCCTTCGCAACGGCAAAGAACGTAAAATCATGGTGACAGTGGGTAAGAAAACGGCTCGATCAGGAAGCACGATTGAGAAACAAGAAAAAGAGATCGTTTTGATTCATCCTGAATCAGGTGTGCGCGTGGAGAATCTTCCGGATGCGAGCGGAGTACTCATCACCGGAGTGATTCCGGGAAGTCCGGCGGAGAGGGCGGGAATGATGTTGGGTGATATTGTCCTTGAAATGGATCTGTTGCCCCTCAGGAATGTTACGCAATACCGGAACTCTGTGAGCAAGGGAAAAAAACACCTGATCCGTTTGTCTCGCAGCCGCATGGGTACGGATTCCTGCACCATTCTGGAAATCGATCTGTCCTGATCAGCTGTTGGTATCGGACTTGCTTGTTCCATTAACGATGAAGAAATCTAAAAGGAGATCTTATGAATAAACTATTGAAACTGACCGTTGTCGCGATTGCGATGCAGGCATCCACTATGGCGATCGCACAGAAAGCCATGCAGACTTCCTATGAAGAAGCGGTCATTCCGGAAAAGCACACCATGAAGGAACAATTGTGGGGATTGAGCCCTCAGATCGGGTTGATGACCTATGAGGAGAAGAACAATCAGTCCACCAGTCGCGCCGCTGCGGGCTTGGCGTTTGATTGGAACTTGTCTTCGTCCTTTTGGGAAAAATCCAACCTCTTTTATGTAGGGATGAGCACAGGATTCATCTATTCCCACATTGGTTCTTCGGATGCGAATTTCTTCGGAAACAATTCCCCGAATCTGGATTCAGAAGGGGCAAATTATCTCAGTGTTCCGGTTGAATTGAAATTCGGTTACAACTTATCCGATTCCTTTCGTCTCTCCGCCAGAGGCGGCGGGAATGTCATTTACCGGAGCATTGCAAAGTCGATGGATCTCGGTGCCGGCTCCGAATCTTCCGATGAACTTTGGAAAGTTTATCCAAACGCCGGACTGGATGCGGAATATCAGATCACTCATAATGTCAGTCTCGTGGCTCGACCGGACCTTACTTTCACCCCGGGTAAGAATATCTTTGTCGCCACCATTGGTGCGACTTTCATGGGATATTGAGGGATGAAAGTGGTTGAACGTGAATCCTGAAAACCGTTTGCTCGAGATCATCGGTACGAAGTTCGGTGTGGATCAACGCAGTCTTGATCCCGGGGTGTTTTTCGCCGGCGATTTGGGCGCGGATGCGATCGACATGATCGATCTGGTGATGAGAATCGAGGCAGAGTTCGATCTGGATATCCCTGATCGCAAGATCGACCGGATGAAAACGGTTGGACAGATGGTGAAGTACGTCGCTTCCCGGATCAAGACCGTCCATTAGTAAAAAGTCGTATGATTGTAAAGCCACGAGTGCCCTGCATTCGTGGCTTTCGTCGTTTTGGTCTGAAGTTTGCTTGTTCCATTCCAGGAGGAAACAAGATGTTATTCATTATAGGTTATTTGGCTACGGGATTGATCATTGGCATGTTGGCGAGGGGATTCATGGTGGACGAGCCGCACCCCGGTTTGGGATTCACCATGACCTGGGGTATGGTGGGTGCGATCCTTTTCGGTTGGGTGGGAAGATTGATGGGGTGGTATCAGGTCGGTTCTTTCTATGGTGTTACCGCTGCCGCTCTTGGCGCTGTGTTGGCGATTTGGGTGAGTTATGCATTTTTCCGCAAGGGCAGAACCCAGAAGTTGGCACGCCAGTGATGTGTCGATCGGAGGTCATGCATGCTGAAGTGTGAAGCTTGTGGAAATCACTATGATCAGCCATTGCGGATCACCTATGGTGGTTCGGAACACTTTTTCGACTGCTTTGAGTGTGCGATCCATGCGTTGGCACCGCATTGTGCTTCTTGTGGTTTAAGAGTGATCGGACACGGATTGGAGTCGCAAGGTGCGATCTTCTGTTCCGGGCATTGCGCAAGGGTCATCGGACAAGGCGGAATGATCGATCATACCCCGATCGGGATCGCGTTGAATCCGCATCTTTGATCGTCCCGAAGTGAATCATGAAAAAAGCCTCGGTCTTTTGGGCCGGGGCTTTTCTCTTTGGAAAGGAACGAGTCCGATCAGTGCTTGCGCTCCAGGATGGCGGAGCGACCTTCACCAATCTTGATCTGGGTCACTTTAGTCGGTTCCGATTTCGGAATCGCGACTTTAAGGACACCTTCCAAGTATTGCGCTTCCACCTGATCCGATTTTACGGACCCTTGGAGAGCGAATGATCTTTGGAACGCACCATAGAAGCGTTCTTTCTGAAAGAAGGAATTTTTCTTCTGTTCGTATTCGCTCTTGCGTGATCCGCTGATCGTCAGAACATTGTTGCTGTCGATCTCGATCTTGATGTCTTCCTTTTTCATGCCCGGAATGTCCAAGCTGAGCAGGAAGTGGGTGTCCGTTTCCTCCAGATCACAGGAAGGTTCGAACGCCGCGAATGTCGCACTTGCAGACATCGGTGCATCGATGGTTCCTACCGCTTCATTGAAATAACGATCAATGTCGCGTTGCAAATTGCGCATTTCACGGAATGGGTTCCAACCCCGTTCCAGAATGGTTGGTTCTGATTTCATCAGTTTTGGGAATAGTGCCATAATCATCTCCTTTTTTGTTGTTTATGACTTCCTCCTTTCGTTAGCAATTTCGATACCATTACCGGGGTCTCGCTCATGGCACGAAGCATGCTTTTCAAGCTTTGCGAAATGCAAAGGAGAACAAGTAATGATCAAGAAACCGAAGATCGAATTCAAGACATGGATCCGTTGGTATGTGCTGGCGAATCAAACCGAGGCATCCCTCTACAGGACCACAAGGGAGACCAAGTTCAAATTCATCGAACGCCTTCACAATCAGGCTGGAAGAAAGCACGAGCGCGATTTGGATTCGGATGGACCTGGAAAAAGCTTTTCGAGCGCATCTCCCTCGACGATCCATCATTCTCTTGACCGCTCCTTCCATCATCATGAATTCGCTGCGAAGCAATTCGCGAAAACCGTTGCACAGCGACTGGATCATGCGGCGTCGGAAGGTTTGTACACTGAGTTGGTGCTCGTCTGCGAACCGCAATTCCTTGGTTTGTTGCGAGCTGAAATCTCGGATCGGGTCAGAAAACTGATCTCCCATGAAGTCAACCGGGAGTACTCGAACGGTTCGGATCAGGAGATGCACTCGCTGATCCTGAAAGCGATGGAAGAAATGCCACGTGAGTCCCGGGCATGATTCCCCGGTCCGGTGCCGGATCCGATTGAGAAGGCTTCGGGATTGGCATATCGATTGCACTATAGGATTCTGTCGCAAGCGAAAGTGAGCGATGGAGAAAAAGCAGCGATGCTGACTCCGTATTCTAGCAGGTTTGAGTCCTGCCGACGGAATTTCACGGTTGCCGTCGTAGCACCCTGCGGGGGGATTTCAAGGTGACTTGGCTTCCTCAAGCCCGAAGGGAAAAGTTTCCGAAACGCAATCGGAAGCAGCGAAAGTTCAGGTTGTGGCGAAAGCTTCACCTCGTGGAAAGCAATGGAACCAGTGACGTGGGCGATGTCATGTGGATGGGTTGCCGAATCCGGATGTAACCGGATGAAGGCCAGTGCCGCGAATCCTAAACCGATGATGAAGGTTTCGCGGGGTCCAATTGCTGGAGAGGACGACATGAAAAGGAAGAATGCGGCTAAAAGCACGGAAGCACTGATCCCCCCTCGAGATGAGCTTTGCTTGGTAATCTCGGGAACGTTGGCAAACGCGGGAACAGTGTGGCAGACGAGGTGGATAAGCCGAAAGGCGAGCACCTCCAGGGTGAGCTGCCGTAGACATGCTGGAATCATTTTGGTTTTTAATCTGGAATGGTTCTGAACATGCCTATCGCAACTTCAGTGGTGATGACCAGCTGATATCATTGGTCATGAACGGACTGTGCAAACCGGTTCCGTGAATCCGCGTCCGCAAAGCAGGGCAGGAGGATCGGTTTCCGGGAAGGCCGGTCCGGGAAAAGCCAGCCTGTTCAGCCGTATTGGGCAAATCCCAATGTACGGAATGATAAAAAAAGGCGGTAGAAACGTTCGTTTTCGATAGGAAACGGGTCCGCACTACCGCCTTTCTCCTTTTTTAATTATCCATTTCCCATCAGGAGGTCGTATGAGCATGTTGAGTGAGTCCAGACGTTCGGAGCCCAAACAAGTCGAAGTGGAAATTCATGACCCATCCGGGGATCTGGCTCTATCCGGAACTCTCCATCTCCCGAATCATCTCAGTGGATTCGTTTTGTTCGCTCATGGAAGCGGAAGCAGCAAGCAGAGTACTCGAAATCAGAAAGTGGCGAAAGAATTGGCAGAGCATCGAATCGGTTCCTTGTTGTTCGATCTGTTGACCCCTTCCGAAGAAGCGGAACGCAAGAATGTTTTCAATATTGGCATGCTGGCAGCGCGATTGGTGATGGCCACTGGCTGGTTGCGACTTCAGTCATTTTATCAGGATGAACCGATCGCTTATTTCGGTGCAAGTACGGGTTCTGCGGCGGCGTTGATGGCTGCCTATCAGGAAGGCGAACGGATTTCCGGAATTGTTTCCCGAGGCGGACGACCGGATCTTGTTCCGAATGCGATGTTGATGAAGATCCAGGCGCCCGTGCTCTTGTTGGTGGGTGGACTGGATGCCCATGTTTTGGAATTGAACCGTAAGACGGCGCATGTGCTTCCGCACTCGAAATTGTCGGTGGTTGAAGGTGCCACTCATCTTTTCGAGGAATCGGGCGCAATGGAAAAAATTTCTACTGAAGCGCTGTCGTGGTTTCAGAAGTGTTTTCGAGAAAAGGAACTGGAGAAGCTGATCAATCTTCAGTGAGGCTTCTCCAGTGTTCGGTTTTATGTTTACGCGGAGATCAGAAGATCTGTTCCGGTGATCCTTTGCTGATGGAGAGCGTGAAAAGATCCAAGAGTTTCTGTTTGATCTCTTCCGGCAATGCGGTACCTGCGCTTCCGGTATAGCTCAGGATTGTGCTTTGTTCATATCGGCGATAACAATCCATCGCAATCGGTGAATGCGGGGATTTGCGGATACAGGATTCATAGTATAGACGGTGCAGATCCTCAAACCCCCTTGGGCTCAGCACTTCATTGCAGATTCCTTGCATCATCAAGGCCTGGCTGATGTGTTTACCGGCAGGTGCCTTCTGGATCAGATCATAAAACACGTTCGAGGCACGCAAGTACAGGATATCAGCGGAGTGATCCATCGGATACTTCTGCAGTTTGTGCGCATCGGTGATGAGGCGCATGCCTTCAGCCAGAAACCCGTTTTCGGATTTCGGAGTTTTCTTCAGCTCCTTTGCCCATTGGTCAATCGAGGTTTTCCATTGTTTCAGGTCTGCACGCACATAATAAGCGGATTTCTTGCTGGCAAGAGCGGTATCCACGATTTTCTTGGCCAGTGCCGGTTCTTTTTTCACTCGGACTGCAATGGTGATGCTTTGGCGGATGGCGTGTTCCCAGGTGTAAGGATCCGTGGAGGCGATCTGTTCGTCTTCGATGATTTTCAGGAATTCCTTTTCGGCGCGATCGAACTGACGAGTGGCCGCATAGAATTCAGCGCGTTCAAAAGTTTTCAGGTTGGAATCACTCGGATCGATTCCCAGTTTGTCGAATTGTGCGCCGGAATCATTTCGACTGTGGCAGGCAATGCAGGTGCCTGGAATTGCCCGAACCACCCCTCGGGCGAATTCAGTCTTGCCGTTTTTGAATGCCGTATACGCGGTTTTCGTTTCTTCGTTCAGATAGCTTGAAAGGATGGAGAGAGTGGGGTCGTTTTTTTCTCCTTTGAATTCGCGATCATTCATCGAGTGCGAAAGCGTGGAGAGTGTTTTCAATTGATCCTCGATCTTACTGCGGTTGCTCTTGTCGCTGAAGCGTTCCGGGGTGGAACTGTAGATCAGGATGTCTCCGAGCGCGACGTGCAATTGCTGCATTTTTTCAGGAATCTTTTGCTGGGTTTTCGCCTCTTCAGCGTAACAGGATGTGGAAATCAACAGTGCTAGGATCATCGTTTTCATTCTGGCTTGCTCCTCTATGGTCGTGGGTTCGGTCCCCTGAAGCACAGTGTGCGCCAACGGTGATCGATCCTCTAATTATTTTTATCCAATGACAGGATAAGGCCGGGAATGGATGAATTCTATGACCGGGGTCATAGGAAGTGAATCAGCTCTTGGGATGAAGGTAGATTGACCAAAGGTCGATCGAGATCACTGCAAGATAGACGATCAGGCTGAAGTTGATGCTGAGGAAAAAGCGAAGCCAGGTTTTCTGTTCCGGGTGACGCAGGAAGCGAATCAGTTCCGCCAATAGCCAGACGCTCGTGAGCAAGGAGCCAGCAAGACCTAGAATCCCCGTTTGAAAGAAAAGCACGGAAAGCAATCCGAGTGCGGCATAAGCGAGACACCAAAGAGTGATTTGAAACCGGGTCACATGGTTGCCGCGGGCAACCGGTAGTGTGGGAAATCCTCCCTGGTCATAATCATTGGAGTATTTCAAGGCGAGTACCCAGAAGTGGGGCATTTGCCAGAAAAAGAGAATGGCGAAAAGATAAAGCCCTCGAACATCCCAAACCGCATTTCCTGCAGCGATATAGCCGATCAAAATAGGCAGGGAACCGGGAATCGCACCAGGAATGGCTGCATAGGCCATTTTGCGTTTCCACCACATTGTATAGAGAACATTATAGCTGATCACTGCAAGGATGCCCAGGATCAGTACCGGTTTTGAAACAAAAGAAAGCAGCAGGCAGCCGATGAAGAAAAGAATAAAGGTAGACCACCATGCGGTTCGGACGCTGATCCGACCGCTCGGAAGCGGACGGGTTTTAGTGCGTTCCATTTGTGAATCTTCTTCTTTTTCTTGGATTTGATTCAGGGCTCCAGATCCAAGGGCAAGCGCGGAAACTCCGACCAACGTAAATAAAAAACGTTGCCAATCCACGGGGGATTCAAACGGTTGTCCAATAAAAAACCCAGCTACTAGGGTAATAGCCTCGAGTAAAACAATTTCAGATTTGGTGAGTTTGAGAAAGTCTCTGATTTTCATCATATGTCCATCATTTTTTGATTACCGATTGGCCTTAAAACTGATAATCTACCTTCATACGAAGAGGGTGTTTTGTGAAGCGGCAATTTGAGCATTTAGCTCTTAAAAGTGCTTTTTTCTGTCTTATGGTTTCAGCAGCAACGCTGAACGCACACCCTTCTTTTGCCGTTGAGCTCAAGGCTGATCCGAAGAAAGCCCCCATCGAATTACAGGATGTCGGTCTGGTTGAGCATCTGGGTGAGAAAATCGATTTGAATCTCGAGTTTACTGATTCTGCCGACCAAAAAAAACACGCTCTCAAAGATTACTTCCAAAACGGAAAACCAACGATCCTGAACTTGGTTTATTATTCCTGCCCGATGTTATGCACGATGGTGTTGAATGGAATGTCCGATGGCATCAAGGCCTTGGATTGGTCGGTGGGGGATCAGTTCAATGTCATCACCATCAGCATCAATCCTGAAGACGATTCTGAATCCGCGGAAAAGAAGAGAGTAGCCTATCTTCGTAATTACTCTGGTAAAGAAGGTGCCGATTCCCGCCATCCGTTCGAGCGAGCCAAAGAAGGTTGGCATTTCTTCACTTCTGAAGAAGCGAATGTGAAGAAACTTGCGGATCAATTGGGCTTCAAATACAAATATGACGACGTTCAGCAAGAGTATGCCCACGCGGCGGTGACTTATGTGTTGACGCCGGATGGAACGATTTCCCGCAATTTGTACGGCATTAGTTATAAAGAACGCGATTTGCGTCTTTCTCTACTGGAAGCATCCAAGGGTAAGGTCGGAAATGTTTTTGATCGATTGTTGATGTTTTGTTACCACTATGAGCCTGGTTCCCGAGGTTATGCCCTTCAGGCGGTTCGAGTGATGCAGTTGGCGGCTTTGGCCACGATTGCAATACTCGGTGGTTATCTTGCGTTTTTTTGGTTTAGGCAGTCTCGGAAAAAAGGTTTAGTTGAAAGAAAGGACCTCACATCATGACAAGACTTTTGTCTATGGCGATTCTCTTCATGTTCGCCACTCTCAATGCTCATGCGGCAACTCTTCCCGTAGCAGCGACTGATATCGCTGATTCCTGGGATAATGTTTATTGGTTTCTCGTTTGGGTAAGCGTGTTTTTCTTTGTGGGCATCATCGCCGCGATGGTGATCTTTGTGGTGAAGTACCGCAAGGAAGTTCACAAGAAGTCTAAATACATCGAGGGTCACACCGGTCTTGAGATCATTTGGACCGTGATTCCGTCCATCCTCCTGTTCGTGATGTTCGGCTGGGGTTGGGTCGTTTATAAGGACATGATTCAAGCTCCTGCGGATGCCATGGAAGTGCATGTCATTGGTAAGCAGTGGTTGTGGCAGTTCATGTACAAAAATGGCACCAGCTCGATCGGTGACCTCTATGTTCCGGTGAACAAACCGGTGAAACTCGTGATGTCTTCCGAAGATGTACTTCACAGCTTCTTCGTGCCGAACTTCCGTGTGAAGTCAGACGTCGTTCCGGGCATGTACACTTATGTTTGGTTTGAAGCGAAAATCCCGGGTATTCATCAGATCTACTGTACCGAGTATTGCGGAACTTCTCACTCGGGCATGTTGGGACGCGTGATCGCATTGAAAGATGATCAGTGGAAAGACTGGTTGTCTGGCAAGAAAATCGATGTGGATGCACTCCCGGCTGACCCGACTTTCCCTGGTTTCCGTGCGAATGCATTGGGCGAAGGTCTGCCGACTGCTCAAGCAGCTGGCGGAGCAGGTGGTCAGGTTTCATTGGCTGAGAAGGGTAAAGCGCTCACTACCTCCAAGGGGTGTGTGGCTTGTCACTCTGCTGATGGAACAAAATTGGTTGGACCAAGCTACAAGGGCCTCTTTGGACGGGATGAGAAATTGGCTGACGGTAAAACCGTGAAAGTCGATGAGAACTACATCCGCGAATCGATTGAGAATCCAACTGCAAAAGTGGTTGAAGGCTATCCGCCTTCCATGCCTCCTTACAAAGGTCTTTTGACCGAAGAAGAGATCATGTCGATCACTGAATACATCAAGAGTCTTAAATAATTAGGAGAAAATCACATGTCAAACACAACAGCAGCACATGGCGATAAAAACTATATCAACCAAACCAGCGGCATCATGTCCTGGTTGGGAACCCTCGATCACAAGCGCATCGGAATGATGTACTTGTTCACGATCATGGTGTTCTTCCTGATGGGTGGGATTTTTGCCTTGGGAATTCGTTTGGAGCTTTTTGCTCCGGGCATGCAGTACATGACCCAGGATACTTATAACCGCTTCTTCACTTATCACGGTGCGATCATGGTTTTCATGGTGATCATTCCGTTGATTCCGGCAGCGATGGGTAACTTTGTTCTCCCGATGATGTTGGGTGCAAAAGACGTGGCGTTTCCGCGTTGGAACTTGGTTTCTTACTATGTCTATATGTCTGGTGCGCTTTTGGCTGCGAGTACGCTCTTCCTGAAGGGTGTGGATACCGGTTGGACTTTTTATGCTCCATACTCAATCCGTTCCGGATCCAGTGCGACTTTGGTATTGTTGGGCGCATTCATCATGGGGTTCTCTTCGATTCTGACTGGATTGAACTTCATCGTGACCGTACATAAGCTTCGTGCTCCAGGTCTGACTTGGGGGCGTTTGCCGTTGTTTGTATGGGCGCTTTATGCGACTTCCATCATTCAGGTTTTGGCGACTCCGGTTTTG
>JBEIKL010000058.1:0-11271 GCA_040379745.1 Bdellovibrionales bacterium | reverse complement strand
GCCTTTTCGTTCATTTCATCAAAATCGCTGGGCATCATCACCGGCTCGCCGGAATCGAGGTGATACATCGATAAATCCACTGCGCATCCACGATTGTGAGATGACCCGGTTTCAGGATTGGCCAAGAATTGGCGGACTTCTTCTGTGGATCGATCCCAAAAAAGCTTGGTCACCGACCACGGTCGATAGCCGTCAAAGATCAAGAGTCCGAATCCGTGTTCGACTAACTGCTGGTGTACCGCGATCAAATCCAGCGCCACATGACGAAGCAAATAGGCTTTCGGCAGATCGTATACTTTTTCTCCGATGAAATTATCGGCACGGGCGTATCGAATGTCGAACTTCAGGCCTGCGTATTTTTCCAGGTCAACCAGGGGTGGAATCATGGGCGAGGTCAGTCTTCCAATTCGCCAACATCATCGTCTTCTTCAGGCGCATGGTAGCGAGAGTATTCTTCGGTGAAGGCAATTGGCGATTTGCCCGGTTCGAAGCGAACGCGATCGACAAACAACACGCCGAAAAGATGATCGAGTTCGTGTTGGAAAACCGTTGCCAGGAAATCTTCAGCGACGATGGTTTGCGGCTGCGCTTTCAGATCCAAGAAATCGATCTGGACTTTTCGGGGGCGGTAAACCAATCCACGCAGCTCTGGAACAGAAAGACAGCCTTCCCAATTGCCTTGCTCGGTCGAATCCAAAACGGTGATTTTGGGATTGATCACCACGGTCAAAGGCTGATCGCTTGATCCCTCTTCCTGGTAGTCAATGATCGCAATGGAAAGTGCCTCATGAATCTGCGGAGCGGCGATGCCGATACCACCATACTCGTTCATGGTTTCAACCATATCGCGCACCAAGTTACGGGTCGCTTCTGAAAGAATTTCCGATTTACTCAGCTCACGCGCTTTTTTTCTGAGGATTGGATGTCCCATCCGCGCCACTTTTCTGATTGCCATAGGCAGTCACCTGATTCCTTCCGCTTTCTTTGGAATGATAAAGGGCTTGATCCGATTTCTCCAACAAATCTTCGTAAGTAGACGCATTTTCAGGAAATCCGGCGACCCCGATGCTGGCAGTCACCCGACCCAAGGGCTGGAATTCTCCGAATGGAAAATCGGTGGCGAGCATTTTTGCGCGAATCACTTCGGCTTGGCGCACGATCTCTTCCAACGCGGAATTTCGGCAAAGGACGACAAACTCCTCACCGCCGTAACGGCAAGGCAGATCCTGCGCGCGCGCTGTTTCTTTCAGGATGGTGGCAACCTGACGCAACACTTCGTCACCGGCAGGGTGACCGTTGCGATCATTGAATTTCTTGAAATGGTCGACATCGATGAAGATCACACCGTACTGCTTGCCGAACTTCACCGATTCATCATGGACAGCGGCGATCGCCTCCTTGAAATAGCGGAAATTCCGCAGTCCAGTCATTGCATCGGTTGTGGATAATTTGTGAAGCACTTCATTCATTTCGCGCAGTTCTTCGGTTGCCCGTTTCTCCGCGGTCACGTCTTTCGCCATGAACTGGATGACTTCGATGTAATCGAGAATCTTCAATGATGTGGCTTGCACCTCGAAATGAAAAGTACTGCCTTCCTGGTTGCGCCACTCGATGCCGTGCTGGAAACGGTGCTGGCTACTGATCTGAAACCTTGCCAATTCGGAATCCAGCGCAGATCGATCTTCGGGCGTGAGGCGCATGATCTCGGTCAGCTCCCTTCCCAGGATTCGTTCTTCATCCTGTCCAAGCAATCTGCAAGCAGCTGGATTGCATTCCATGATCCGAAGCGAATTTCGATCCAACAACCATACCCCTTCCGACATTCTTGAAAAAAGGTCCGAGTAATTTGCCAGTTGCGAAAGCGCCCCACCGACCAGACGGCCGCCGGAAATCTCGTGCAAAAGATCGTTTTTGCCTTTAGGCTTGCTCACAATGGACTTATCGGCAATACCGTCAAAAAATTGAGCCCCTTTTAGCGTCAAAAAAACATCATCAATTCAAGTCTTTACTTCGTTAAAATGCGCTCGATACAATGAAAGGGCGATATGCTGAGTTTTTCAAGATTCGTCCTTACCATCACCTCTTTCTCCCTCACCGCTACCACCGCCCATGCGACGGTCATTCAGATTCTTCATACGAACGACCTGCATGCCACGCTGAAGGCCTCGGGTGCGCCTGCTCCGGGGCGCGAGGTGACCGGGGGCTGGGCACAGATCAAGACCGCAATGGACCAACTGAGCGGTCAAGCAAAAGCGCAAGGTATTGAAACCATCCGTCTCGATGCGGGTGACTTTTTCGAAGGCACCCTTTCTTATTTCCCGGACAACGGCGTGAATGTACTGAAAGCGTTTCAAAGTATCGGCTACGACGCTGTGGCTTTGGGCAATCACGATTGGATGATGGGTGCACGAACCACGGATGCGACACTTGCAAAAGCCCCCTTTCCGTTTCCACTGGTGTCGGCAAACATCGAATTCGGCCCTTCTCTTCGCAACCTCAAAAAACAGATTCTTCCGTCTACACAGTTGATCCGGAGCGGAGTCCGAATCGGGGTGATGGGACTTTCCACTGACGAACTCTTTTACAAATGGATTCCTGCGGTCGAGTCCAACAAGGGCGACATGGTGATCAAGCGTTATCAGGATGCGAAAGATCCGGATACGGGTGAATTCATTCCGGGAATCGCCAATTCCGTTGCCAATTCTCTTCATGAGCGCAATGACCTGGTGATCGCCCTCACCCATATCGGATTCAAGGAAGACCAGAAACTGGCAGAATCGTCGACTAACATCGACCTGATTGTCGGCGGGCACTCCCACACCCGACTCGAGTCACTGGCTATCGTTCAAAATCAGAATGGCAATGACGTACCAGTGGTGCAAACCGGCGCAACCGGTGCAATGATCGGAAAAATCCTGGTGGAGGTACTTCCGAATCAGCGCCCGAAAGTCCTGACCTATGAATTGATCCCGATTTCTAATGCGATCCCGGCCGATCCGGTGGTTGCAGCGCATGTGGATCACTCCGAAAGAAGATTGGAAGCGCTTTACACTCCGGAAGAGCTGAACAGAGTTGTCGGTACCGCTGAAAGCCGGTTGGTTTCCGGTTCTGGTGGTGAATCCGCCTACTCCCGCTTCGTAGTGGATGCGATGAAAGAAGCCAGTGGCGCAGATCTCGCTCTCGATTTCGGAGAATTTCACAGTAACTCAGCACAAGAAGGCGGCGAAGTCACCCTGCGCAAGTTGATGGAGATGTATCCACGCAAATTGAACGCCTCCCATAATCAGGGCCTGAAGGTTTACACCTTTTCGATTCCGGGATGGATGCTGAAAACCGCGATCAAGCTTGCCGTGAAATTCGGCTACCCGATGTCCACGAGTGGAATCCGGTATGAGACGAAAATGATTCCGGAAGATGAATTCCGAAGCGAAAAATCCTCCATGGGCAATTCATGGAAAGCAAAGGCGCTCTCTCATTTGCGATTGGCAACATCGCCGATCCTGATCAATGGCAAGCCACTTAAAAATTTCACGAAGTACAAGGTGGCCACCCCGGAATTCGTCGTGCGTGGCGCTTATGCGATTTCATTCCTGACCCGATTGGTGATCCGGGGCGGACAAGCGACCTCGAGTACGATCTGGGATGCATCGGCAAACATCTGGCCAGGATCAAAACCATCCGTGACACCGGTACGTTGAAGCAACAAAGCCTTCAGGATCCGGATGAATTCTACTACTCGCGCGAACTCCTGGAAGAAATATTGAATTCAATTGCCACCGGAAGTGGTCTTCGGGATTAGGATTTTCAACTCCACCCGTTTGCCCTTCGGCGCTGGCCCCATTCCTCTCAGGATGAAGTCACTTGCGATGTCTGCCCCGTGTGCAGTCTCAAAATAACGGGCGATCCATTCTGCCCTGGAAAAAGAAAATGCGAGTGGACTCAAACCGTTTTCAGCATTGCGGTTTTCCAAAGGATCGTCCGCATCGGCATAACCCGAAATCTCCATTTTCAATCCGGGATCATCGTCGAGCAAATCGGCAATGCGATCAAGAATGGTTTCCCAATTTTTCTGGACACGCGCATCGTGGGAACCATAAACCTCTGATCCGGAAAGAATCAACGTGAAATGATCGGTCAGGGTTTGCCCCGTTGCAGGTTTTGGAATCACCGTGATTCCTTCGATTTTCTGTGTGAAAAAGGACTCCCCCAAAAGACGTTGATAGGCCGTGAAGATGCGGGCGTTTTCCGATTCAGGCCTCGGGGCAGCAATCAGGGATTCGTTTTTTTTGACGTCGGACGAATGAGGTACCTGGACCTGATTGCGGATCTGTCCTGCGAACAACCCCATCATCAGGACGGCAAGTCCGAGATAAACCGTATTCGAGCGGTTATGCATGGGTGATCCGCGCCTTCAATCGGTCTTTCAGCATATCAGCCGAAATGCCCTCTCCCAGCCCGGCTACTCCATCTTCCAGAACGAGATGATAATTGCGTGCCTGAGCGGAAAGGAAATCGAGTTTGCGTTGAAACCAGAGTGAAAGTGAAACCTGAAGCAGAATGGAAAGGAAGAAGGGAACGAACGATGCGGCAATGGACAACGAATCGCTTTTGCCGAGGAATTCCATCAAATGAGCCAAACTCCCCGCAAGTCCGTAAAGTGGCACCGTGATCAAAACACGATCCAGATAGGATTCAGCAGCGGCAAAAAGGACCGTCGACTTCTGCCCTTCATTGCGCAAAACAGGAAGAATGCTACCCGAATCGAAACCTTCCATGAACTTGCCCAACGAATACTGCAACCAGTGGTCCTTTACAGTTCCGCGCACGGATTCCAGGGAAAGAAGCCCTTCTTTGCGGATCAGGTCGCAGATTCCGTGAATGGTTTCGATCATTGCGGACGGATTGACCCAACCATAACATTGAATCGGCAAGAAAGACTTCTGTTCAAATGCAGGAGGAAGCAGGAACAATGCAGAAGCGATGGTACCGGAAACAATCAAGATCAGAGAAAGAAACCAAATGGCAAAGCCGGGGCCGAAAGACCCGATTTGGGTGCAAAGAAGCAGGAAAAGCACAAAAGCGAAGATTCCGAATCCCTTGATCATTGTTCTTCCTAGTGTAACCTATCTGTAGATGAAATCAAAAAAACTCGATTGGAAACTCATCGTCACCGGCATGCTGGTGTTGCTTGCGCTCACCGGTGCGTTCCGCCTTTATCTGAATCAGCGCGCTCCGCTTGCTGGAGCGCTGGAAAAGGAATGGCTCGAACGGAGATTTCCGGAAAAGGTCGACACCGAAGATGCGGGATGGCAGGTTCTGCCTTTTGGGTACACACTCGGTCCGTGGCCCGATCGCTTTCGGAACGAACCCATCGTCACCAAATTGACATATATCAAAGGACCACCGAAGAAATTCATTCAATCCATCACCCAGTTGTGGCGACCTGTCGAGGCGGAACTGACCATGATGGGGCCCAAGACCATCATCGGGGGTATGAAGCAAGGAGAATGGAAAAACTGCTTTGAATCGAGCTGGTCTTGCAGCCCTCAAAAACGAAAACTCTACGAACTGGTTTCCAGCGACAAATCCGATGGGGTTCTCGAAAAAAGCACCTGGTTCGATCATCTTGAGCCGGACGGTCCTCGTGGCGTTCACCTGCACTGGAATTTCCCTAAATACCGCATCGACGATTTCATCATCCTGACCGAAAATGGAATCGCACAGAATTTCGAGTTGAAAACGGTGAAGTCGGAAGTCGGTAACGATGCCCGCACCCTCTTGTACCTGACCCTGGGTTCGTTACGTGTGAACGAGAATCTCCAGAGCAGCCGTGAGTGGGTTCAGAACCGCATCAGTGCGGTGAATCTCGATGGAATCCGATCCCAAAAGGACGCAAAGACCAAACTTACCCGCTTGATCCATGCGCAGAATCGCCTCTTCTCAATGTTGACCATCGATCCGACCCAAGTGGCACCCTTCTTTCATCTTGCGGGTGTCACCCACCTCTTCGCATTGGAACTGATGAAGCTTGAATCGGCATATTTCGAGAATCAGGAGTCCTGGATCCTGAACGCAAAACCGAACCTGGATTCCCTGTTGAAATACTCGAAGGATTTTGGCGAAGACAGCGTACCCAAACAGATTGAAGCACTCATCCAAGATGTTCTGCTTCAGCAAAGTCGCGGGAGTACCGACTCACGCAAATGAAAAAGCCCGACTGCCTATCGGGCAATCGGGCTTTTTTGAAACCACTTCGAATTCCTTACAGGTTACGCGCGTTTTCGAGCGCGTAAATGCGGTCTTCCAACGCCGGGTGGGTCGAAAACAAGGCAAGGAATCCACCCTTTTTACGGGAAGAAATCTGGAATGCCTTGATCGCATCCGGAGCCGGTTGCAAGTCATCCATCATCGGGGATTCGTAAACACGCTGAAGCGCCTTCAAGGCAGAAACCATTTTGTCTCGACCAGCAAGACGGGCGCCGCCGGCATCCGCACGGAATTCACGATAGCGGGAGAACCAAGCCACCACCATTGAACCCAGAATCGAGAACACAATGTCGAATACGATCACCAACACGTGATGGAGCATCGGCGAGGACTCGCTTCTCTCTTCGCGGTCACTATTGCCACGCAAAGCTTGGGAGATGGCGAAAGCAGCGACGCGGGAAAGGAACATCACGAAGGCGTTGACCACGCCTTGAATGAGGGTCAGGGTGATCATGTCACCGTTTGCCACGTGAGCGATCTCGTGACCGAGCACACCTTCCACTTCGTGACGATTCATACGCCCCATGAGTCCGGTCGATACCGCTACCAAAGCGCGACTCCGGGTTGGCCCTGTTGCAAACGCATTCAGATCCGGAGAATCATAGATTCCCACTTCCGGCATGACGGTCAGCCCTGCATTGCGGGAAAGGGAATAGACCGTATCCACCAGCTGACGGAGTTCCGGATCGCGGGTGTTCGGATCGATGACTTCCACCCCCATCATTCGCTTCGCCATGAAACGGGAAAGTGCGAGAGAGATCAGGGATCCTGCCATACCCCATACCAAACAGAAGATCGCCAACTGTTGATAATCGATTCCGTAGGCAGTCATGTAGCCATGAACTCCCAACAGACTCAACGTGATCGAAACCGTCGTGACGACCAGGATGTTCACCACCAAAAACAAGAAGATTCGTTTAAACATAGTCATACCTAAGATAATGGTACCGCATTTTGATTTGTCAAGAAAGACACGGAAAACAGGACAAAAGACGGACTAAGATCGCCATAACGCAACCCAGAAACCACCCACACCGGCTCCGGTGAGCTTGACCGCTAAAGCACCTTGCTTGAGTAATTCGTGTTTTTGCTCAATCAATTCCGGTGTAACCAGTCCCCAGGTTTCAAAACAGTGTTGAGCCATTTTCATGGCATCAGCCAGACGGTCTTCGGATTCTCGTGGTGATTTGCCGAATGCGAGAAGCGAATCGTGCGCGATCCGAGTGGACTCATCCATTTGATCGTCAAAATGATCTTTCAGGTGGGGCATGGTTTGTTGCCAGTGCTTCACTTTTTGAACACACTCCTTGGTCGATCCGCGCTTTCCGGAATCATAAAGTTCGAATCGTGGCAACGATCCGATTGGCGCAATCAGTTTCGAGCCCTGATCCATGGAATAAAGGATGGGCTGTGTACCTGCTGCGATCGCGCTGATATCCATCCCACTGCTCTTTCCGTGATAGAAGTGTTCAAGATGCGTGGCCAGCGGAACCAGAAGATCCTCGGTCTTACCCGCATGAGCAAGGACGAATTTGGAAAGAGCAACACAAAGCGCGGCAGAAGACCCCAGTCCCGCACCAATCGGAATCTGACTCTGAAGCTCGATGCGTGACTCATCGATCGTGAAAGGCATCTTCAAGAATTCTGAAGCCCTACCCAATAACAAGCGGATCTGGGATTGAAACGGGTTTGCGGATATTTCGGATTCACCTTCCGGATTATACGAAAGAGAAAATCGCATGGATGAATGCGGAAATGCAATCGCATGGCGTCCGCGCAAAACGCTGTGTTCGCCAGTCAAAACCCATTTTGCTGGAACCTCAATCCGATAAGGATTCATAGCGGGCTCCTTTGCTCAAATAGGCTTCATCCATCAAAAATGGAATCTTCGGGAATTCCTGTCTCAACCAGAATGTCCACTCGTCCTGTTCGGAAGCCGGCACAAACAGATGCACATTCGCACCTGCATCCAGGGTGATCACCGCATTCAATGACGGCAAACCAAGATCGAACTCAGCCGAATGTTTCTGGAACGTATGTACCACTTCCTGACTGGTGGAATTCATGTAACGGAAGGACGGAATGGAAGTGTGAAACAACTCGTGCATGTCCAGAGCTTCATCCAATACCAGTTGGCGGATCTGATTCACGGACTGCTGTTTTGCCGTCAAAAGCTGCTTTAATTCTTGCATTCGATCTTCGACACGGCGGACTCGTCCTTCAAACAACGGCGAAGTTTTCACACGCTGATGCGCTTCGCTCGACGATATCGCCTTCGGCTCGTTTTCAATGAGGAGAATGAAATCAATCCACTGTATCTCACCACCTTCGATGCAACGGATTCCATCCTTCGGCGACCATTCCACCCAAGGACCTTCGATCGAACGGCAAGCACTGCCCGATCCTTTTGCAGCAACTTCTGCAATGGCTTTTCGAAGTTCGGAATCGTGGGCATTGAAGCGGTCCATCCATTCCTTACTTCTTGGACCGGTAAGCACAGAACTCCACGCCAGCGTCAATGCGGCAAAAGCGGATGCGGAAGTGGCAATTCCCGTCGCAGCAGGAACATTGTTCAGCGTATGGATCATTACATTGGTCGTCGGCAAATGAATCTCGAATCCGAACTTTTCCAACAGTTGCTTCCAATGGGATTCATTCCGCAAGAAGAACTCCGTCTTCAGGATACCCGTCTGCGGAGGAACATATCCTTTTTCGTTCCAAACGAATTTCAAATGGGATCCATCTTCCAGAACGGACATGGTCGTGGTGGTCCCCAAGGCATTCAAGGTCATCGATAGGGATGAATTCGCAGGTTTACCCTCGACCTTGCCCATGTACTTGATCCACGCGATGTTGACCGGCGCGAATGCAGTGACTTTAAAAAATGGATTAAACGCGTTCATCCAAGGCCCCCATGAATTTCAATTCAAGATGTTCAGCCACTCGGTGCACACTTTTCAACGTTTGGATCGGATTGGCTTGATCCATCGAAACCAAAAACACATCATTCATGCCAGCACCACAACCTTTGACACCAACGACACCATCAATGGAAGCGAAAGTCTTGCGAACATCACGTGCAAATAAGGATTCACGGCACGAATGGGCCAAATACTCTGCCCATTCATTCATCAATCGTGGATCAAATCCACTCAACCAACGGTGAACAAACGCATTGGCGAGCTGATTTTCAAGAGAATCATCACTATGTTTTTCCAGATGGTTATGGGTGGGAATTTTCTGAGACGGAGGACATTGAAAAACCAGACAATTGGATTGGAACAGATAGGGAACCGTCAGCTTTTGGATGCGGAAAGAGTCCCCTTGGATCTGAAACTGATAAAACCCGGTCCCTTCATTCAATGCCATGCTCTGAACAGCCAAATCAGCACCACTCGCAGGATAAAACCGTTCACGATACCAGGCCCAAAGATCGGCAGTGTTCATCGGCTTGAGAATCATCTGATTGGCAGCGATCAATTCAGCGGTTGAAGAACCAAATCCGCGCCCGGGACCATCGGTCACCTCAAGCGAATTCGGAATTCCATGCTCGTTCAAGAACAGTGCTGCAGGAGAATCCGGATGCAAACGACCTTCCCCGTGAACATGGTAATGAGGGGAAACCGCGGCAATTACCGCCTCTCCGCCCTGCATGACCGCGTATTCACCAAAAAGGAAGATCTTTCCGGGGATCTGGATCATCCCACGGATCCTTCAAGCTTGAGTTCAAGCAATCGATTTGCTTCGAGTGCGAATTCCATCGGCAATTGCTTGAATACTTCTTCGCAATAACCATTGATGATCAGCTTTACTGCTTCTTCTGCAGGGATTCCGCGAGCCTGAAGATAGAACAATTGTTCTTCGTTGACCTTGGACGCGGTTGCCTCGTGTTCGACCACGGAAGACTTATTACGCACTTCGATCACGGGTACCGTATTGGCTTCACAGTTCGGGCCAATCAACAATGAATCACACTGGGTGTGGTTGCGGGAATGGGTCGCATTCGGAGCGATCACTACGGCCCCACGATAGGTGTTTTTACCCTTGCCCGTGGAAATCCCCTTCGAAAGAATCCGGCTCTTGGTGTTCTTGCCCAGATGGATCATCTTGGTTCCGGTATCGGCTTGCATGCAATCATTGGTGATGGCAACGGAATAGAATTCTCCGATTGAATCATCGCCCTGAAGGACGCAACTAGGATACTTCCAGGTGATCGACGATCCCACTTCGACTTGCGTCCAGGAAATCTTCGATGCTTTTCCCTTGCAAAGTCCGCGCTTGGTAACAAAGTTGTAAATACCACCCTTACCGTTTTCGTCACCGGCGTACCAGTTCTGCACAGTGGTGTACTTGATGGTGGCTTTTTCGAGTGCAACCAGTTCGACAATTGCAGCATGCAATTGGTTTTCATCCCGCATCGGCGCCGTACAGCCTTCCATGTAGCTGACTTCACTGCCTTCATCCGCGATGATCAAGGTGCGCTCGAACTGACCGGTACCTTGGGCATTGATGCGGAAGTAAGTGGAAAGATCCAGCGGACACTTCACGCCCTTCGGAATGTAAACAAAAGATCCGTCACTGAACACAGCCGAATTCAAAGCGGCATAGTAATTGTCTTGGACCGGCACTACCGTAGCGAGGTACTTCTTGACCAGTTCCGGGTGTTCGCGCAAGGCCTCGCTGATGGAACAGAAAATGATTCCGTGCTTTTTCAATTCTTCACGCTGAGTGGTCACGACAGAAACCGAATCGAAAACCGCATCTACGGCGACACCGGCAAGCATTTTTTGTTCGTGCAAAGGAATTCCCAGCTTTTCGTAGGTCTCGAGCAATTTCGGGTCGACTTCATCAAGGCTTTCGAGCTTTTTCCTTTGTTTGGGTGCAGAGTAATAAGCAATCGCCTGAAAATCGATCTTCGGGTAATCCAGGTGCGCCCAATTCGGCTCTTTCATTTTCTTCCAGGTTTGAAACGCCTTCAACCGGAACTCGAGCATCCACTCCGGT
>JBEIKL010000057.1:0-11645 GCA_040379745.1 Bdellovibrionales bacterium | reverse complement strand
GTGGAGTGGGTCGAGCAGGATCAAATGATCCGCGTGGAACAGCCGGAAGTGAAGGGTGCAATCGACCCGAAACTCGGCGATCAATGGACACTGAAGAAATCAGGTGTGATTGAGGCAATCCAACTGGCCAATCAGACCAGCACGAATGCAAACGCGGAAATCCTCGTTGCTGTGGTCGACACCGGTGTGGATCTCCAACACCCGGACCTGAAGGCGAACCTTTTCATCAACAGGAATGAAATTCCGAACAACGGCATTGATGATGATCGAAACGGATTTGTGGATGATGTCCAAGGCTGGAACTTCAATGCCAAAGAAGATGATCCGAAGTCAGATCCCATCAGCGAACAAGCAAATGCACAGGATGATTTCAATCATGGTACGCACGTTGCCGGCACCATCGGTGCGATCCAGAACAATGGGATTGGAATTTCAGGAATCGCGCCAAAAGTGAAAATCCTTCCCGTACGTTGGATGAGCAAGGGTCTCGGTTGGGGATCGGATGCAATCGCGGCAATCCGTTATGCCGTGAAAATGGGTGCCAAAGTGATCAACGCCAGCTGGGGCGGAATCGGTTATTCAAAAGCACTGGAAGAAGCGGTTCGTGAGGCTGAATCTAAAGGCGTGTTGTTTGTGGTATCTGCTGGAAATAACAAAAGCGATAACGACTCCACTCCTCGTCATCCTGCTAATCTTCGATACACGAATGTGATCGCAGTGGCCAACATCGATGCCAAAGATGGTTTAGCTAAATCTTCGAACTGGGGCAGAAACATGGTCGAGCTCGCGGCTCCCGGTGAAGACGTGATCAGTACTGTTTTGAAGAGCGGCTATTCGAACATGTCCGGCACCTCGATGGCGGCTTCTCATCTAAGCGGTGTTGCAGCACTTTTGTTATCGGTTAACCCCAAGCTTTCCGCACAGGATTTGAAGTTGATCCTGATGCAAACCGCGACCCCCGTTGCGGCACTGAGTGGCAAGACGATTACCGGTGGCCGAGTGAACGCACTCGAAGCGATGAAAAAAATCCTCGCCAAACAAAATGAGGAATTTGACGGCACAAAACCTTTTTATGAGTTCGGTCAAAACGACCCAGAACGATTCAACAGTAATCCATTCATCAATCCGGATCGCACTGAAGCGGGGATCTCACAAAAAGGATTGTCCTTGAAATTCGTTCGCATGGTGAAAGGGGTGGAAACACCCGTGAGTGGGATCAAATTCCGCGCGCAACTCCGCTCGGACAGCAATGCTCCATACCAGCAATATGTATCGGATCAGAATGGGATGATCACGGATGTGGAATGCGCAAAGAACGAATACTTTGTCACTACTGCTTTGGAAACCAATCGTTACGGAGTGGTGAGTTCTGCTAACAATGGAAGCACATTTGACCTGGTCTTCAAATTGAAGTGCGGTATTCCGCAGAAGTTCATCTTTGATGAAACGACCGAGGCGGGCGAAGTCATCGGGATCTGGCAGGTGTTGACCAGCGCAGAGAAGAAGCTTGCCCAGGAAGTGGGAATCGATTTTTGGAAATATCGCGTGGATTTCATGTGGCCGGAAAAAGGGGACTATTTCGACGGTGCCCGCGTTCACCTGACGTTTGGTCATCAGTGGGACGTGGTCTCGCACGAAATGGGACATGCAATCTATCATCAAGGCAAGATCGGACAAATGGGGGGCGGAGAGCACTACATCGATCGATGCTATGAAGACACCATTGCTTATTCAGAGGGATGGGCATCCTTTTATGCGGCATGGTTGAATTTCGATCTGAAGGCGACTGATCCTGGTTTTGAATACATGGTTCCGCGTCGCGCACCGATCAAGGTTGAAAATATTCCAGCCGATGTTTGCGGTCAGCCGACCAACGAATGGCGAGTCCTAGGCTTCTTGTGGGACTTGATTGATCAACATTCAGACACTGAAACCCACTCTCAATCGTTTTCAGAACTCTGGAAGCTTACGAGTGGCACCCGTGCGTCATCGGTCAGAAACGTGAAGAAATTACTGCTGGAGAAAGGCTGGAACAGCGCATCGATCGAGGGCATTTGGAAATTGAATTTCCCTGCTGAATAAGCTAGTTTTCAGGGCTGGAGTATTCAATTGAGTTCTTATCTTGTATTGGCGCGTAAATACCGTCCTAAACAATTTTCAGACATTGTCGGACAACTTTCGGTGGTGAAGACCTTGGTCAATGCGATCAAGCTCAATCGCACGCACCAGGCTTATGTGTTTTCCGGTTCGCGCGGGATCGGAAAGACCTCGATTGCCCGTATTTTTTCAAAAGCACTTCGTTGTGAAAACCGGGTCGAACGAGATGGCCTCCTATACTCCTGCGATCAATGTGCCGATTGTATCGAGATCGCTGCCGGCAATAGCGTGAACGTGATGGAAATCGATGGAGCCTCGAACAACGGGGTCGATTCCGTTCGCGAAATCCGTGAAGGAGCAAAATTCCTTCCGAGTTCCGGTAGCTACAAGATTTACATCATCGACGAGGTTCACATGCTCTCGACAGCAGCATTCAATGCGCTGTTGAAAACGCTGGAAGAGCCACCTGAACATGTGGTTTTCATCTTTGCGACCACCGAATCCCATAAGATTCCTGAAACCATCCTCGGCCGTTGTCAGCGTTTTGATTTCAAGCGCGTGACGGTCGCCCAGATCACCGAACGCATGAAAGAAGTGCTGGGTTCGGAAAAAATCGAATTTGAAGATGCGGCCCTGAACCTGATTGCCCGTGCGGCCGAAGGTTCGATGCGTGATGCGCTTTCAATTCTCGATCAGGTGATCTCGTTCTCCGGGATGAAGATCACCGCACAGGCTGTGCGAGAGAGTGTCGGCCTGATCGGAACCGAGCTTGTTCTTGCGTTGGTGAGCAAGGTGATTGCCCGCGATGCGAAGGGGGCGCTCGGCGTTGCCCAGCAGGCATTCAATCAGGGTGTGGATCTCAAGGTCCTGTTGAAAATGGTCCTTGAGATGGTGCACGCATTGATCCTGATCCAGGTCGGGGTCGAAAAGCCCGAAACCCACTTCAATGATGATGAGTTGGCTCAAATTGCAGCCATGCAGTCCCTGAGACCACTCGAAGAAAATGAGATGATTTTCCAAGTGTTCCACCACGGACTTGAAATGCTTTCGAAAGCGGCCCAGCCGAAACTCATTTTTGATCTTCTGATCGTGAAGACCTCTCTTGCAGAAGCACTCATGAAGATGAGTGCCGATGAAGAAGAGGATTTCAACGGTGTGAACGAGGATGCCGACGACGATGACGATCTCAAGCACCGTACAGTTCCGGCGCCTATGGATCGGGGGTCTCCCCGGCCCAGCGCGCCCGCGGAAGTAGTCACCCCGATTTCAACCCAAGACCAGGCGCCTCAACCCAAGCCAGCGATGAATGTACCGAACGTTACGATGCCTGCAATGGGAGCATCGTCCACTCCGGTGATGCCTGCCAGCTCCGCACCCCAGGAAAAACCGGCACCAAGAGAGTTGTTCGGTGGCATGAAGTTCGGTGCCAAAAAACAGGTTGATCAACCGGTGGAAGTGAAACCCGCATCACCGGTTCTGAAAAGCGGTCGACCGAAAACGTGGGAAGGATTCATTGAGCTTTGTTTCGACACCAAGCCGATGCTCGCCATCATCCTGGAGTCGGTGGTCGAGTGGTCGGTACCTGAAAAAGACGGCGACAACCTGAAGCTCGGTTTCCGTGAACGCGATCAAGTCAAGGCCGAGCAACTCCAGCAGAAGGCGTTCCGTGACCAGTTTACCCAGTTGATCGAAGCGCATTTCGGAACCCGATCCACGATCGAGATTTTTTTCTCCCAGCATCAGGGCGAGAGCATGGCGGAAAAAAGCCTCCGTATGAAACGCGAAGCCCGCGATGCCAAGATGAATAGCATTCATTCCAACCACATCATCCAGGAAGCCAAAGCCCTTTTCGGCGGCGAGCTTCACATTGAATTGAGCGACAAAGACAAATGAATCCACTCTCCAAATTGATCTTCGAATTGTCCAAGCTTCCGGGTATCGGCGAAAAGTCGGCAACCCGTATGGCGTACTTCATCCTCGATCAGGGCGTCGATTATGCCGAAGCGCTGGCATCCGCCCTGGTGAATGCCAAGCAGAAGCTCCGCTATTGCAAAGAGTGTTTCAGTTTTTCAGAAAATGAGATCTGTGAGATTTGCGAAGACACCAAGCGCGATCAGCATCAGATCTGTGTAGTCGAGCGCCCGAGCGATGTGACGCCGATCGAAAAGACCGGATCCTATCGCGGTCTTTATCATGTTCTTCATGGTTTGCTGTCTCCATTGGATGGAGTGGGGCCTGATGATATCAAGCTCAAGGAGCTTTTGACTCGCTTGAAGTCCAAGGACGTCAGCGAGATCATTTTCGTGCTGAACCCGTCAGTAGAGGGGGAGGCGACCGGCATGTACTTGTCCCGTCTCCTGAAACCGATCGGGATCAAAGTTTCTCAGGTTGCATATGGCATCCCGTTTGGTGGTACAATCGAGTACACTGACCGCCAGACGCTAGTGAAGGCGCTGGAGAACCGCACGGAAATGTACAAATGAGCTTCGTAAACTCTGTTACCAAAGAAGTGAATTGCAAGATCGTCTACGTGGGAACCGGTCTTTCCGGAAAAACCACGAATATCCAGTTCGTTTACGAGAACACGCGTTCCGATCAGGCCGGAAAACTGGTCAGTCTCAGCACGGAAAACGAGCGCACACTCTTCTTTGATTTTCTGCCGCTCTCGGTGGGCGAAGTGCGAGGTTACAAAACCCGTTTTCATCTCTATTCCATTCCCGGACAGATCTTTTATGAAGCGTCGCGCGACTTTATTTTGAAGGGCGTAGACGGTGTAGTGTTCGTAATTGATTCAGCGCGAGAGAGAATGGAAGAGAACATTGAAGCGTGGGATCAGTTCCAGGCAGCACTGGTTCGACAAGGTTATGATCTTGCGAGAATGCCGATTGTTTTTCAGTATAACAAGCGGGATTTGCCTCGTGCTGCGACTCTTCAGGAGTTGGAAAAAACATTCAATCCCACCAATCGACCTTACTTCGAAGCGGTTGCAAACCAGGGTAATGGTGTCATGGAGACATTAGAAAGTATTAGCCAAATGGTGATCGATGCATTAAGAGGGTTAAGGGGAAATTGAAATACTAGGTTATCCACCTAGGATTGGGGGAAACTCTTCATGCGTAAATCTGATTTGGTTAGATTCAAAAAGATTTTCATCGAACAGCGCGAACAACTTCTGATGAACGTAAGCGTGTTGGACAGCCAATTGATGGTTCATCCGGAAGACAAGGATGAAGTGGATCAGGCGAATGCTGACATCGAACAAAGCCTTCACATGCAACTCAAGAACCGCGAGAACATGACTCTCCAGAAAGTCAACGAGGCCCTTCGCAAGATCGAAGACGGTTCGTTTGGTGAGTGTGAGTCCTGTGGAGAGCACATTGAGATCCGTCGTCTGCAAGCTCGTCCGATCGCAAATCTTTGCATCGCCTGCAAAGAAGAAGAAGAAAAGCAATCAGCATCCATGCTGCTTGGCGGTCGTTTCCACTTCGTTCACTAATCTTCTATCAGGTCTTTTTTGCTCAGGCCTCCAGCGCTCTTCCTGAATGCCGGAAGCCGAGCGTGATGGTACCCGTGGATCCATCCCAATTCCATTTGAGATACTGAAAACAAACATCCTGTTCATATTCAGGCGGCTATCGGTCATCCTGACCGAAATTGCAGTGTGCCGGGAAAACACACTTCAAATCCTTCGGGGCTTCGTTAAGGGGGATTATGCAATGCGGAGATGGCTTTTATTTCCAAGACTCTTGGATTTGCGGCCGTCCGCAGAGCGGGATTCGTTCATCTCTTCCGATTCCTTGCAGGAGATGCAGAGGGTGGCGGTAGGGCGAACTTCGAGGCGGGAAAGCTCGATATCCTCTTCGCAACATTCGCAGGTGCCAAAGGTGCCACTGTGAATCTTGATCAGAGCTTCATCGATCTTCTTGAGGTAGAGCGCTTCACGACTGCGAAGGCGCATTTTCATGCCCTGCTCCAGAACAGCGCTTGAAAGGTCGGATTCATCCGCAAGGTCTTCGCTTTTCAAGGCGAACTCCTCATTGATGAATTTGTAGGAGTAAAGAAGACCAGCTTTTTGTTCTTCGAACATCTTTTTGAACTTCATCATGGTTTCTTGTTTCATCGTGTTACTCCTTCTGGGTTGGGTGATTGCGGTCACTTCCTCATGAAGATTTCGCTCTCGTTTGGACCCTTCCTTGAGTCCGGGGTTATTTCTTTGCGGGAGCTCTTCCTGAACTGCCCACGCCAACCTATATTGCGAGTCTTGTGCCAAGACCGAGGAAAATGATGTATTTTGATTATATGCGTTAAAATAATGAAATAATTGAATTATTTGGAGTGTTAAATTTTTAAACGAAAATAATTTATCTCAACAGTGTCATTCTGCACCGGTAATTTTTTGGAAACCTCAATCCCAATAATTTAAAAAAGCTATAAATTTCATATAGATAAGCTACTGTCGTTTTTGACTGTGTCACTAATCACTGGAAAAATGCTCAGGTTTCTGGTAGAGTCTTTGGCTCTATGGCCAGAACGAATAAGCCTCAATTAAGCCTTGATACGATCTTTTTTGTGACTCCGGAGCAGAAGCTTTTGCGCTTTCTGATGACGGAGCCCACTACCGCGTTCACTCCGCGAGTTCTCTCTTCCAAGCTGAAGGGAGTGCGTGGGTTGGGGGGGGTCGAAGGCATTTCCAAAATCCTGAAGTCTCTTCAGGAATTGGGTTTGGTCATTTACCTGAATAACAATCGCGAAGTCTGTCTTCAGAATGACCACCCTGCGATTCAGTTGATGAAAACCTTCTGCGCCATTTCCGATCTGGAAGGCCTGAAGCAGATGATTGAGCCGATGTCCACCAAGGGTGTTCTCTTCGGAAGTCGCGCATCAGGAAAATCCCGTTCTGACAGCAACTATAACCTCCTTGTGGTTTCTGAAACTCCGGAAGAGATCAAGAAGGTCACCTCCAGGCATCCATTGGGTAAAAAGCTGGAGCCGATGGTGTTGACGCCGGATGAATTCAACTCCACATCGGGTAAGAACAAAGAACTCTCGAAGCAGTTTGACGATGGAATCCACCTTTGGGGATCAACCTGGTAAACACAACCATGAAAAAAGCGATCTATTTCTTCATCTCGATTTTTCTCATCATTGTTCTGGATCAATGGACAAAGCTCCTTGTGCTTGCCAATTTCGAATACGGCGAATCCGTTTCAGTCATTCAGGAGTTTTTCAGCCTGACTTATGTGCGGAACACCGGTGCTGCATTCGGGTTCCTTGCTACCGCGAATCCCGCATTCAGGGTTCCGTTCTTTCTTGCGATTCCGATCATTGCCATGGTTGTTCTCGGATTCCTCTATCGGGATCTTCCTCGCGAATCTCGCTGGAGATCGCTCGCTCTCGGTCTGGTGACCGGTGGAGCGGTCGGAAACTTGATTGACCGGGTGCGACTCGGTTACGTTGTCGATTTCCTCGATTTCCACTATAAAAACGTCTATTACTTCCCGGCCTTCAACATTGCGGACTCCGCAATTTGTGTTGGAGTTGCGATCCTTCTGTTGTCTACTATGGAAAAGAACAGCATGAAGGAAGAGTCCGGCAATGTATCCAACGCTAATTGAACTGAATCTCGGTTTCGCCAGAATCCCACTGCATACTTATGGACTGATGATCGCCATTGGTTTTCTGACGGCCATTTCCGTGGTGAGAAAACTCGCGGTGAAGAACAAGGTCAATCCGGATCTCGTTTCCGATCTTTCTTTCTGGCTGCTGATGTACGGATTCATCGGTGCGAGATTGCTGTTTGTCATCACCCGCCTCGATTACTTCATTCAGAACCCTTTGGATATTGTGAAAGTCTGGGAAGGCGGACTGGTGTTCTTCGGTGGCCTCATTTCCGCAACCGCTTATGCGGTTTGGTTTTTCATCAAACACAAACTTTCGCCTTGGACGATGATTGATGTTCTTTCGCCGGGAGTGGTGATTGCTCATGCATTTGGTCGTATCGGTTGCCTGGGTGCCGGTTGTTGCTATGGTCGTCCGACTTCTCTCCCGTGGGGAATCAAGCTCAATTCCGAACTGGTCGACATCAGTGTTCGTGGAGTGCCGCTTCACCCAACTCAGATTTATGAATCGCTTTCGCTGTTCATCCTGTTCGCAGGGCTGATGTACATTGGCAAGAACAAGAGGTTTTCCGGCCAGGTGGGATTGACCTACTTCATGATTTATCCGATTATCCGGAGCATCATTGAGATTTTCCGTGGCGACAGCATCCGAGGATTCCTGATCGATGACATCCTCTCAACCAGCCAGTTCATCTCCATTCTCGTTTTTGTAGGGGCTGCGATCGTGTTGAATCACCGTCTTAAAAAAACAGGAGACCATGGCAAACGCTAGACTCGCGCGCTTGAAATGGTTTCCACTTTCAGTCTGCCTATTCCTGTCGATGCCGGCATTGGCGGCAGATCGCATTGTCGCCCTGAATCCGATGATCAGCGAATGGGCAGCGGAAATCCTCGGAAAAGAAGTCGCCCTGAAAAAGATTGTTGGTTCATCCGAGTTCTCAAATTATCCCGAATACTTGAAAACCGTTCCCACGGTCGGTCCTTATCCGAACATTCAAGTGGAAAAGGTCCTTTCGCTTAATCCCGATCTGGTGATTGGCTCCGTGGAATACAACCGCCCCGATCAGATTGAAAAACTCCGCAAATTGAAGCTCAACGTGATCATGCTCCCGAAAGAGGAGTTACCACAAATGAAGGGCTGGATCCTGAAGCTCGGTGATTTGTTGGGCGAAAAGAGGAAGGCTGAAATGGTTTCGGAGGAGTGGAATCGGAAAATGGCCGTTTTGCGATCGGCTCGGAAATCGAAATCGGTTTTTTTTCAGGTGCAATTCCAGCCATTGATCACCGTTGGCTCCGAAAGTTTTCTTCACACGGTATTTCAAAGAATCGGTTACCGGAATATTTTCGCTCATCTCACTCATGCCTATCCGAAAGTCTCCAAGGAAGCGGTTTTAGAGAGGAACCCAGACGAGGTTTTCGTATTTGAAATGGAAACCGATTCAGGAGATCGACATAAGACAATCGCGACCTGGAAAAAATCAAGGGTGAGGTTCCTGAATGGAGATGATTTTGCCCGCTGTTCTCCACGATTACTGTCGGCAGTGGAAAGGATGATGGAAAAATGAACCGGAAAAACACGTTGCTCTTCGTGGTGATCGCGATTCTCGCGGAACTGTTTTTGAGATTGGATATCAGAAACGCGACCCTGATCCTGACCGAACTGAGGCTTCCCCGACTGGTTTTGGCGTTTTCAATCGGAAGCGCGCTTGCCATGAGCGGTGCGGTGATGCAAACGGTTTTGAATAATCCGTTGGCCGAACCCTATACCCTGGGAATCGCTTCCGGTGCGGCGCTAGGAGCTGCCATTTTCAATTCGATGGGGTTTCATCTTGGTGTTTTCGGTTTGAACGCGGGAGCCGTAATCGGTTCGATTGCGGTGCTTCTCCTGATTTCAAGAGTCATCCTCAAAAATGAATTGCGATTCGATTCGGTGATTCTTCTTGGTGTGATGTTGAGTATGTTCTGTTCTAGTCTGCTTGCAATCTGGATGGCCATCGCCGATCCGATCGGCGTGCAGACCATTACTTTCTGGTTGCTAGGCGATCTCACCCGCGTGGGATTGAAAACGGGAATTGCGCTGTTTGTGGTTTCGTCGATCGTGTTCCTCTATTTCATGAGGATCTCCAAAAAACTCGATGGGTTCCTGTTTGGTGAATCCATGGTGGAAGGTTTCGGTGTTTCTCTTCGTCAAACCCAGACCATCGTAGTGGTACTCATCTCCGTTCTCGTCGGATTCTGTGTGAGCGCGGCTGGAATGATCGGATTCGTGGGACTTATGGTCCCCCATCTGATTCGAAAGCGCATGGGAACCTCGATTCACGGTAAGATCCTGCCTTATGTTTTTGTATGGGGTGGAATCTCATTGGTCATGAGTGATGCAATCGCTCATACCGTGTCCTATCCATTGGAGCTTCCGGTGGGAGCGGTGACGGCATTGATCGGAGCACCGGTATTCATTTATCTTTTCATCTACCGAAAGTTCGGCAGGGGAGCTGAATCATGATCTCTCTCAGAAAATTGTTGGTGAAAGCGGCAAACGGAAAGATTCTGGTGCGTGAGATTTCCATGGAAATTGATGGTCACCGCGTAATCGGTGTTTATGGACCGAATGGTTCAGGAAAAACGAGTTTCCTGAAGGCCATTGCGTGGAAGTCAGAAGGTCGAAATGTGAGCGGTGAGTGTTGGATTGATGGAAAACCGCTGTTCCTGCCCACCGTGAAAGCAGCAACCAAAGCGCGGAAAGTACTGTATCTGGGAAGTGATTTCCAGACGCCATTCCAGGTTTCCGTAAGGGAAGTCCTTGAAATGGGAAAAGCGGCGAATCCCGAGTCATTGGAGTCGCTAATCGGAATATCCGAGAAATTCGATCTCACACCACTTTTAAATCGCAAGTTCGATGAACTCAGTGACGGCGAAAAACAACGGGTGATGATCGCCAGGGGAGTGATTCAGTCACCGAAATGGTTGATTCTCGATGAGACTTTCTCCAAAATCGATCTTGATCGTGCGTTCATCATTGCCAATCTTCTCAAGGACAAAGTGCGTATGGGAATGGGGTTGATGGTTGCATCTCACGATCTGAACCTGCTTTCCGAGCTCTCCGATGAGCTTTGGCTGATGAAAGATGGAAAAATCGAGGCAGATGGTCCGGTGGATTCGGTATTGACGAGCGAGAATCTCGCATTGCTTTATCCGAATCGGATGGTTCATGTGGTGAGAAGTCCTGACACCGGAAAAAAGAAAGTGATTTACTGAGCATGATCAACTTGAAGGCATCATTCCTTTGTTTGTATTTTCTGTTTGTTTCGTCCATTGCCAATGCCTATGATCTGACCATTCTCAAGGTTTCAGGCTATTCGAAACCGTTTGTCCTCATTTCATCGGGAGCGTTGCCGATGGAGTCGTTGCATCGAATTCATCTTCACTTGCATGGCTGGACGCAAGACCCGATTAACGGAAAGCCCTTCCGACAGGGTTTCGATTTTTCCTGGAAGGATACCAATGTCACACCGTCTGAAGGAGACTTACGCCGATTCGTGGAGGCATATTCGATACAGAAAACCGTCGAAGGGTTTCCTGATCGAGCGGTGCTGATTCCGATCGCTCGTGGACACTGCGATCAGTACAATGAATTGACAGCTGATTTTGAAGGGATTTTGAGTAAGGTTTTTGAATCAGTAGGAATGAATTCGGATCAATTGGTGATTGATTCTGCAAGTGCGCACAGTGGTGGAGGAGAGGTTCTGAGTAAGCTCCTGCATTCTTCATCCATTCTTCAGAAAACGGGAAAGGTGTTCATGATTGATGCCGTTTATCATGATGCAACCAGAGATCGCCTAAAGCTTTGGTTGGGAAATCGGATTGAAGGATCAGCCAGAACACTCGAAATGCCGGTCATTCCGAATCAAAGCCCGCAGAAGTACGGTGCAG
>JBEIKL010000056.1:0-11720 GCA_040379745.1 Bdellovibrionales bacterium | reverse complement strand
ATCCTGGTCAGGAAAAATCCGGTTCTCGATCCGGTCATTCGGTTGAAACCGGTTTTTCCAGACATCCTGCTCTTCGCTTGGATCCAGCGTTGAAAGATCAAAACCCTGCTGGGACAACTCAAAGGCTTCAGTCGGCGAAATCAGCTTCCCCTCGTAAACCAGATCACTGGCCGGCGGTGAAGCATAATTCAAAGGAATCGCTCCATTGGATTGAGCCAATGCAACCGAATGAATGAAAAGGCCAATCCACAAATGTAACTTCATTTTAGCTCCGGATCATCTGTATTAATCGCGGGAGAATGTAGCATCAAGGTTGCTCTCGTGAGATTAAGTTGCCTTAACCGCAGAGAACAGCATCAGAACCAAACAGAGGCGTCACAGTAAGTCAGTTCGCCGTCTTCGCTACTCGAGATTTTCATCCAACTCGTCGCTGTTTTCTTCAGCACGAGGAACCCGCCATTCCCACCGCCGAAACCGACGTTGAATCGCAGGAATTCGAGGGAAGGATCACGGACGAGTTGGATCGCATCAATCTCCAGATCGTCAGCATAGTCGATGAATTCAGATACCAGTTTGGAATCCGAACTCAGATCCGCAAGACCATCAAAGAATTCTTTCATCATCATGCGGAACGGAACCGCGCCCACGCGCTTGAGGATCGTGCTGGCGGTTTCGGATTTCATTCCGACCGTCGATACGGATTCCAGGATGATTCCGGTCACCTTGAACTTCGCGCCCAGGTGGTCTTCATGAGTTGCACACTTTCCAACATATACCGAAGAACCATCCGGCATCTGACGATACGCCTGCGCATCGATTTCCGAAGCGGAGCGGTCTTGCGCGAACGTGTTTGTGTAAAAAAGAAGGGGAATCAGGACAAGAATGACGGATTTCATGAGCCTTGCCTATCGCGCCTGAACGCGTACGGTCAAGCGATTAAAAGAGCAGGGAAACCGCTAACGGACGGAAGACCATGCCACCCGTTCCTCCTGCAATTACGCCCAAGGAGGGCTTGAAAACCCAATTGGTATTGCTACCAATGGGGATTCGCTTGCCACACAAAAAATGATACCCTGCGCCATTAGGGTCAGTTTCGGTTGAATCGACTTGGTCTGCCGAACCACCTTTGATTGCCAAACCCATCTGACAGTAAAAAGCCGAATACAGATTGCCGATGTTGATTGCCACACCGGCGAGCAAAGCGGTGTTGGAAACGGATGTTCCCCGGTGGGTGACTTTTTGAATGCCGTACTCGCCCCCTACCTGAAACAGGTCGGTCCGAAGGGGTTTGTAATAGTAAGAGATTGCGATGTTCGACTGGCTGGAAGAAGAACTCAATCCGAGATATCCGCCACTCAAAGTGGTTTCGTGATTGGCTTTGGAGAGATTTCTATCTCCCTCACTACTCGAAGAAGTTTGCGCCATAGCGGCCTGAGCGGTGAACAAGAAAAAAAAGAAGCCGATTTTTCCGAACCACGAACGCAAATTCAACATGACGATTCCTCCACGGTCATTTTTGAAAATGATCCCTTGTTTCAAGCCAAGTCTCAAGATGTTTCACCCAAAGGGCTTTGCGATCCTCTTTACGGAAATAAACATAGACCTTTTGCTTTTCGATGATCTTTTCGGAAATGTGAATTTCCTCGACCTCCGGGGAATGGCTTTTCCATTCTTCGGGAATCAAGGCCCACCCCTGCCCCAGCTTCACCCACTCCACCACGCTGAACCAATCTTCCACCACTCGATTCACCTGGATTGCCGAAGCGGGAATCTTGCGCGCCTTCAGATATTCGGCAAGGTAGGCCTGATGGGTTCCGTAAGCGACCACCGGTTTTTCATGCAACAAGTCTGGATTGAAGCGCTTCCAGCCACGCGGATGGATGATCTTCATGCCCGACTCGAAAAACAGTTTGGCTACGAGATCGGCTGAATTCTGAAGTCGCGCACTAATCGCCAGATCCACCTGGTGTTTTTTCAGGGCTTCGACCGCCTCGTTCGATGTCGTTTGCAAGAACTCGAGCTTTCCGGGAAACGGGAACGGTAAAAAAGAAATCAGGAGCTCCCGTCGACCGGCCACTCGGAGCAATTGGTGGTCGATGTCCTGCGCTTCCTTGAGAATGCGTTCGCTGCCATGATGGTAGGAACGCACCATCTTCTGAAGCTCGCGGACATAAGCCTTCCCCATGCGGGTCAGGACCTTCTTCTTCCCGGAGAAGGAAAACAGGGGGAAATCGAGGGTGGCTTCGAGCTTTTTCAGATGGAAGGAAAGCGCCGGTTGGGAAGTCTTCAGGAGCTTGGCAGCACGAACCAGATCGCCCTCCTGCTCAAAAGCCAGCAGGGCCATGATCGCTTCCGAGCTGGGGAGCTGGTGTTTCAGATAGGTCAAATCGAGTGGGTTGAACATATAAAATTTATTTATATTAAAAAATCAAATTTTTGAATGTTTTTCCCGAAGGAAGTTTTTTAAGTTAAGACCATGAAAACTTTGGCACTGTTCCTGACCGTACTGACCCTCACCTCTACCGCTCACGCGGATGGCTTCCGTTGCGAAGGCGCCAACACCGGAATCACCATCCAGGTGTACAACCACACCCAATCCGAAATCGGAACCCGCGTTCCAGCAGTGATGGTGGTGGCGGATTCAATGGTGCGTTCACCGAACAAGACGGTTGCGGTATTCAGTTACGAGAACCAGACCCTCCACTATCTTGGGAACGGTCTATTCCGTGGAAAAGTGGATCTTCGCTATTCGGAAACCGGTCGCAAGGGTGAGAACATTGCCGGTACCAAACTGGGCCTTCTCCAATTCATTGAACTTCAGATCCTGAGCCACTTCGGCAAGAAGTTCGATTACAGTCGCGCAGACCAATTCAAGGATCGCGAAGTGCTCGACTCGCGCATCAGCTACACCAAGCGCAACGGCGAAGTCCTTGAAGAAAAAGCCATTTGCACCCGCTACCTGAAGAACTGATTTTTTGCTCCATTGAAAAGAAAAAGCCCCGAGGCCGTCAGCACCGGGGCTTTTTTTATTGCGATGTTCAGATCATTTACGTTGATCGATGATCTTCAGAAGCGCAGTCAGTGTTTCGATAACTTTTTGATAAAACACGGATGAATCATCATCCTTACCTTTAATCAGTTGAGATGTTTTTTCAAAATCAGCTTTCATCGCCTCCACCTGTTGCTTCAAAGTTTTCCCCTTGCTGTTTTGATCTTCAAGCAAAGAAGGATTCAAATTCACAAAATACTCCAGTACCCGAGGATCATATGCGTAGTGAATCGGAAGGCGCCCAAAAACGTCCATCACACACAAATCAGCACCCTTCTCGATCATGAGCTTCAGCATCTCAAACTGATCATCCGAAAGCTTGGACAAACCATCATCACCGTATGAATGCAAATCAAACAGAAGATGAGAGACTAGATTGACATTGAACTTCGCATCCGCATTCAAATCCATGCCTTGTTCAATCAGGTAACGAACAAACGGAAGATCGGACTGAATCAATCTCGAGTCCAACACATGACTGATCAGGTGCTTTCCTTGGGATGTCTCCGCGTTTATTTTCGCACCTTTGTCGATCAGGATTTTGGCGACATCCTTCGAAGTGGTTCGCAACAACGGAGTTTCACCAGCGTTGTTTCTCACATCCACCGGCAGAGAAGCCACCATCAGATCAACCATTTTCACTTGATTGAGGTAGGCTGCGGTATGCAACAACCCATTGCCGTCCGCATCCGTAACATTCAATTTTGCACCGGCATCCATCAGCACCTTCATTGCATCGAGATTTTTAGACAAAACCGCCAAATGGATCGGATAGAGCCCTTGGTAAGTTTTTTGATGAATATCGGCACCCTTTGCCACCAGGTCCTTCAATTCGTGGATGTTTTTTTGTTCATACAGCGACAGTCTACTGAAAACATTCTCGGCCAAAACCCCCTGTGCCATGATCTTTTGAGCGAGATCGGAATTTCCGCTCTTGAACGCCAGTTCCAATGCTGATCCCGATTTTTCACTGACAAAACTCAAATGAGCAGGATCCATCAGGGTAATGAGTTTATCAGCACTTTTATAATCTTCACGCATCAAGGCAAAAATCAACGGGGTCATTCCAGACTCATCCACCGTATTTGGATTCACTCCTTTGGAAAGAAGAAAATCAAACAACCAGGAATCCGATTTTCCAATCGAGTAATTCAGCATCCATGACGCCACCTTATCCGTAAGATTCAGATTCACGCCCCTTTCAGCAAGTTTTTTAGCGGTATCCAAATCGTGTTGTTCAACCGCAACCTGGAATGGACTGGTTTTGCTTTCTTGATTCACATTCAACCTGGAATCACCCAGCACGAACTCAAGCAGTTCCGGATTCTCGCTTTGATGTGCAATCATCTTGGAGAGGAACGACTCACCATCACTGAACTCATGGTTCATCTCCGCTCCGAGAACCACACCGTGTCTCACGCAGTTCCAGTTCAATTCTTCAAAATACTGTTCGAACTTCTTGGCATCATAGGATTCACACGGCCCAATGGTGAGCTCATGATTCTGAGGGTTTTTAACTCCTGACTTGGAAAGCTCCATGCGGAGCGTGGGACTACAAGCGGACAGCATCAACAGCAGGGTAATCGGGGTTGTCAGGGCGTGATTCATTTTCAGGGTCGGTTTCATTTTATATTCCTTTTGTTAAACAATTAACAGGGACCCCTAGAGCAAAGCTCGTACCAAGAATCAAAATGTGCCAGATGTCGATATTCCGGACTTGAGGGCATCAGTAAGCAGTAAACCGTGGGATTTTTCCCACAGCATCCTCCTCCCCCAGTTGACTTAACCCACAGTCAACAAATTTTATTTAACTCCATCAACCTCCCCCCATGGATCGCGAAAAAGAAAAAAGCCCCGATGCGAACTTCGCACCGGGGCTTTGGATTCAATTTTGGCTCGGGGGAATTACCAGCCCAGGATGTACGCGAACATCAACGGTGCAACAATGGTTGCATCCGATTCGACGATGAACTTAGGGGTATCGACACCGAGTTTCGCCCAGGTGATCTTTTCGTTCGGTACCGCGCCCGAGTATGAACCGTAAGACGTCGTGGAATCACTGATCTGACAGAAGTAACTCCAGAGCTTAGGGCCACGATTCAGGTCTTTTTCCAGCATTGGAACTACACAAATCGGGAAATCACCGGCGATACCGCCACCGATCTGGAAGAAGCCGAGTGAAGACTTGCCCGAAGTGGTTTCCGTGTACCAATCCGCCAAGTGCATCATGTACTCGATCCCGGTGCGCACGGTGTGCACGTTTTTCACGCGTTTTTCCATGCAGTAAGAAGCATACATGTTGCCGAGAGTTGAATCTTCCCAGCCTGGAACGTAGATCGGGATGTTCTTTTCAGCGGCTGCCAGCATCCAGCTGTTTTTCGGGTCGATTTGGTAATCTTGTTTGAACTTGCCTTTGAGAAGTGCACGGTAGAAGAACTCGTGAGGGAAGCAACGCTCGCCTTTCGCTTCGGCTTCGAGCCACTCGGACTCCATCACGCGCCAGATTTTTCTCATCGCTTCTTCTTCAGGAATACAGGTGTCGGTTACGCGATTCAAATTGCGCTTCAGCAATTCGTGCTCTTGCTCAGGGGTCAAATCACGGTAGTTCGGAATGCGCTCGTAGTGGTCGTGCGCAACGAGGTTATAAATGTCTTCTTCGAGGTTCGCGCCAGTGCACGAAATGCCGTGCACTTTATCCTGACGGATCATCTCGGCAAGCGAGAGACCAAGTTCAGCCGTACTCATCGCACCGGCGAGAGTCACGAACATCTTGTTTCCTTGATCGAGGTGTGTTTTGTAAGCTTTTGCGGCATCCATCATCGCAGCTGCATTGAAGTGGCGATAGTGATGGTCCATGAATTTGCTGATACTGGTATTGTTGGTCATATTCGATTTTCCTTGTACCGGAGGAGATTACTTCGATTCAGGATTTTTTTCCGCAAAAAAGTTCATCGAAATGATCGGAAATTGAAAAAAGAGCCGTTTTTAGCTCAGAAAGTCAAGGAACTCAACGTTCATCGTTGAAGGTACGGAATGCACGAATCGTCAAAGTGCACCCACTCAGGCGAAAGCGAGTCGCAAGAAGATCCACTCGGATTGTTCGACGCAAGATCAGCTCTTGGCCGGTGCCTTCCAGCCCAGTTCCTTCATCGCGATTTGCAAATCTTCCCAGCAGTCTTTCTTCGCCGGCGGGTTTCGCAGCAAATACGCCGGATGGAAAGTCACGATCAGTTTTGTGCCCTGATAGGAATGCATCTTTCCGCGAAGTTCACCGATCGCTTCTTTGGTTTGCAACAGATTCGCGGCTGCGGTCTTGCCCAGCGCGACGACCACTTTCGGTTTCAGCATCCTGATTTGCGCCTCAAGGAACGGTCTACACTGCTCGACTTCGGAGGGCTTTGGTGGGCGATTCTCGGGCGGACGGCACTTCACCACGTTTGCAATGAACACCTGTTCACGCTTCACACCCATGGCTTCAATCATCTTCGTCAGCAATTGCCCTGAACGACCCACGAACGGACGGCCGGATTCGTCTTCTTTCGCACCGGGTGCTTCACCCACGAAAAGAATCTCGGGCTTCGGGTTACCTTCGCCTCGAACAATGTGGGTGCGCCCCTTGCAGAGTCCGCAGCGCTGACACCCATCGATACTCTGGTAGACTTCTTCCAATGTGGAAAAAGCGGCACTGTCCACTGGGGGCGTTGCCGATTTCTTCGAAGTTTTCATCATGACGAAAGCGTTCTTCGGCATAAAGCCTTTCAACCGCTTCGTGGACTTGGATTTCTTTTTTACAATCTTCTTGGCCATGAGCCAGAAGGTTTTACCCCATTACTGAAGGCGATGCAAAACCTGCTTTGCCTCGAGCTTGCATTCCGGGCAGGAGGAGCGCTCATGCGTGGTGTTTTTCATGTAATCCGTGGAATACGTGAAGTGCATGTGGCCACCGCAAAATTCGCAATGATTGTAACGCTGAATCACCGACTTGGATGATCCGATCATGGGCGCAATGGACGGCATCGGCCCCTGCTCCACCACTTCTTCCAGAAGCTGTTCCTCGATCAGGTTGATTTCGTCCATGACATCGTTGTTTTCATCGAATTTATCGCTCATGAAACCCTTTCGGAGGGGCAATCGCGATCCTGAACGGAGTAATTTTGCCTAGCTTGCTTTTTGGATTGTGTGGCGCGTTACTTGTTTTGATGAATCAACAAAGAAGCTGGCAAACGGGAAACACCCTGAACCGAAGCCTCTTCCACCCGTTCTTCCATCAGGGTCTCCTGAACGGCGAACGAGAACATGTGTTCGGTATTCTTTTCCAGCTCAACGGTCTCTTTTGTTCCGCACTGTCCTTTATTGACGAGCGCCAGATACTTGCCGGGAGGAGCAATGAATTCAAAGCGACCGGTCACATCGGTTTGAGTCTCGATTTGGACGCCTGAATTTTCAAACATGCCTTTCAGCACCACTTTGTAGTAACCGGCCTCGCACCCATTCTTGTAGTCGAGTACGCCCGAAACCGTTGCCATTCTCTTGGAATTGTCATTGGACGCGGGATTCCTTCCCTTTCCGAAAAACGGAATGGAACAGGAAAACAGGGTTAAAAGCGACATGGCCGCCAGGCTGACTGGAGCCCGGCCGGAAAAGGCCTTCCTCATGCTCTTCTTTTCGGAAGGCTTCAAATTTTACTTAAGTTTTTATCCAAAGGGCCCAAAACGGGTTATTTCAACAAAGAAACGGCATTCACTACCTGCTGGAAAACATGATCGAACATCGGCTCGGTCAATTTGCCGGTGAAGGTGTTTTGCTGGCTGGGATGATAGGAACACACGATCATGCGTCCATCGCGAAGCCGTACTTCACCGCCATGGGAGAACTTCGGCATCGCCTTTTGCGGCTTAACATCAGCGGGCAATACCGCCCAAAGCGCTTTCAACGCAATTTGACCCAGCACCAGGAACACCTGCAGCTTTTCGAGTGCCGCGATTTCGCGCACCAGGTAGTCCGAGCAATTCAAGAGTTCCTGCGGGGTCGGTTTGTTTTCAGGGGGTGCACAGTGAGCGGCCATGGTGATGTAAACACCATTCAAGAACAGGCCGTCTTCTCGCCCTTCACTCTTGGCTTGATTGGAAAGTCCGGCCCGATGGATTGCACGATAGAGCCAGAGCCCCGAGTTGTCGCCCGTGAATGCACGCCCAGTGCGGTTTCCACCGTGAGCTGCTGGAGCCAACCCCAGGATCAACACGTGCGCATCCGGATCGCCCCACCCCGGCACGGGCTTGCCCCAATAAGCATCATTCAGGAATTGGCGGCGCTTTTCCCGTGCGATTTGCAAACAGTGATCGCGTAAGCGAGGACAACGCTCACAATGGACGACCTCATTTTGAATTTGCTGAAGGGGTGAAACTTTCATGACGATGAGACCACGAGAACTCCGACTACTTTTGATCGGTCACCGAAGAAGAAGCGACCACCGCTGTGGGAAAAACTTCTTTTTTCTCGCCGGGCTTGAGATCGCCGATCTCGAATTCGCCCATTTTCACCCGTTTCAATCGGGTCACGTCCAGATTCATTGCCTCAAACATGCGACGGATGAATCGATTACGACCTTCGCTCACCACCACCCGATAGCCTTTGACATGGGGATTTCGACTGGATGAAGGGATGGATTCCAAGCGATCGAAGGTTCCATTCCCGTCTTCCAACTGAACACCGGTCAGCAATTGTTTTTCAAAATCCACGGGCGCAGGAGTCGGCCCCATCATCACATCGACTTCGTAAACCTTTTCGACCTCATAGCGTGGATGCGTGAGTTTCAACAACAGATCCCCATCGTGAGTCATCAACAGCAAACCTTCCGAATCATAATCAAGTCGACCGACCGGATTCAAAGACGAATCTTCCGAAAAAAAATCCATCACGGTTTTTCGACCGCGATCATCACTTTTGGTCGTCAGAACTTCGCGGGGCTTATAGAACAAGAAAGTACGCTTGGAATCGGCCGATTTCGCGGCAACAAGAACACCATCGACTTTCAGTTGATCCACAGCGAGATCGACTGAATGGCCCATTTCACGAATGACCGCGCCATTCAGCATGACTCGCCCTTCCGCAATGGCTTCTTCTGCCTTGCGACGACTCATGATGCCGGCCTGAGCGATGACTTTCTGAATGCGTTCTTTAGCCACGATTTTGATCTCCAGAATTGAAGCGAAACAAAAAAAGCGGTGGAGACCTTTACAGATTCTCCACCGCTCTAAAGTTAAAGCATTGATGGCTTCAGACTCATTAAGCGGATTACTCCGCTCCGAGTCTGACGGCCTACACTACTTATTTTTTATTCTTTTTCTTACGGAAAGCGGTTTTCTTGTCGTCAGAGCGTTTTGCTTTAGCAGCAAAAACCTTGCCCGCGAATTCTTTATCAGTCGCGATTTTAGCTTTACGCTTATCACGGCCCATTTTTTTGATGGTCTTGCGACCCAAGTTTGCTTTTACGGATACTGGTGCTGCAGTTGTTTCAGCCATTTGAATTATTCCTTTCAATGAATTCTAAAAATTATTTCTTGGTCAGGGTTGCTTGGCCCGGCTTCCAGTTCACTGGGCAAAGATCGCCAGTCTGGAGGGCTTGAAGCGTGCGGAGGGTTTCATCCACGGAACGACCTACACCAAGTGCATTCACAGACATGTACTGGAGAACGCCGTTTGGATCAATCAAGAAAGTACCGCGGAGTGAAATTCCTTCATTTTCAAGCAACACACCGTAGTTACGGGATACTGCGTGATTGGTATCCGCAAGCACTGGAAACTTCACTTCCGGAAGGTCGCGCTCAAACCAAGCTTTGTGGGAGTGCTGGCTGTCCGTAGACGCACCGATAATTTGGCAGTTGGACTCAGCGAATTGCTTTTCCAGTTGGGCAAAACCACGGATTTCAGTTGGGCAAACAAATGTAAAATCAAGAGGATAGAAGAACAAGCAGACCCACTTGCCTTTGTAGTCCTTCAAAGAAACATCTTTGAATTGACCGGCAACGAACGCTGGTGCTTTAAAATCTGGTGCTGGTTGGCCGACTTTCAAATTCCACATGGTAGAACCTTTCGTTATTTCATTTTTTTTTGTTCTGTTACAATAATGAACAATCATGAAAGACTCAACCCGAAAATGGACTTTCACCCTGATCGTGGGCTTGATTTTATGGTCTTTTCTCTTTTTCATGCGGATCTACTGGTATCAGCCATGGTGCGCCACCACTCCTAGCCCCTGCATCATCGATCAGGTGAACATTTTGGACCGCTTGGTTTTTCTCTTTGGAAGCAAGGAAGCCGACTTTTGGAGTAATGTAGTCCAGAATTTTACCGGCATGGTAGCCTTCATTGTTCCGTGGGCACTCTTCAAGAAAGAAGCCGCGCTGGAAGAAACCCTGATCACCGCATCGACTTCGTTTTGGAACCTGGCCATCCTGGAGGTGGTTCGAGCCATCGTTCAACGCCCCCGTCCTCTGGTATTCAACAATGTCATGGGTGACGGAGCCAACATCCATCAATACACCTCATTCTATTCGGGCCACACGAGTTTTGTGGCCTTAGCCAGCCTGAGCTTCTTTTTCATCCTGAAAAGACGCCTACCTCATCTTTCCTGGCGGGCACAAGCCCTCATCCTGACCGCGTGTTTTGGAGTAACCGCACTGACCGGTATCCTGCGGGTTTGGGGCGGTCGCCACTACCCGACCGATGTGCTTGCCGCGATCCTATTCGGGACTTCCATTGCCCTGTATTTCAGACGAAAACACTTTTTAAACTAAACCTGTTGACACATTAAACAACGTTAGTTTAATTTCCGGCTCATGAAAACGAACCGGAACACCCCATTCCTGAAAATCCTCACCCTGACCAGCCTGATTTGCGCGACTTCGATCGCCCAAGCACAACAGCCACTGACCAATGATTCCGTCCATGAAGACACTTCCCATGACCGCTTGGCAAATGATCCAAGCGATCCGCGCCGCGTGTTGCGATTGCCGGAATCGATCCCCCAACAGGATTTCGCCGTAGGCGAAACCCTATATCGTACGGTTGTGCCATCTTATGACCTGGGATCAATTCTCGATTCGATCGGAAAACCCACTTATACGGAAATCCTGAACGAACAAAAATGGATGTTCGGCTACTTCAGGAAAACCGCGGATCGTCGCATTCCCCGTCTTGAAAACGGGCCGACTACAATCAATGCCGACCACGAATACGCCGGAATCAGCGACCGCAAGTTCGGCTACTGCTGGGGATACGCGACCTTCGTCCGTTTCTTCACCCAAGTCGCATTTTACGACCCGACCCTTAAAAAACCTTCGTTGAAAGAAACACTGGCGGCAGTGGATCAAGTGCTGAAAGGCAAAGCAACGCTGTTCCGGGGCTACGCGAATTTCCGTGAATTGACCTTGAATCCGAAAGTGGAATTCCACCTGAAACTCGCGGCCATGGAACTCTGGCGTGCCCGTGCAATCCAAGCGAGTTCGGTGGGCATCACCCTGAAATCCACCACCTGGATGACTTTCAACGAAGTGGAAACACTGGCAAAGAATCTCGAAAGCAGATTGAAACGAGGAGAGTTCCCGAAATTGGTGTTTTCGTCACTGATCCCGACGAAGCCTCTTTACGGAATCAATACCGATATCCATGT
>JBEIKL010000055.1:0-11791 GCA_040379745.1 Bdellovibrionales bacterium | reverse complement strand
GTGTAAAAGTCTGTTATTGCAAGCTGGCGCTTTTTAAAACTGATTAAGAATTAGTCATCTGTATCTATTATTTTTTGCAGCTCAACTGATTTAATCGATTCAGTGTCTTGTTTTTTTCACCGCAGTTTTCTTGGTCGTTTTCACGATGTCGTAAACGACAAAATGGTAATTCTGGATCTTCCACTGCACATCGAAGTCTTTTACCAGTAAGCCAAAGTCCTTGCCTTGTGATTCTTCCGCCTCCGGTGGCATATCGCGCTTTTGAAACGCGGGGCGCGGGTCAATGGTCAGCAGTTGTTCGATCAGATCTTTCAGGCCTTCATATCCTGCTGATTCTGCGGCGGTGATTTTTTCAATTGCCAAGGGTTCAAATTCGATTTCGGTGCGTTTGATTTCTTCTTTGGCCCAGCCTGGGTTCGCATTCGGTACTGAATCGGCGTAAGGAATATACGGTTTGATGTCCAAAATCGGAGTGCCGTCTAAAAGATCAACGCCCTTCACATGAAGTTCGGGTCCGCCTTTGGCGTCAAAATCTATTTTTTCGAGTTCCATCACCGAGATCCCGATTGGGTTCGGACGGTGAGGGGATCGGGATGAAAACACTCCCGCCTTTTCTTTGCCACCCAAGCGTGGCGGGCGAATGGTCGGTTTCCATTTGTTTCCGCCGTGTGCGTGAAACACGAACAACACCCAGATGTGCGAGAATTCTTCGAGGCGCTTCAATGCGAATTTGAAATCGGGATGACCGTTGATCTTGAGAACCCCCTTGGCATCTGGAACCAGCCCCGGCTGGCGTGGAATTCCGAATCGCTGGGTGAACGGGGTGTGTGCTAGCCCGATTGCTTCGAATTCATATTTAGGGATAGAGGTTTTTTTCATTTAATAGATTCAATATATCTGAATTGGTTACGAAAATCATTTAGTTTTAAAATAGCACGATGTGAAAATGTGTCACTTTGGACACATTTATAATATCTCAATTTTTGCCGATACTATTAGAGAGGTGTAGTCGCTTTGGCGGGAATTAGATTAATGGGAAATTGGATTAAACATAATCTTTCCTTAGGCATTTTGCTTTTAAGCACAATGTTGTCCTCTTGTTCGCCCTATATTGTCGGGGTAGATGATTTATTTGAAAAAGTACTGATTTATCCAAAGGTGATTAGTGTTTCTACAACAAGAACAAGTGGTGCTTACGGTCCGGGTTCGGAAATACCAATTTTGATAGAATTCAGTGAAGACGTGATTGTGAGTGGATCGCCACAACTCGTCTTGAATACATTACCGGAAAAAGTTGCCACATATGTAGCGGGATCTGGTTCAAATATTTTAGAGTTTCGTTACCAAGTTGCTGATCATGATTCAGTTTCAAGTTTTTTAGACTATAAGAATAATTCTGCTCTGGAATTGAATAATGGAAAAATATTCAGTCTTTCAATGTTAAACGCGGACCTTGCCTTGCCCCTTGCGGGTGATTTTTTCGGCAAAATGATTATTATTGATACGATTGCTCCAGACCCTGTTACTGGTCATGTTTGGAGTTCAACTTCACCAAGTAGTATTGCGACAAACATCGCTACTTGGACAAAATCAGTGTCGACGGATTTGGCGAGTCAAAAAATCCAGTTTTTTTCTAATGCGAGTTGTGGAACGGGGAGTGAGAGCGGATCCTTGATCAACTTGACGAATGCTGCGCAGACCCAATCGTTTACCGGAGTGGATGGCGGTTTATATTCTTACAAAGTGACATCGATTGACAATGCCGGGAACTTGAGTGTTTCAAATTGTTCAAGTTCGATTGTGATCGATACTACTGTGCCTACGATTGCAATCACTTCACCGGTTGCTGGTAGCTGGATTAATCTTGCCAATGATTCGGCGACGTTTAGTGTTTCAGGTACTTGTAGTGAGGTTGGCCGTACGGTTTCGATTAAATCTGATGGTGTTACAGTTGGTACGGCACCTTGTACGGGGGGGGTATTCAGTGGCAACATCAATAGCACTGCCATGACAGAAGGCGCGCATGTCTTGACTGCGACCATCAGCGATAATGCGGGAAATAACGCCACTTCGGCAGCTGTAAATATCACTCGAGATGTCACTGTACCAATCGCTTCGACATCTCATGCTTGGTCACAGACATCACCAGCAAATACGGCGTCAGTCACGGCATCTTGGACAAAATCAGTGTCGACGGATTTTGCGATTCAAAAAATCCAATTTTATTCTAATGCGAGTTGTGGCGCGGGGAGTGAGAGCGGATCCTTGATCACCTTGACGAATACTGCGCAGACCCAATCGTTTACCGGAGTGGATGGTGGTACATATTCGTATAAAGTGACTTCGATAGACAATTCCGGGAACTCAACTGTTTCAAGTTGTTCAAGTTCGATGGCAATCGATACAACATCTGCCGCCATCACTTCGGTTACATCAACAACTAATACAGGTACCTATATCACAGGTGCTGTAGTTAATATGATCGTTAATTTTAGTGAAGCTGTATCAGTGTCGGGCACCCCAGTTTTAGCATTGAATACAACACCAGCCCGAAATGCAACCTATGTGTCAGGCACAGGTACCAGTAGTTTGGTATTTAACTATACGGTTCAGATCGAGGATTATTCATCTCGCTTGAATTACACCAGTACTTCATCTTTGATTTTAAGTGGCGGTACGATTCGCGATCAAGCTGGAAATAATGCAGTCTTAACTTTACCCGCACTTCTTACTAATGGTTTGTATAGTAAGAACATTGTCATTGATGCTGTATCCCCTGCAGTAACAGCTGTAAATACCATTTGGAGTACCGGTTTTGTATCATTAATTACCGCTTGTGATGCAGAATCTGGTTGGTGTCCTAGTCTGTTTATAGAAGTTACTTATTCTAAATCCGTCATCGTATCGGGAAATCCACAGCTTGCATTGAATGTGTTGCCTGCCACATTTGCAAATTATAGTTATGGTTCAGGAACCAATAAGTTGTATTTTGAATATTCTTTGCAGGGTGATTCACCAACTAGCACTACCTGGCTTAATTATGCATCAACTAATTCATTGACTTTGAATGGTGGTGCCATGAAGGATTCGCTTGGAAACAATGCCATTCTGACTTTGCCAACACCTTCCAGTAGTGCACTTTATGAAAAAAATATCATTATTGATAATACACCACCTTCAAACTCCAGTGATTTGAAATGGACTATACCTGCCACGTATGACCTTAGTCCAACTGCTTCTTGGACTAAGTCCGCTTCCAATGATTTAGGTACCCAGCATATATATCTCTATAATTCTTCAAATTGTAGTGGAACTGTCATGTCGACTCCGTCAGTGTCTTCTGCAGTGCAAACTGCAACCGTGACTCTCTCTTCGTTTGGTGGTAGTTGGTCCTACAGAATTTACAGTTATGATGTGGCTGGTAATTATTCCATCTCAGGTTGTTCCACTTCTATTGCCTCACCTATAATGATCGTTGGAAAAGAAAACTCAATTTCAGTGCAAGGTCCAACTTCATGTGCTGTGGTGAATGGTGCAGCTCAATGTTGGGGAAAGGCTCAATATGGTGCGCTTGGGAATGGTGATGGCAACAATAATAAAACTACACCTGTCCAGGTAACTGGATTAACTACAGGTGTTCAAGCGGTCGCAACTGGGCTTTATCATGCCTGTGCATTGGTAAATGGTGGTGTAAAGTGTTGGGGAAATAACATCAACGGGCAACTTGGTGATGGAACCACTACCAATAGAACCAGTCCGGTTTCTGTGAGTGGCTTAACCTCAGGTGTTCAAGCCATTGTTTTAGGAAGTTACTTTTCATGCGCCTTGACTAGCGGATCTGTGAAGTGTTGGGGCTATAATGATTCTGGTCAAATTGGTAACTCAACTGTCTCGGTTGGAGCAAATCAATTGACGCCCGTAACCGTTTCTTCACCACTTTCAAATAATGTTCAAGATATAAAGGCATTCGGAAGTAGTGCATGCGCGTTAACTGACGGTAAGGTGTATTGTTGGGGTAATAATGCCTTTGGCCAACTTGGAAACAATACCACTACTAATTCGAATGTTCCCGTGCAGGTGAAGAATAGCGCTGGTTCTGGCGTGATCGATTTTGTCCAGGCGATTACAGTTGGTGGCTTTCATGCCTGTGCCTTGGTGAATGGTGGTGTTCAATGTTGGGGTAGAAATACTTATTACCAGTTGGGCGATTCGACGAATACCCAACGTTCTTTACCGGTTGCAGTTTCCGGATTCACCAACGGTGTACAGCAAATCAGTGCGGGTAGTTTGCATACTTGTATCGTGGTTGATGGTGTTGCCAAGTGCTGGGGGTACAATTCCACTGGACAAGTGGGTGTGAATTCTACCGGTACAATCACCACTCCAACTAGTGTTTTGAATTCTAGTGCAGTTACCATGACTGGTGTTCAATATGTCATTGCCGGTCGTGATAACACTTGTGCGTTGGTAAATGGATCGATCAGGTGCTGGGGATACAATGGCGATTCGCAATTGGGTGACGGAACCACTACGAATCGATTGGTGGCTACGCAAACCACGGGTCTAACAACGGGGCTTCTGACCGCAGTGGTTGGTGCATATCACAGTTGTGCAGTGGTGAATGGTGGTGTTCAGTGTTGGGGTAGAAATGATTACGGTCAGTTAGGTAATGGTACGACCACGAACAGTACTACGCCTGTGATTGCCATTGCAGCCAATTCCGGTGCACAAGACGTTGCAGTTGGAGATTTTCATACTTGCTCGATTGTGAATGGCGGTGTTCGTTGTTGGGGAAGAAATGACAAATACCAGGTTGGCCAAACTAGTCAAAATGCATATTATTCGACTCCGCAGACCTATACTCAATCCTTTCAAACAAACCCACCATTCACGACAGGAGTTCAAAAAATCGTTTTAGGTGAAAAACACTCCTGTGTTTTGAAAGATGGTGCGGTTTCTTGTTGGGGTGATAATTCTTACGGAATTTTTGCTTATTCCGGAATAGTGGGGGGGGAAGCTTACGGTCCCTATCCTGTGAGTGGTGCAGGCGCTAGCGTGGGTAGTTTGTATGGTGGTTATAGATCTGCGTGTATTTTACAACGCGGTCGCGTGGGATGTTGGGGTGCTGAAAACTTTGATCCTCTGAATAATGCTACATCAGTTACTTGGGGACCATATGGATCGATCTCGGGAATTCAAACCATGGCAGCAAACCAAAATCACGCATGTGTCGTGATTAAAGGCGCTGCTGAATGCTGGGGTATGAATGGTACTGGTGCTTTAGGGGATGGTACCAATAATTTTAGTCAAGGCACCAATGTTCAGGTTTCGGGACTCAGTTCAGGAGTTCAAAAAATTTCAGTCAATAGCAACGGAAGCTGTGCCATCGTTAACGGTGAAATCAAGTGTTGGGGGACTGGTTTTGGCAACACGCCTCAATCATTAGGGATCCCCTCTGGTGCACAATTTATTTTTGGGACATCATCCCCATATAACAACAATACTTGTGCAATCGTGAACGGTGGTCTTCAATGTTGGGGTAACAATTCTTATGGGCAAATGGGTAATGGTACTTATAGTACCGATAACACTAAGCCAGTTGCTCTTCAGCTTTGGTTATAGTTGCTATTTTGCATTCTTGGATCTTTGTGCGAAAATTTTAATATGTGCGAACTATTGGGCATGAATTGCAACGTACCGACCGATATCTGTTTTTCTTTCACAGGCTTTCAGGCGCGTGGGGGCTTGGTTGACGAACATCAGGACGGCTGGGGAATCGCCTTCTTTGAAGGCAAAGGTGTGCGCCAGTTCCTTGATTCGAATCCGTCTGCAGAATCCCAGATCGCAGAGCTGGTGAAGAATTACCCGATCCGATCCAAAAATGTAATCTCGCATATTCGTAAAGCCACTCAGGGCGAGGTTCGCCTGGAAAACACTCATCCGTTCATGCGTGAACTCTGGGGGCAGTACTGGATCTTCGCCCACAATGGCAATTTACTGAAGTTTGAACCGGAGTTGGATGGATCCTATCAGCCGGTAGGCATCACGGATAGCGAACAGGCGTTTTGTTTCATTTTGCAGGAACTCAGGAAAAAATTCGGCCTAGTGGCGCCCGATCGTAAAGTGTTGTTTGAGGCGATCAGCGAGCTGACCCTGAAGATCGGTGCTTATGGTGAGTTCAATTTCTTGCTATCGAACGGAGATCTTTTCATCGCTCATTGTTCGACCCACCTTTCGTACATCGTCAGGAAAGCCCCGTTTGCCCAAGCAGTCTTGAAAGACCGCGATGTGCAAATCGATTTCAGTGAAGTCACCACCGAAAAAGACCGGGTTGCCGTCATCGCCACCGAACCGCTGACGAACAACGAGAAGTGGGAAGTGATGGAGCCCGGTACCCTTTGGTTGTTTGAAGAGGGTGAAGTCAAAGAGCGGGCTACGACAATCGCAGGCCCGCTCCAAAATGAATGTAAAGTTTGATCGATCCGAACAATGGAGCAGATCCATCAGCAGGACCTGTGACGCGGTAGCCTTGCTTCAAACGACCTTTAGTCCGATTCCCACTTTGCCTTCTTCGATATCGGTCGCCACTTCAGTGTGGGTGCCGGTGACCGACTCAGGGCTTGAAGCATAAGTCAGCTTCGTGGTCAGCGTTTCGCTCGTCAGGGTCGCTTCGTGCGCTTTAACCGCTTCCAGAAGCTTGCCATCGACAAAAAGCGAAAGCTCAATGCGCGCATCGAGTTTCAGGTCGGCGTTCTTACGCGCTTGCTGAATCTTACGCATCACTTCGCGCGAAAGGCCTTCCAAGATCTGGTCTTCGTTTAGCGTTGGGTCGACTTCGATCGACACCAACTGGTGAGCTGAAATCGTCGGCTTGTCGCCTTTGGAAGAACGCTTGATTTCAATGTCAGCAATCGTGATCGCTTCACCTTCAACAGTGAGGGATGCGCCTAACTCGAGTTTCTCCAGGTCAGCAATCGAAAGTTTGTCTATTTGAGCGGCAATTGCCTTCATCTTAGGGCCTACGCGCTTACCGAGTACTGGGAAGTTCGCTTTCGCTTTAACCTGTACGAAGTCTTCTTCTTTCGTGTGGTATTCAAATGCACGAATGTTGAGCTCGTCTTGGAAGTAGTATTCGAGCTTCTTCAGGCTATCGAGAGCCTGCTGATCGCGATGAATGATCTTCATCGTGAGTAAAGGAATCTTCGCCTTGATCTTGATCTTCTCGCGAAGATTACGACCGAGCATCACGAGTGCATCCATGCGGGCAACGGCTTGCTCGAGATCAGCATTGATGAACTTCGTTTCCGCTTCCGGGAAGAGTTCCAGGTGAACGCTTTCTCTAGCGCTCGCACTGGCTTTCGAAAGATTCTGATACGTTTCTTCCGCAAGGAACGGCGCAAACGGAGCCATGACTTTTGAAAGAGTCATGAGCACATGATAAAGCGTCTCGTATGCGTAGCGCTTGTCTTCAGGCATGCCGTCTTTCCAGAAGTGGGGACGGTTGAAGCGAATGTAAGTGTTCGTCAACGCTTCAATGAAGTTCAAAAGCTCTGGCACGACAGTGTAAAGGCGGTAAGCCGCCATTTCCTGATTGGTGTGTTGAATCAGGGAATTGAGGCGCGAAAGGATCCACTGATCGAGCAGGTTCGGAGTCTTCGCGTAATCGCCTTTGGGTTTGAACCCATCAATGCTCGCGTAGTTGGTGAAGAACGAGTACGAGTTCCACCATCTCAGAGAAATGCGACGAACGATCTCGCGCACACCTTTTTCCGAGAAGCGAAGTTCCTCGGCACGTACCGCTTGTGAATCGATCATGTACAAGCGAAGCGCATCGGCGCCGTGTTCATCCAAGACTTTCATCGGGTCTGGGTAGTTCTTTAAACTCTTGGACATTTTCTTGCCGTCTTCAGCCAAGATCAGCCCGTTCACGATCACGTTTTTGAATGGTGCTTTCCCGAAAAGTCCGGTTCCGATCACCATGAGTGTGTAGAACCATCCGCGAGTTTGGTCCAAACCTTCTGCGATGAAATCAGCCGGGAAGTTTTTCTCGAAATCAGCCTGATGGGTGAATGGGTAACCCCATTGTGCATACGGCATCGAGCCCGATTCAAACCAGCAATCCAAAACTTCATCAATGCGTTTTAATGGAGATTTACCAGTCGGAGAAGGGATCTCGATCTTGTCGACGAATTCCTTGTGAAGGTCCGCCACTTTCTGGCCAGAGAGTTTTTCGAGTTCTTCTCGAGAACCGATACACATCATCTCGCCTTCTTTGTTTCGCCAGATCGGAAGCGGAGTTCCCCAGAAACGGTTACGCGAAATCGCCCAGTCACGCGCGCCTTCAAGCCAGTTGCCGAATCGGCCGTCACGAAGGGTTTCAGGAACCCAGTTCGTGGTCTTGTTCGCAGCGACGATTTCTTCTTTGATCTTTTCCACCGCGACAAACCACGATGAAACCGCACGGTAAATGAGTGGAGTGCCCGAACGGTAACAGAACGGGTAGGAGTGGAGAAGTGAATCGATTTTGTAAGTGCGACCTTCCGCTTTCAAACGAGCAATGATGTCTTTGTCGGCATCTTTCACGCGCTTGCCTTGGTAGTCTGGCACTTGAGCAGTGAACATTCCGTCGTCATCAACTGGGTTCACGACTGGAATACCGGCTTTTTTACAGCCGTTAAAGTCTTCTTCCCCGAATGCCGGTGCCATGTGAACCACACCGGTTCCGCTTTCGGTAGTGACGTGGTCAGAGTGAATGATCTTGAATGCGCCTTCTGCGCGTTTATTTTCAAAGTAGTTGAAGAGCGGAGTGTACTCAATGCCCACAAGCTCAGCGCCCGTCATCTTACCGATGACTTCGAACACTTCGCCCGGTTTTTTCTCGTAACTCTTCAGCAACGCTTCGGCGAGAATGAATTGCTTGCCGGTCGCGATCTCTTTCACTTTGACGTATTCGATTTCATTGCCGACAGCGAGAGCCAAGTTGCTTGGTAATGTCCACGGAGTGGTCGTCCACGCGAGTACTGAAGTCTCTGGCTCTTTCACGAGCGGGAACGTCACGGTGATCGCAGGGTCTTGCACTTCACGGTAATCAAGGTTCGCTTCAAAATTTGAAAGAGGAGTCGATACGCCCACTGAATACGGCACGACTTTCAAGCCTTCGTAGATGAGGCCCTTGTTGTAAAGTTGTTGAAATACCCACCACACGCTTTGCATGAATTCCACCTGCATGGTGAAGTAAGCGTTGTCCATGTCGACCCAGCGGCCGATGCGTTTCACGGTTTTTTTCCATTCATTCGAATAGCGATCGACGATGCTGCGACAAGCGGCATTGTATTTGTCGACGCCGAATTCGAGGATCTCTTTGCGCGAATGCAGGTTCAGGGTTTTGTTGATTTCAAATTCAACCGGTACCCCATGACAGTCCCAACCGAAGCGGCGCTGGACGCGGTAGCCTTTCATGGTCCAGTAGCGGGGCACGATGTCTTTTAGAGTGCCGGCGAGCAAGTGCCCGTAGTGCGGAAGCCCGGTCGCGAACGGAGGGCCGTCGTAGAAGCTGTAAGGCTTGGCGTGTTCGGCGTCGCTCATCGACTTTTCAAAATTTTGTTTTCATCCCAAAAGCGAAGTTGTTTTTCTTCAAGCTGAGGGAAATTCACGTCTGATTTTACGGGTTGGAAAGTGCCGGTTTCTTGAGTTGCCATGATTTCGAAAGTGTATCGGAAAAGTTGTTGAATTTGTAGGGGAAAGGTGGGTGTTGGAGGGGGGTGGAGTGGGTTGAATAGGTGGATTTGCGTAGAGTTTGGGCGGTTTGAGGTGGGTAAAGTGCTGGTGCTCGCTTAAGGTGAGTGGACTTCGGGCGCCCGAAGTGGAAGGTGAAATGAAGTTCGTTGTCTCAATCGGTTTTTTGAATCAGTGGCAGGGTGGGGGAATGAGGTTGGTGCGAGTGATGGGGCAGGTGCGGGCGCGGATGCGGGCTTTATTGGAAATGACTCACTGCACTTCTGGCGCCCGAAGCTGTTGTGACTGAATGAATCGGCGAATGTTTAGTGGATACTCTAGATGGTGCCATCCCCCCCAAGTGCCCATGAGTGCTCAGTGCTTTTTCACTTTTTGATTTTTTTGACGTTCGAGTTCTTTAATCTGTTCACGTGTCACATATTTAAGGTTTTTTGCATGGGTCCATCCAGTTTCACACTCACGTTCCCAATACCCAGAAACAAGAAACCAATCATCCTTTTGTCCACTAATCAAAACATAGAAGCCGTCGGGAAAAGTGCCAATCATCTTTCCATTTGGGGCGTCTCGTAGATTTGCAGGGCCATCAATCATTCTTCGGTTTTTTTCAAAATCACCTTCGATTTTTTTGCCACCGACAGCCTCAGGCGTTTTAGCCTGTTTTTGGAGGCGTTCATTTTTTTTCATGCCGTTGATTGAATCTTCAGAGAGCGAGGTTTTAGTTTCGGGATTTCTTTTATAAAACTCTTCAATGGTCTCACCGTTTGGTAAAACAATCATCCCTACGCACGCGCTTGGCGTGTTATCGAGTGCATCAACGAACTCCGGAGACGGGATCTCCGCCTCATTCATTTTAACGGGTTCACCTGCATGAACGAAGGTGGTCAAAATCAGCGCTAGAAGTGTTAGTGATCTCATTGATCAAAAATATCATTTTTGGATTCGATTGGCATCGAAAAGCGCTGGTGATTGAAACTTCGTGCGCCCGAAGTTTAAAGCGCAGTTTATTTACTAAACGGAATCGTCTCTGCCGGAAAGATCGGATCCCAAGGGCAGGGGTTGCCCATGCCTTCGGATGCCGTCACGCATGAGCCGTCTTCACCCTTGATCACACCAAGGTACATCGATCGACCATTTCCATGAAAACTTCCGTATTTTGGAAAGTTGAACTGGTATTGATTCACCACTCGGGGTTCGTCTAATGCGCCAATTCCAGCAATATAGACTTTCTTCGAATTTCTTAAAATATTTTCAGTAGCCCTTAATTTTTTGAAACATTCCGAACCGGAAGTTTGCGCGGCCTGAAAAGCTGAGGATACTGTTTTATCTTCATCCAGAAAGTGTACAAAGAAGGCAAAACGATCTTTGAAATCACCGCCACCAGCAAATTGATCTTCGCATTCAACAATGACTCGGTCAGAAGAAATGATGATGCCTGTTCGTTCACCTTGTCGTTGGTGAATTCGGTATTGAGAACTAGAGCATCCAAATAGAATAAAAACAAATGGAATGAAGCTAAATTTTCTTAAGTTTTGCATAAATAAGATTAAATTTCTGGATAGCATTGTCATGAAATTTTGTTTTGCTTTGAAGAAGTCCTTTATATTCCAAAATCAACTCTTCGGTACCCGGTGCATGCCCCAGTCGATTAGTCGCAGTTGCCTTTTTTCTGAATAGCCATCGCGTAGCGAGTGGTATTGCAATTTCAGGGTCATACAAATCTTTTTGCCGAATGTCTTTGAAGAGAAAGTCTTTGGCTTCACCATCCGGATCTTGCAGGATTTTAAGAGTTGATGTGGTGATTTGAGCAATGCCGTAAGCATTCCGGTTTTTTACTTTAATGTTGAAGCCGGATTCGCTAGTGATCAAAGCTTTGATGATGTTCGGATCCAGCGGTGCTTCTGGTGGTGTCGGCGGGAATTTTTTATTGAAGTAATTGCACCATACAGCAATGAGTTCATCGAATGCATCGCTGTTTTTAAATTCAGTGAGTCGTCCAGCGGATGGGTAAGGAATTTTCTTCTTAGGGTAATTCGCAAATATTTGTTTCAGTTCTTCC
>JBEIKL010000054.1:0-11924 GCA_040379745.1 Bdellovibrionales bacterium | reverse complement strand
GCGTACCATAGAAAGTTCGTCGGACTGTTGGCCTCGACAAAGATCGCTGACTTCATATTGGTCTACGAATACCTTTCCGGCATCAGGCGCAAACACACCGATGATGTGTTTCAGGGTCACCGATTTCCCCATTCCGCTTTTACCGAGGATGAACAGGATTTCGCCTTTTTTCACCTCGAACGAAACGCCGTCAAGAATGGTTTTTGGGCCGAAACTCTTGGTCACGCTTTCGAATCGGATGCTCATTTGGCTGCTCCCAAGGCATTCGAATAGATGAAATTGCGCAGTTCCGGATCGCGCGTGTTCTTCACTTCGGCCGGTGTTCCGAAAACTTTCAGTGAATGATGGGAGCAGAAGGCGATTTGATCGGAAACATAATAGGCACGCTGCAAATCGTTCGTGACCACGACCATGGTGGTTTTGTTCGCGGCATGGAGTTCGATCATCAGATCGGCAATTGAGCGTGACGTGATCGGGTCCAGCCCTGCAGTGGGTTCATCATAAAGAATCACTTCCGGTTCAATGATCAGCGCACGCGCGATTCCCAGTCGTTTTTGCATCCCACCGGAAATCTCGTCCGGATAGAGTTTGGCGGCGTGATCGAGTCCGACCGCTTTCAGCATGTTCATCGATCGTTCGATCGCTTCTTCGCCATGAATGTTCACGGTTTCAGCGAGAGGGGTCAGCAGATTTTCGAGCAAGGTGAACGAATCGAAGAGGGCATTTTTCTGGAACAGCATGCTTACTTTCGACGAGTTCACGGTGACTTGACCCGAAGTCGGTTGGATCAGTCCGGCGATGATTTTCAGGAGCACGCTTTTTCCGCTTCCGGATGGACCGATGATTGAAAGAGAACCGCAGGAAGGCACGTCGAGGTCGACGTGTTCCAAGATGGTGCGTTCCTTGAAACGGATTCCGATATCGCGGAGATGGATCACATCCAAAATTATTTCACGAAACGATGGTTTCTAAAAGGGGGATCAGGGTTTCCTGCGCCAGCAGTTTCGAGTTCAGGGTCAGCGTGGAAAATTGACGGATTTCGGCGATGCGGGTCAGGAGCGTAAGAATTCTGCCGGTTGGAATGCGTTTCGCTTCCTGCCACTGCAACAGGAATTCCTTTTGGTCTTCATTGGCCCAGATGTGATCGGGTTCCACATGATGTTTCACCAGGTCCATCATCAGGGACTCGATCAGATCGAGTGACAATTGGAGTGAGCGTTGGCTGCTTGAAAAACTCTCCACCAGTTTCATCCACTCGGATGCGGGATTGCTCAATAGCCCGAGAATCTGATCGCGGATTTTCCAAGTTTCGTCATCCATGAAGTGAATGGCGCGGGAAATGCTTCCTTCACCGGCACGAGCGGCGATGCGCGCGCGCGCGGATTGGAGTTCGGCTCCCTGGATCTGCTGCAGAACGGTCATCACGGTTTGAGGTGACAGGGGTTTCAATTTGATCTCGATGCATCGGGAGAGAATGGTCGGCAGGAGTCGGGACGCATCGGTTGCAGTCAGGATGAACACCCAGTTCGGTGGGGGTTCTTCGAGTGTTTTCAGGATCGAGTTTGCCGCCTGTACGGTCATGCGGTCGGCATTCGTGATCACGACGATGCGGAACGGTTCCTCGGCAGGGCCCATTCCCAATTTCGTTTTCAATTCACGGAACGCATCGATCTTGTGAATACCCAGTTTTCCGTCATCATCCCCCGTGTCGGGCTCGAGCCACATCAGGTCGAGCCACTGATTCTGATCGGCACGTTTGCAGGATTTGCAGGCACCGCAGGCTTCGAGATTCGTGCCCGGATGATCACAAAATAGTTTTCGGATCAGATGAATGACCATGCTGCGCTTGCCAACGCCGTCGAGTCCGGTGAGGAGAATCGTCGGGTGCAATTTTCCCTGACGTTCGTATTTTTCCAGCAGATGAAAAAACTTGTCCTCATGGGCGGCGACGAGTGCGGGTGCGATCGGCAGATGCGGAATCATTTACGGCTGGCCTTCTTGCGCGGTTTCCTTGCAGGTTTCAGTTTCTTCACGATGATTTCAAATGCTTCATCCGCGATGGATTCGGGCGTGCGGTTCTTCACCTTGAGTACACACCAGCGTTTCTTGTTCTTGCGGATCGAGTAGAGGAATCCCTTGCGCACTTTTTTCTGGAATTCGATTCCCGCTTTTTCAAACTTGTTCGGGTCAGTCGCGCGTGCCAATCCTTCTTCGACGGGAAGATCGAGGAAAAAAGTGAGGTCTGGTGTGCGACCTTCAGTGGCGATCTTGTTCAAGGGCTCAATCACGCCCAGTTTGAGTCCGCGGGCGAATCCCTGATAGGCGATGGTGGAATCAATGAAGCGATCACAAAGAACCACTTTTTTGGATTTCAGCGCCGGAGCAATGGTGTTCACGAAGTGTTCTGCACGTGCCGACTCGTAGAGAAACAATTCCGTCAGTGGGTTCATTTCATCGTTCAGGATGAGGTTACGGATTTTCTCCGCGACCGGAGACCCCCCTGGTTCACGGGTGGAAATGGCGGCAATGCCAGCGGACTTGAATTTTTCCAAGAGATGACGGATCAGGGTGGATTTTCCACAGCCTTCCGTTCCTTCAAAACTGATCAGCATGGTTTAAGGGTTTCTCAAGTTCGAGTCGGTCCGTCAACGGACTTCGCGTCAATAATGGGCGTCTTCGGCGCCGGGAGCCGGTGCTGGAGCCCCGTTCTGATCACCATTGGGAGCGTTATTTCCTCCCGGCTCCATCGGATTCATCGGTCCGGATGGATTGCCAGGGTAGGAGGGATTACTTCCTCCGTTGATGATGTCCGGGCCATTGTTAGGACCGTTATTGTCCGGTAATTCATCGTTATTTTCGTTATTATTCCGGATTTCTTCCTTCAGAGCCTTCAGTTCGGAGAGCTCTTTTTTCAGGTCATCGATCATCTGGTTGTTCTGATCCCGTTCCGGTGCACGGTCTCGTGGGCGTTCCGCAGGTGGTTGGCCGTAAAGGGCAGACTGTGGAGGCGAAGGGGGCGGTGGTGGTGGGGAATTCAACGGCATCTGACTGCGAATGGTGATGCGGTCATTGCTACGATCCAGGAGCTGGGTTTTCGGTTCCGTAATCGGTGTAGGTGATCCAGTCACTGTGGAAGTGGCGGCACCGGTACTGGAGGAACTGTTCTCGGCAGGCGTTTGGGTTTGTTTTTGAAAGACCTGTCCCAGTACAAATCCCAGAACGGTGATCACCACCGAAATGAGAATGAACTTGCCGGTGGAATTGCTGATCGTGGATTCCGGTACGATGATCGGTTGGGCTGCCGCATGTTCCTGCTGCGACTTTTGTTCCCTTTTTTGACGGGTATGTTGAATGGTATCGAACATTTCAGCCATTGCATCGGCAGATTCAGGATCAGTGCTAGCAGGTGCCGGAGTCGACGATGGTGAAGAAGGTGAGGAGGCAGGTGGACTTGAATTCGTCGCAGATTCCGTAACGGGTGAGTTCGGCACCGGCTTTTCGATCTCAATGCCGATCGGCGCTTGTGTTTGAATTGCTTTGGTTTGCGCGGGTTGGTTTATTTTCGCGATTTCGAGCTTCCAGTCGAGAATGGTTTTCCATTCCTTGCTCTTCAGTGTGGTGCCAATGAGATGGTGAGGAAGGACTTCGCCTTCCGAGATCAGGTTCAAGACTTCACTTGTCCGGTAGGGTCCTGATCTCACGCCATCGAGATCCAAGAACCATTGGTCTTGCATAGATTTAAGTTATCAGTTTGGAATCAAAGTGTAAAAAAAAACACTCGCGCGGGAGTCCCGGCGAGTGTTCTATGGTGAAAGTGTAAAAAAATTGGCGGTCAGCCCCGAGTCAGAGGAATGATCCGCTGAGAATCAGGTTGGCCTGCATGCTCTTGCCCAGATTTGACGAGTCCAAGCCATTCAGTTCGGTTGCCAGATACGGGTTCAACGCCCAGCCTTTTGCAAAGCTCCAGCTCAAGCCCAGATCCAATTCATTGCTGGTGTTGGTGAATGAGGCGTTTTTGGTCGACATGTATTCCGGATACAAGCCCATGTTGATTTCCACGGCGGAATTGAGGGTATAAGCCGCTTCCAGGTTGTGCAACAGGTAGAAATCGACGCTTTTCGAGGAAGCGAGTTTGTCCGTGTAAAAGTTTTTCTGGGTTTGTGCCTTATAATCAAAACTGAAACGCGAGTTTCTCGGAATGATGTTCAGGGTTGCGATCACCTCAGGTCCAGCAACCAGAGTCTGGTTGTGTGCTGCATTGCTGGTCGGCAACATGATTCGTGGAGTGAGGTTGAAATCAATCACATCGTCCGCATAGATTTTGCGGATATCAGCGAACACGCGCCAGTTCTCGTTTGCCGCAGTCACGCCAGTGGGAAGAAACGCGGTGCTCACCCGCGCTTGGATTCCGGCGTTGAGGTTTTCAGTGAAGTCAGCTCTGGCGGTCAAGCGGTTGCTCACGGAGATGTTGCTCGAGCTGTTCTTTTCAGCATCCAGAATCGGACCGCTTATGATTCCGGTATACCCTGCGTGAATCGTCGGGCTGAAACCAGTGGATTCAGCAACCGAAGTGTTGCCCAAGTTGTTGGTGGAATTGATCGCAGAAGTCGCCGGTTTGGCTGGCATGGACTCCGCACGGGTACGGGTCTTGGCTTTTCTGGAGAAATTGGCAGATGACTTGGTTTGTGGCAAAGCCATTGCGGAATTGGTAGCGACAAAAATGAACGAAATGACAAATATGTTTTTCACGAAACCCCCCTCAAGGTACCCGTAAAGAAAACAGTAATTGCGGCGCGCTAGTCAAAAAAAATAATTGGAATTAATTGAGGGTGAATGATCTGGAATTACGACAACTTGATGCTTTGCGCAAAATCCAGAATTGCGACTTAAATATGGAATAAATAAAAAAGAGGCCAAAACAGTGTCGTTTTGGCCTCTTTTTGTAATTTTTATCTGCTGTGATTCAGGCAGTGCCCAAGATCATCGCATGATCAAAAGTTAGTTCCGTGGTCTTGGACGATCGCGACCGCCTGGACGGCCACCGCGGTCACCGCGATCGCCTTGTGGGCGTGGTTCGCGTGGGGGAGGTGGAACGTATCCTTCTGGTACTGGCAGAAGCGCTTTACGGGAAAGACGAATCTTGCCTTGTGGATCCACTTCCAGAACTTTCACTTCCACTTCATCGCCTTCTTTCAAGACGTCGGTTACTGCATTGACACGCTTGTAATCGATTTCAGAAATGTGGAGGAGACCGTCTTGGCTAGGAAGAACGCCGACAAATGCACCGAAGTCAGTGATCTTTTTCACGATCCCTTTGTAGATTTGGCCGACTTCGACTTCCGCAAGGATGTCACGGATCATCTGGATCGCTTTTTTCGCCGCTTCACCGTCAGATGAAGAAACGTTACAAGTACCGTCGTCTTCGATGTTCACTTTCGCGCCGGTTGCAGCAACGATTGATTTGATCATTTTAACGCTTGGCCCGATCACTTCACCGATACGATCGGTTGGGATCTTGATCGTGGTGATGCGTGGAGCGTTTTGATTCAACTCTTCACGTGCAGTGGTGATCGCTTTCGACATCTCACCCAGGATGTGAATACGGCCTTGGTTTGCCTGTTCGAGAGCGGTTTTCATGATGCTTGCATCCACGCCTTCGATCTTGATGTCCATTTGAATACCGGTCACACCGTCTTTGGTTCCAGCGACTTTGAAGTCCATGTCACCCAGGTGATCTTCGTCACCCAAGATGTCAGAAAGAATCGCAACGCGGTTACCTTCTTTGATGAGACCCATTGCGATACCCGCAACTGGTTTTGGATACGGTACACCCGCATCCATCAATGCCATCGAAGCGGAACAGACTGAACCCATGGATGAAGATCCGTTGGACTCGAGAGTTTCACACACGATTCGAACGGTGTAAGGGAATGCTGCGTGTTTCGGCATCATCGCTTCAATCGAGCGTTCAGCCAAGGCACCGTGACCGATTTCACGACGGGATTGACCGCCGAAACGACCGGTTTCACCCACGCTGTACGGAGGGAAGTTGTAGTGGAGCATGAATTTCTTCATGGTGTTGACGTAGATGCTGTCGATGATCTGTTCGTCATCAGCAGTTCCGAGAGTGACGGCTGCGAGAACCTGGGTTTCACCACGAGTGAAGAGGGAGCTTCCGTGAACTTTAGGGAGCAAGCCTGCTTCAACGGTGATGTTACGGATGGTCTTGCTGTCGCGACCGTCGATACGGATCTTGTCAGTCAGGATCATTTCGCGCATCAAGTTGAATTGAAGAAGTTCAAAGTAGCGTTTTACTTCTGCAGATTGAGCAGCGTAAGCAGCTGGATCTGACTCTTTCAAGCTTGCAGGAACGAGTGCAGCAAGGGTTTTTTCTTTTGCTTCACCAGCGATTTTGTAGCGTTCTTGCTTCTCTTTGGTTTTAAGGGATTTAACCAGAAGTTCTTTTGCTTGAGCTTCTACTTGCTTCATCAAATCAGCATTGATTGCCGCTGGAGTGAATTCACGCTTAGGGCTGCCCGCTTTAGTGCGGAGTTCTTCGATGATCGCGCAAACTTTTTTGATTTCTTCGTGACCTTTGAGGATCGCTTCAAGTACTTCGGCTTCCGGTACTTCCTTGGCCATACCTTCAACCATCATGATCGCGTTTTTGGTTCCAGAAACGACCACTTCCATGTCGCTTTCTTCCTGAAGCTGTTTCCAGCTCGGGTTGACGATGTATTGGCCGTTGATGCGACCCATTTTCACCATCGCTGTTGGACCGTTGAATGGAATGTTGGAGATGTGAAGAGCTGCGCCTGCACCGATGGATGCTGCAACTTCTGCGTCACCTTCGTGATCAAGTGACATGATGGTCGCAATCACTTGAGTGTCACAGTGAAAACCTTCTGGAAAGAGTGGACGGTTAGGGCGGTCGATCATCCGAGCAGCAAGTGTTGCTTCAGTAGTCGGGCGGCCTTCACGTTTTGGAAAGCTTCCAGGGATTTTTCCTGCAGAGTAAAAACGTTCTGCATATTCTACAGTGAGTGGCATGAAGTCGATGCCTGGTTTTGGGTCTTTAGCAGCACACACGGTTACGAGAACGCGGGTGTCACCGTAAGATACGTATACGGATGCATCTGCTTGTTTTGCCATTTTGCCGGTTTCAAGCGTGAGTTTTTTCCCGCCGAGTTCCATGCTGACCGTTTGAATGTTCATGATATTTTCCTTTGTTGATGAGTTGTACGAGCGCGTTAGCGTGATCGGTAAAAACGATTCGAGGCACCGACCTTCTTGATGTTTTGGTTCAACCCTTGGGTTGACATCAATCGGTGTGTGCCTCGAATGAAAGAACAGAATTTGATTATTTACGGAGTTCGAGTTTAGCAAGAATCTGCTTGTAGCCCGCTTCGTCTTTCGCTTGCAGGTACTTGAGGAGCTTGCGGCGTTGGCCAACAAGTCTCAAGAGACCACGGCGGGAGTGGTTGTCTTTTTTGTGTTGCTCAAAGTGTGGTTGAAGAGTGTTGATGCGGTCAGTGATCAGAGCGATCTGGGCTTCAGTGGAGCCAGTGTTGGTTTCAGTCTTGCCGAAAGCCTTAACGATCTTCGCAATGTTCTCTTTCTTTTCAGTTTTACGAGCTGTTCCCATTTGCATTGTATGGTATTTCCTTATTTCAATTTTATTTAGTCTAGATTGGGTATCACAAATTGCGGAGGGGTGTAAAGCGCGTTTTTGCCCTCAATGGTTTCACTTGAGATAGGGTTCCAGCTGTTTTTTCAGCTTTTCGATCAACTTTGCCTCAATTTGGCGAACCCGCTCCCGAGTGAGGCCAAATTCGTCTGCTACTTCTTGGAGGGTTTTCGGGTCCTCTGCCAGCAGGCGAGCATCCATGACCATTTTCTCCTTATTATTCAAGCCCTTCTGGAAGATGGGGAGCTCTGCTTCCAAGATTTTTAGCCACTCCTCCCGCTCAATGATGCGATCCGCATTTTCGCGGTGATCCATCAGGGTGCTGACCAAAGGCAGCTGGTGGTCATTAGTGGTGGGTGCATCCAGGGAGACCTCAGCCTTGGAGCTCAACAGCCGTTGGTCCATTTCGATGACGTCCTTTTCCTTCACATTTAATTGATGGGCAATCAGGGCAGGGGTGGCGGGAATGCCTTGTGCCTCGAGACGCTGTTTCTCGCGCATCAGATGATAGAAGAGTTTCTTTTGGGCTTGGGTGGTGCCGACCCTTACCAGTCTGAAGTTGTCCAGTAAGTATTTCAGGATATAGGACCGGATCCACCAACTGGCATAGTACCCCAGTCGGGCCCCTTTGGTGGGGTCGAACTTTGAGACCGCCTTCATCAGTCCGATGTTACCCTCCTGAATCAGGTCCAGAAGGTTTGTGTACATGGAGCGGTATTCATAGGCGATGCGCACCACGTGTTTGAGGTTGGCCGAAACCAGCAATTTCGCTGCCTTTACGTCGCCCTTTTGGTGCATTCGCAAGGCCAATTCCTGTTCCTGTTGTTCGGTCAAAGTGGGCGATTGTTTGATTTCCTGCAGGTAACGCTTCAGCGGGTCAATCGCCGTCAAGGATTGGTCGCTGGTTTTCGCTTGTTCCTCGAGGACTTCGGGCGAATACGGGTCGTAAACCACGGGCAAAACTTCATCGGAGGCGGGAGCTTTTTTGATGTTTTTTGCCATACTTATTCTCTATCATACCTATTGAAAGTTGGGCACACCCTGGTGAAACAAGACGTTCAAAAATGGATTTATCCGAATGGACTCACGCTCATTGTTGACGAAGCGCCTCAATTAATGTCAGTGGCGATCGCCGCTTGGGTCAAAACCGGCACCCGACACGAGGATCTCGATTCTGCCGGACTTTGCCATTTCCTGGAACACATGGTGTTCAAGGGGGGAAAGAAGCGCGGAGCCCTCGACATTTCCAAAGCGGTCGACCGCGTGGGTGGAGACTTCAACGCCTTCACCAGTCGCGAGCACACCTGCTTTCATTTCTACCTTCCGGCGCGAGAATTGGCACTGGGTTCGGACCTCTTGAAGGAAATTTTATACCATCCGCTTTTTGCGGCCAAGGAAGTCGAAAAAGAACGCCAGGTGATCCTGCAGGAAATCGCCATGGTCAAGGACAACCCTGAAGAGGAATGTTTCGACCAGTACCTCGAGCGCTTTTTTGGAAAGCATCCGCTCGGCAGGCAGATTCTCGGAACCGAAGAAAGCATTCGATCGGTGACCCGCGCCAAGTTGTTCCATTTCTTTTATCAGCATTACCGGCCCGAAAACATGGTCCTGTCCGTTTCGGGTGCAGTGACGTTTGAAAAGGTGAAACGTCAGTTCGCCGTTCTCGGAGACAAGACTTGGCCTAACCGCAAACAGCAGATTCGCAAGGCGCAATGGGGAATGGACCCGCCGAAAGAAACGCACAAGGGGTTTCACTGGATGGTTTCCCAGACCGAGCAATCGCATTTGCTCTATGGTTTCTCGTCACCCTTGCATGGGATGAAGGAACGCATCGCCTCGATCATGGTCCAGCAGTATCTCGGTGGCGGGATGAGTTCCGTGTTGTTCGATCAAATCCGAGAGAAAAAAGGGTGGGCCTATTCGGTGTATGCGAATGCGATCCATTTTCTCGATGCCTCGATGTTCATCATCTATGCCGGTGTCCAGCCCGATCAGGTGCTGCCTTCAATCCAGGTGATTCACCGTGAGTTGAAGAAGATCGCACGCAACGGAATCCCCATCGCGGAACTGAAGCGCATCAAGGACAGTCTCATCTATTCCTTCCAGTTGTCGCTTGAAAGTGCGGAGGCGCGCATGATGGCGGTCTCGACTTCCGAGCTTTTTTACCGCAAGAACCTTTCGTTCAAAAAGTATGAGAGCGTGGTGCGCGGACTGAAAGGTGCGGAGATTCAGAAGCTCGTTTCGCACTGGCTCGCCGAAAACGAACCGATGATCCTGGTTCTTTCCCGTAAACCGCGCGGTCGCCTGGCACTCCGTTCATTGAATGATACGGCGAAGAAGTTGTGCGGAGAAACCGTTCGATTCCTGAAGTGACCGGAGGTGGGGCGCGCGCGTGGTAGGCTCGGAACCGAAGAATCCGGGTGTGAACCGGTAGTGATGAAATCAAAATGAAAAAGGCCGGCGGGAAGAACCCGTCGGCCTTTTTGATTTCAGTCGAACTTACTTATTTTTTCAGCTTTTTGAGGATCATGATCAGGATGAGTGCGCCCAGTGCGATCGCTCCGTAGAAAATCATCGGATCGTCGAACAGGTTCGGTTGTTGTGCCGGTTTCGCATCTTCAGCGCCCTGGATATTGCCGAACACCGCTTCGTTGCTGAGGTTCGCAGCGCCTTTGGTCTTGAACAGGTCGGAACTCGCGCCCGCGATATTCAGGCCGCCTTCCTTGCGGAACGCTTTCAGCGACTTAATCATCTCGTCAAAGATGGTGGAGTATTCCTGATATTTGTTCTTGTTCACCGAGTAAGTGACGAGAACCCCGATTCCGTCCTTCACGGTTGCTACATAGCGGGTGAAGAAGCCGGTGATTTCGGATTCGAGATGGAGCGAGTCCACCCACGACTGGTCACCAATGGTGTTGTTGCGGGCGAAGCGGACTTCCGAAGTCACGCTCTTGCCTTGTGGAGTGGTGTAGGTTTTTGGATTCTTCAAGTAGTTGAGGTACTGATCAAGCGTGTCCTGATCGCCTTGGATTTTTGCGGCGAGAATGATGATCGCGTCTTTCTTCTTGATCGGATCTTGTTGGTTCTGGCAAACCCATTCCGCACCTTCGAGCACGCAGCTCCAGCCTGCGGGCAGTTCGAATTCCACGAACTGATTCGCAAACTTTGCCGCATTCGCGGAAAGCAGGGTGGTGAGTGACAGGATCAGCGCGATGAAGCCGGTTTGAATGGTCCTGAACATGAAGAGTCCTTTCTCCACGGGTTATTCTGGTTTTGCCACCCGTTTGGCAATTGCATTGGTTTCGATAGTCTTCTCTTTCAGATATTCTATCACGCGTAATGCCGATTCCTCTGATTTTACATTGGTTACTTTCGCTTTTGCAACGACTCCCGAGGCATCGAAGATGTCAAAAAGCTGACCCACGCTCACGCCGCTTTCCGCGCCCATGTCGATCTTCAGCAGATAGAGTTGTTCGTTGACGGAAGTGATGTTCGCCACGAGATCATATTCGACAAAGCGGCCTTTGGTGCTCGAGCTCGGTTTCTTGGTTGGGTTTTTCACTTCAGATGGAACAAAGTCGATTTGCACGCCGAATGAAACCTGAATGCCGTCAGCTGCGTTCGATGCGGTGATGGGCATGGCACCCGAGAGCGTGTATTGAATGTGGCTCTTGTCCTGGTAGCCGATGCTGGCTTGACCGAGCACTATTTCCGGATTGAACGATCCGACGACAAAGCTGCCGGCGGCACCGCGACTGCGATCCGAATCGAGTTGGCTGAGGGATGCATTGCTGGCAGTCAGAGGAATGGTGCCTCGTGCACCAGCGGAAAACAGCATCCCTTCCTGGATCGGATAGCGCTTCAACTGAACGTTCCAGGGAATGAGTGCCGAATAACCGAGGGAACGGTAAGTGTAACCCGCGCCACCATCCAGATAGAGAAGATGGTTCACGCCCTGGCTCACCGGTATTTCGGCAAATGCACCGAAAGTCATGTCGATGGTCTCGTCACCCATAAAGAGAGAACCGTCGAGAAGCGCGTTCGAGTTCAGGTAAGCGGGAATAGTCACCTCCGCCTGTAAATTGACGCTGGTTCCGTTTTCCAAGGAGACTGCGCGCCAAGCTGCTCCGACCATCTGGTCATTCATGCCGAAGGTGTTTAGGTTTTGGGAGTTGAGACCACTGCCCATGACGGAAGTGTAGAGAGCGGAAAGGCGACCGAAGGCGAAGAGGTTTTC
>JBEIKL010000053.1:0-11952 GCA_040379745.1 Bdellovibrionales bacterium | reverse complement strand
TTCCTTGTTGCTTGTGGTTGGAAATACCAAGATTACGTTGTGCACCCAAAGATTGTACGTTTGTATTGATTCTAAGACCCATTGTGTCCCCCTTATTATTAGAATAATCAGTCGTGGAACCCATTTCCTTGACTGAAACACTCAGTTACTGTACCCAATACATTTATCGTCGAACGTCAAAAAAAATTTAGATAAAAATGATCAGGTAATGTATTTTTTTTGTTGCGCAGATTGTAAAACGTGTAATTTCAGGGGATTAGATAAAAATAAAAATACGGGTTCTGTCAGTGTTTTGAAAGGGCGTCAGAAAATTGGCGCAAAAATCAGGCCTTTTTACCCATTTTTTTGCTTCGAAGGGTAGCTGCTAGTACTGCTTTGATCAGCGTCACGCGCAATTTGCCCTCTTCCAGGGCCATCAGTCCATCCACAGTACAGCCAGCCGGTGTGGTGACTTCATCTTTCAGTGCGGCCGGATGCTCTTCCCGCTCCAGTACCATCTTTGCTGCACCCATCATCGTTTGTGCGGCAAGCAGTGTCGCTTGTTTACGCGAAATTCCTACTTTCACTCCTGCCTCACTGAGTGCCTCAATCATCAGATAGATGTATGCAGGTCCGCATCCACTGAGCCCGGTGACACCGTCAAACAGGGATTCTTCGAGCACGGTGACTTCGCCGAGCTCTCCGAAAATCTTTTCCACTTCGAGCAACTGGGTGTCGGTACAGCGCGGGCCTTTGCAAATGGCGGTGACACCGCTTTTGATCAAACACGGAGTGTTCGGCATGGTGCGAATGATCGCCGCCTTTGAACCGCTCCATGCCGAAAGCTGATCCGTAGTCACTGCAGCACAGATTGAAACCAGAAGTTGTTTTCCGTTGAGCGGATTTTCATTCAGGATCTTTTCCGCCTGGTGGGGTTTCACTGCCAGAATCACGAGGTCCGCATCGCTGATCGCCTTTGCATTATCGGTGTGGCAATCGATTCCGAGTCGCGCACGCACTTCGGCTGCTGACTCGCTTGAACGGGTGGTTCCGCAAATCCGGTATTTCTGCTGGGGTGAATGCATCAGCCCCTGGGCTATTGCTTCGCCCATTTTTCCCATTCCGATGATGGCGATGTTTCTGATCATGGTTAGGTTCCCGTCATTTCAGATCGATGATGATGCGTGCCGGCTCGGTCAATTCGAACACTTCCGCCTTCGCCACAGTCTTCGTATTGATCGACCAGGTCCAGCGGTCCTTTTCAGTAAGTGGAATGAATTCGATTCCGCCGATGGATTTGGTTTTTCTCGCTGATTGGATCGCACTCATCGCAGAGAAATCAAGTTTCGGCTTGCCGTAGACAGTCACAAGGACGCGCTTGTTTTTCTGATCGGCTTCCACGAGGAAAAAGGGAGGACGGTCAAGCTTGGTTTTGTTGCCGTGTTCGTTTCCGGCAAGGTCGATCACGATGCGATCGAAACCCGCAGGATTCTGCGCGATTCTCACGTTGGTCACCGTGAAGTCATTGCTGGTGCGATCACCGCCGGTGATGGCACCCTCAGTGATGTAGAAATCCTTCTTCAGTTTCAGTGCCTGTTTGAATTTCAGTTCATCGAATTGTGCGTGGACGTTGGTCAGGGAAACGAATGCAAGAGCGATCGTAGCGATTAAGCGTCTGTTCATTCCCTGATTTTAGCGTGCCGGAATTTCAAATACAACCGACAGACAAATGCCGTCAGGAACGGAATCATCCAGCCGATGATCTTGCCGAAGTCCGATCTGTTGGAAGTCGCAGGTGTGGATTTTCTGCCGTGCAGAGTGGAAGCATTGGCGGTTCCACAGAATCCGACATGATCAGAGAGTGTGGTCGTGGTCGCATTGCGGATGGGAATGCCCGGTGGTGATCGGTATTCCGGAAACACCTGGTTTGTCGAGCATCTCGCATTGAGCGGGATGAATTTGCCGTTTCTCGCTTCATGCTCGTTATGAAAATGCATCATGAACAGTGGCTCGGTGCCCGGTTTCACGGACGGACGCGGAAACGCGGATTCATCAATGGGATACACCCTGGCAATCACCGTGACCCGACCGAAGGCGGTTGCACTCACACTGTGGTCCTCGACCCTGAAATCCGAAACTTTCGAGCGATAGAGAGTGTCGTTCCGACGGGGAGTCAATGTCGCTCCTGAAGCATCCATCAGGGAAAGTTCCACCCGTACTGGTGACAACAGGAGATAGCCGATCGCCGTTACGCGGAACGGACCGTTTGCCACGAAAGAATAGGTCTTGAGCATTCCAGCATCGGCGCGGTCGACAAACGGAGCCGAAACATCTTGTTGAAATGAAGAACCGGTGCTGATGATGCTGTTGCAGGTCACTGAATGCACGCCGATGTCCCGGATCATGCGTTCGCGCACCTCGAACCGCTTCAAGGTGTGTTGATCGGTTTCGGTCACGAAGTTTTTAGGAAAATTCTCGCTCGAACAGATAAGGCGCTGTCTTGGCTGCAAATGTCGAGGAATCGAGGCCGCCGTACCGAAGTACGAATCGACCATCAGCGAATAGGGGCCGGGTTCGAGTGCACCGAAAATGAATCTGCCATCCGCATTCGTGTGCACGGATGCGATCGGAATACCGCGTTTTGAGGAAATCGCCGTCACCACGGCGCCGGCAAGCGGACCGCCTTCTGGACGGTGAATGATTCCCTCGAGTTTTCCCGTTCGGTCCGATGGTGAAGGGTACAGGTGTTTGGCTCCAACGATGTCGTCACATCCGAGTTTGAACTGCTCTGGAAACTCCACATAAAGCATGGATGAATTGATGCTGCTGCTATGGGAGAGACCGATCGCATGACCGATCTCATGGGTGATGATGTTGTTGAGGTAGACAGAGCGCGTGGTTTGATGAGTCCTCGTGATGGTGTCGCGGGCGTCCTCAGTCAGCGAATAGTCGATGTCGTTGAGAACGATGTCTGCTTCGATGATCGCCCCGGTCGTATTGTTAAAAAGTATTTGTGTATGTCCGATCACGTTGGAATCGGGTCTCTTGCCGGAACGGGAGGCGAAATGAATGGTACTCATTCCATCCGCTTCCTGGGAGGCGGGAAACTGTTTCGGGTCTGTTCCCTGCCAGTATTCGAAGTCGAAAATCCCGTTGCTGGCGTATTTCCACTGTTGAAGTGCGAGAACCACGGAGTTCCGGAAAAACACCGGTGACAGGCCGACTCTGTTTTCGGGATTGCCCGCGAGCATGAATTTCTGCCCGTGCGACCATCGTACAAAGTTCCCTTTGCCTACTTCCGAAAGGGTATAGGAGAGAGCGGATTGAATGGTCAGAAGACACAATCCCAAAGTCGCCCAGATTTTCCAGTAACGGCTCACAAAAGCCCGTAATGGATCCAATTATCCCCTCCGCTTGATCAGGTAAATTCCCAAAGCCAATATCGATAAGGCGAGGGCGTACCAAAAAGCGGGGGTGATGTACAGTGAATCTTGTTGTGTTGCGTCATCATTATTGTTGAAGAGCGCATTTGAAGGGGGTTGTATACTTGATTGATTTGGTTCGGATTCAAGGGTGACGGAAGAGGGTGCTGGAATCAAATTGGTTTTGCTCTCAGATGTCGTGGCCGAAGCGCTCGGGGCAGATCCTTGAGATTGGACCAGTTCTTTCAGTTGGGTGATTGACCAAGGTTTGAGGTTTTCAGAAATGTCACCGGACTGAAACGCATGACCACCATGAGAGTCATGCTTTTCCGGTTTTGAGTAAGCAAAAATTCCGCCCTTCAGGATTTCGGTTCCACCTTGGTTCACGATATTGAATTTTCCAAGCTCCATGCCGGTGACTTCGTAGGAGTGATCGTCCTGTTCGTCGCTCAGGAAGAAAACCCCTTCTTCGCCCTCCTTGAACTCCACCGAACTTGGAATTTCCAATGTCATCTCATCCAGGGTTCCGCCGGGCCTGCGGATGCGGATGCTGGAGCCGGTGATTGATCCCTTGATCACGTCCTTGATGGCGAGATTTGCGAAGGTGTAGATCATCTTCTCGCCGTTCGAATTGGCGACATTTTCGGCGTGAATTCCGGTGGTCACTCCGCGTACGATGACATTCGTTGTTTTAGTGAATTCAGAGAACGGGCGAATGAAGAAACTGGTGGCATGCGCTTGCGGAATGAGGAAAAGCAGAGCCAAAAGAGAGTGCATCTTCATGAGAAATAGCGTAACAATAAAACTGATCTATGGCACTGGTTCCTCGCAGCACGATTGAAAAAACCAAGTCGAGCGTCATCTATTTGGTGCTCTTCATGGGACTCGTGTATCTGGTGGTCGGGATCTACAAGGGCGGGGTTCATCTCACTGAACTCCGTGCCGAAACGGTTTTCCTTCCCGATCTTCCCGGCGCGATCCTGTTATCCTTCCTGCGCATGTTCGTTTCTTATTGCATGTCGCTGGTGTTCGCGTTCTTCTTCGGTTTGATCGCAGCGCGTACCCGAATCGGTGAGAAATTCATTCTTCCCTTGCTCGACATCCTGCAGTCCGTCCCCGTCGTCGGTTTTTTTCCTGCGGCGATTTCCTTTTTCATCGGCATCTCGAACGGTCATCGTATCGGTGTTGAAATGGCCGCGATTTTCCTGATCTTCACTTCCCAGGCCTGGAACCTTGCGTTCGCGGTTTATGAGTCGGTGCGGGCCATTCCGGAAGAAAATGAAGAGGCCGTTTCCAGTTTCGGTCTCAGTCAGAGCCAGCGCTTCATGCGTCTTTATTTTCCGGCGTCGATTCCCCGCCTCATTTACAATTCCATCCTGTCTTGGTCCAACGGCTGGTTCTTTTTGGTCGCTTGCGAAATCATTGCGGTAGGGCCGGTGAAATACAATCTTCCTGGCATCGGCAGTTTTCTCGCGAAAGCGGCCGAAGAGGAGAATTTCCCGCTGGTGATCTGGGGTATTGTCGCCCTCGCCACCGTGATCCTTTTCCTCGATCTCTTCATATGGAAGCCCCTCATGGTCTGGTCCGAACGCTTTCGGCAGGAGAGCACTGCGAATGAGGACGAGGAAGATGTCGGGATTTTCCTTCAGATTCCGAAAACCGTCGCATCTCGTCTGGACTTCATTTCGGAACCCGCGTTGAGAATCATTTCGATTTTCCTCGTTCCGGTGAAGTGGTTCTTCCGTGAAATCGTGTTCCCGCTTTTTTGGGATTTTCCATCCGCTTTGATTTCCGGTGTTTTCCGAGAAATCTCGAAGCCTGTTGAACCGATCTTCCAGCGCAGCCAGAAATTCAGGAGCATGGTGGGTTACTTCGCGCTCGGTTTCCTGGTGGTCTTCTTCGCATTCTACGCTTGGAACTGGTTGCAAGGGCCTTTGCCTGCAGTCATCGCCGAAATCCCGATCAGTATTCTTTATTCCACTCTCCGCATTGCGATCGCATTGGCGATCTCTTTCGCATGGATCGTTCCTTTGGTTTACTTCACCTGGAATCGTCCGCGCATCCGGATGATTCTTTCGACCATCGCCCAGTTGGGCGCATCCCTGCCGGCAACCGCGTTGTTCCCGTTGATCATTCTCGTCGGCGTGAAAAAAATGGGCGGTGGAATGGACATGGCTACTCTGGTGCTGTTGACCTTCGGTATCCAGTGGTACGTGCTCTTCAATGCGATCAGTGGTGCGGCGATCATTCCTTCCGATCTGGTCGATGCCACCCGTTCGTTCGGGCTTTCCCCGTTGGAAACTTTTCGCAAACTCGTTTTCCCTGCGATCCGTCCCGCCCTGATCACCGGTGCCATCACCGCTTGGGGTGGAGGATGGAACGCCCTGGTTGTTGCCGAATACATCACGGTGAAAGATCAAGTGATGAAAGTGAAAGGCTTGGGCGCGCTCCTCAGTTATTCAGTGTATGAATTGGGCGAAGGCAAGGCCATCACCATCATCATCCTGGTCATGGTCGCTTGGATCCTGTTTTTCAACATGTTGTTGTGGCAACCACTTTATCAGCGTAATCTGGAGAAGTTCAAACTCTTATGACCACTGAAAACGCCATCATCGAAATGAGGAATGTGACCAAGCGGTTCCTTCTCCCGCAGGGGGAAGTGACGGTGTTGGAAGACATTTCCTTTACGGCAAACGAGGGTGAATTCATCACGCTCGTGGGTCCATCGGGAGCGGGCAAGAGCACGCTTTTACGCCTGATGAGTGGACTCATGCAGCCGAGCGCCGGAGAAATATATTATCAAGGTAAATCCCAAGTGGGCATGAATCCGGAATGCGCGATGGTATTCCAGAACTTCGGTCTCCTGCCATGGCTGACCGTTGCCCAGAACGTGGAGTTGGGACTGGAGCCGCGCCAGAAAGATCCCCTGAAGCGCCGAGAAGTGGTGAATCGCTACATTTCGAAAGTGGGTTTGGAAGGTTATGAAGAGGCTTATCCGCGCGAATTATCGGGCGGGATGAAGCAACGGGTGGGGCTTGCGCGTGCATTGGCTGTTGAGCCCTCCCTTCTCCTGATGGATGAACCGTTCTCGTCTCTCGACGTTTTGACCTCAATCAACTTGCGGAACGAATTACTGGACATCTGGAGCGACCGGGACAACGTCGTGAATACAATGATTATGGTTACCCATAACATTGAAGAAGCAATTGAGCTTTCAGATCGGATTATTGTGTTGTCCAATAGGCCGGGAAGAATCGTTGGGGACATCAAAATTGACCTGCCACGCCCTCGTCGCAAGCGGGATAAGGGCTTTATTGAGTATGTCGATCGGGTATTCTCACTTCTTGCTTAACAGATGAAAGACTTTTGGATAGAACCTAAGGAATAAATAAATTATGGACTCATCGTCATCGGAGGGGGATAAGCGCCCCCAGCAATCACTTCCTGAAATCGGAATCAGTCAAATCTTAGGCTTGGTCGAACTTCTACTGGGTAAAGGCGGTCGCGAGGATATTTACAAACTCGCGGGCGAACTTTCCATGGAACTGGGTGAAACCCTGACCGTTATTCGCGCAGCTGAAATGCTGGGCCTCGTTCACACTCCGGGTGGAGACGTGGTGGTCGAGGACTTCGGAGTCAAAGTCATTGATGCTACCATTGCGGAACGCAAGGACCTGATCCGCGAAAAGCTGGAACAACTTCCGGTGTTCAAGAGCGTACGCGACTTCCTGAAGCGTGAAGAAGATGCCGAAGTCACCCGCGAAGAAGTATTGGAAAAACTCGCTGAGCTTCTCCCGAACGAAGACGCGGAAACTTCTTTCAGTACCGTCGTCAGTTGGGGACGTTATGCCGAACTTTTCGGTTATAACGATGATTCCCAGACCTTCTATCTCGACGTTTGATTTTCAGGATTTCAATGTGATCAGGGTGATCTCGCTGGTTTTGCCCAAGCGATTCGGCGGACCCCAGAAACCGGTTCCGCGATTGACGTAAATCTGCGTCTTTTCATTCACCGAATACAAACCTTCGTAATACTGATGAACCATGCGGGCAATCCATGAGAATGGATAGAACTGTCCTGCATGAGTATGGCCGGAAAGTTGAAGGTGGAATCCTGCTTCACGCGCTTGTTTGATGGTGTTCGGGTTGTGTGCGAGCAGGATCTTGCAACTCACTTCTTCGTGGTGCTGAGCCGCCTTGAAAGGGTCGGTTTTGTGATCGGGTGAGAAGCGTTCTCCTTGGATGTCAAAAACACCTGCCAAAAGAAACTTTTCATTCTCCCCGTTGCCGTTCGTTTTTTCGATGATCTTGTTTGAGTTGCGGAAAACATGGAATCCGAACGACTCGAAGTGGTTCATCCACTCATCCGCGCCCGAATAATATTCGTGGTTTCCAGTGATGAAGTAAACGCCGTGTTCAGCCCGAAGGTCTTTCAGCGGGAGCACGTGATCCTGAAGCTGCTCGATCGATCCATCCACGAAATCGCCGGTCAGCGCGATAAGGTCGGCCTTCAAATCCATGGTCATGTCGACGATCTTGCGTGCGAATTCCTTGTCGAGCAATGGTCCGATGTGTACATCCGAGAGCTGCGCAATGGTGAATCCGTCGAAGGTCTTCGGCAGATTCGGCAACTTGATCGTGACTTTCTCGATTTTCGGGCCGAGCTTGAGTTGCGCAAATCCAACCAGACTGGAAAGACTGATCGTTGCGAGTAATCCCTTGGCAACGCCTTCACTCAGGAAGATGCGTTTCGATGGATCGAACTTTTCCACGGTGAGGTGGATGATTTCAGCGATTCCGAATCCAATCACGATCACGCCGATCCAGCCCATGAGATAGTACTGGGCGAATTGTATGCCGAAGTTGAAAGTACTGTCGACCGATGCACGATAGACACGGAAGAAGATGGGTCCCAGGATCATCAGCACGGTGGCGATGGCGTGGAACCAGAATAGGAAGTTGTTTCCGGATTCCCCGAGATTCAGACGTTTTTTAAGCAACAGGTAAGACGACCCCGTTACGATCACGCTGATGATGGAAAACACGATCGCGAATCGTACGAGACTCATCTTCGATTACAGTCCGAAGCTGATCATCTTCACGAACTTCTCGCGACGGTGCAGGAAGTCTTCGTGAGTGAGGGTTTTCAGACGGCCGACGCTGAAGTCCTGAATGGTGAATGATGCCATGACGGTACCGTTGATGATCGCACGGCGGATGAGTTGTTCCCATGCGGACGGATCATTTTTCACCAAGTGGCGGCTCACGCCTTGTTGTGCAAGGTAACCGACCACCGCACCCGCAAAGCTGTCGCCAGCACCGGTCGGATCAATCACTTCGTCCACAAGGAACGCTGGAGCGAGAAACACGGAGTTCGGAGTAAACACTGCGGAGCCGTATTCGCCACGTTTGATGATGACGGTTGAAGGGCCCATGGTTTGGATTTTGCGGGCAGCTTTTTCAAGACTGTTCTCTTCAGAGAGCAGGAAAGCTTCTTTTTCATTGATGCAGAGGAGGTCGACGCTTTTCAGGGTTTTCTTCAGTTCGTCCGGTTTTCCGGTGATCCAGAAGTTCATCGAATCCATCGCCACGAATTCCTGCGTTTTCATCTGGTCGAGAACGTTCTGTTGAAGAATCGGGTCGATGTTCGCGAGGAACACGACCGGACAGTCAACGTGGCTTTGAGGAAGTTTCGGATCAAAGTGTTCGAACACGTTCAATGCGGTCGCCAGAGTGGTCGCTTCGTTCATGTTGGTGTTGTATTCGCCCACCCAGTGGAATGTTTTGCCCTTCACCACCTGAACGCCGGTGACATCGATGTTTTTCTTGCTCAGGAAGTTGAGGTGATCGGTTGGAAAATCTTCGCCCACCACCGCTACGATCTTGATCGGTGAGAAAAGAGACGCCGCAAGAGAGAAGTAGTTTACCGAGCCGCCCAGAACCTGGTCTGCCTTGCCGGCAGGAGTGCGGACAGAGTCAAAGGCCATGGAGCCAACCGAGAGAATCGTGTGATTTTTATTCATGCAGGAACATTAATAGCGGATCTCGTTCGGGTCAATGTAAGATGGGGGTTTTTTTGATTTTGGAGCCTGAATTCCTGCAAGTTGATTGACACCGTCATACCCGCTCCCGATCTTGCGCCACCGTTGTCGATTCTGTTTCTTCCGTCCACCATCTCCGCAAGTCCAAAGAGCAGGGGGGATTCGCCCATCCGAAATCGAGTCACCCGATGATTGCTGAATGAAAACAGCACACCGATCTTCGTTGATCCAGATTCCCACGGATCCGTACTGAATGAAGGGGGCGCCTTTCACAAGAGTGTCATGGTCGGACATTGGTGCACGAGTCCACCCCCGTTGTTCCAGGATACTTTGAAGAATGGCGGGGGCAGGCCATTCCGATTGGAGTACCTCGGTTCGCGTTTTTCGTTCGGTCGCAGTCAATGCTGACCAGCCCATCACCAACGCAAAGGCGATCAGCACGATTCCGCGAATGATTTTCAGGATCTCAGGATTCGATTCTGACTTTGGACTGTGGTTCTGAAGTCGTGAAGCCCCCTGAAGTAGAATTTCGAAAAGGCGACGACCACAGTGAAAAACAGGATGATCCATAACATTGTCTCCATCAGAATCGATCCGTGAATGGTCTTGCGTTCATTCTGTCCAAGCCGCTTTCCATTCATGGGGTTTGATTCCTTTCTTATTGGTCCAGACTCGTGCCCGGGAAGTCAGTCCGTTTTGTTCAAAGCCGAGTTCCAGATTCCCGGAATGGATCGATTCATCCAGATCGGGAAATGCCGATCGGATCCCGAACAACGGATTTTTCGTGATCCATTCGACATGTTGGGCCTCCCATTTCACCCGGGCCAGGCGTTGGATCAGGAATTCGATTTTCTTCAGGGTTTCATAGGTGTCGTGAAGCGAAGGGCAAGCTGGCGGAACAGCCGCACACCCGCTAGCCACGATCACTTTCGCCCGCTCCAGTCTCGCTTCGGATTCCTCGATGGTCAGAACGCTTGCCCGCAGTTGAAGTGCGATTCCGCCGGTGAACCGGTCGAGTTCGATCTGCTTTCGCACTCTACCGTGCATCACTTCAAAGAGGTGAAGGATTCCCGCGCCCATCGAGAAAATCAGGAGGACGAGAGTGAATCCAGCAAACGAGAAGCCTCCTTCAGAAGGTCGCCCGGTTTCAGCGCGCCCTTGTCCCGATCGAGGTCCTCGAGGGGAAGGATCTCCAATCCCTGAAGGTCCGCCCTCCGTTCCGTACGGATCATCCGGATCCGCGCCTGTTTGAAATCCTGAAACGCTTTTTCGCATCGGTTCCATTCGATTCTCACCCAATGAAGGGCAGCGATCATCAAGGGCACAAGGATCACCCCGATGACCAGTATTCCTTCGATGGTGGTTTGTCCTTGCTGATTCAAGGGTTCACTGGGTTTTCTCAACATCTGAAAAATTCGTGTCATAGATTTTCTGCCCGATCTGTTTGATCTTGCCGTGAACGTGTGACCCCATCGTCGTCGTGACCGCAATCGAGCCGACCGCGATCAGCAATACCAGGATCAGATACTCGCTCATGCCCTGGCCTTCTTCATTTTTCCAATAACGCTTCATCATGGAATTTCCTTTCTGCGTTTGTTTCTTGACGCAATTCATGCCACCGCTATTCAAGAACCGGGCCGATTGACTTTGATCGACAACCGTCTAAACTGGAAATGTATGGAAAAATCCGAAAAGTTTTTCATTTTTACGTGGAAAGAGCTGACTGTAATCGTGTTATTGATGCTAACACTGGTGGGCTTTTTCTTTACGTTGGGGTTGCATTACGGCAAGCAAATCGCGATTCCGACCCATCATGCGGTCGAGCATGATGCGACGGAAAAGCCGGAGGAGAGTCCGGCAACCGTACCTCCGAAGGAGCATCTTGAAGAAGGTTCAAGTCACGCTAAACCGGTTCTGGAAAACACCATCAAGGAAGAAACCGTAGCCGAAGTCGAACATTCCGGCGTGAAAATCGAACAACCGAAGGCGACCGCACTTCCAACGGAGAAAGCGAAAGATCATGCACATGCCGAACCGGCCGAGTCCGAATCCGCGCCTGTCGCTGCTGTGTCCGGCGGAAGTTTCTTCGTTCAGTTGGGTTCTTACACCACCAAAAAAGAAGCACAAGCGAAGATCAAGGCGTTTTCGAAAATCGGAGTGAAGACCGAGATCCAGATCGCGGAAGTGAACCATGTCACCCGCTTCCGTGTGGTGATTTCCGGATTCAAATCCAGACCTGCAGCCGATCAGTATGGCCGCGAGTTGAAACAAAAACACAAGGTCGACAGTTACATCGTGATCAAGTGATCGTACACTCGGACGGGTGATCCGTTCTTGGGTTGGAGAATTTACGACCCACGCAAAATTGAAAAGCCCCGGCTGATCCAGTCGGGGCTTTTTCGTTGATTCACTTTCCGGTCACGATGCGGTGGGCATCAAAAAAGCGCCGGACACCTTTTCACGTTGATTCAATTTCCGGTCACGATGCGGTGGGCATCAAAAAAGCGCCG
>JBEIKL010000052.1:0-12503 GCA_040379745.1 Bdellovibrionales bacterium | reverse complement strand
CCGGGCAAACCCTTCTACCTGATCCTCGGTGGTGCAAAAGTCAGCGACAAGATCCAGACCATTCAAGCTCTTTTGAAACGCGTTCAAGGTGTGGTCGTCGGCGGAGCAATGGCTTACGCATTCATGAAAGCCAAAGGTGAAATCATTCCGTCCGAATGGAAACAACCGGCACCGGAAGACGTGCAAGCAGCGAAAGAAATCCTGGCAGAGGCGGATCGCCGCAACCTTCCGTTCCTGTTGCCAACCGACACGAATTCCGGTTTCGACATCGGTCCGAACACGATCAAGCACTATTGCGAATTCTTGTCAGGCGCGAATATGGTGTTCTGGAACGGCCCACTGGGCTGGTTTGAGAAACAACCTTACAACGCCGGCACCAAAGCCGTGGCAGAAATTCTGGCCAATCTCACTGACTGTGTGAAAATCGTGGGCGGTGGTGACACCGTTTCCGCCATCAACCAATGCGGCGAAGCGGTTGCTTCCAAGTTCGATCACTTGTCCACCGGTGGTGGCGCGGCTCTCGAATACCTCGAGAACGAAGGCCTGCCGGGAATCGAAATTCTCAAAACCGGATACCGTCCTCAATCCGCCGATCTGACCTGGAACGAAATCAACAGCAAGACCGATGCGGAATGGGAAGCTGAAAAAGCGGCCAAGTTCGGCAAAGATGACCGATTCGGAAAAGGCGATGGCGGTGGATTCGGCAACGGCGGAAACCGGGGCGGACGTTCATGAAAAAACGCGGAGTCCTTCTCGCTGGCAACTGGAAGATGAATCATTTGCAGAAAGACACGATTGCATTTCTGGATGCGATGGTTCCGGCACTACAGGCAAGCAAGAAAACCAATGCGCAAATGCGCTTGTACATTCCAGCACTGAGCCTGGAAGTAGCCGCGAAGAAAACCAAGACTGACTCTCTTCCGATCCAAATCGGAAGCCAGAACACCCACTTTGAAAAATCCGGTGCCTTCACTGGTGAAATCTCCGCGCCGATGCTGAAAGAAATCGGAATCGACCAAACCTTGGTCGGTCACTCTGAACGCCGCCAGCACTTTGGTGAAACCAACGAAACCGTGTTGAAGCGCACGATCAGCTCGCTTGAGCAAGGGCTCGAAGTCCTGGTTTGCATCGGAGAAACCCTGGATGAACGCAATGCCGGCAAGATGGAGGCCGTTCTGTTGGCACAACTGGACCTTTTGGTCGAGCAGGAGACTTCACGGAACGCATTCGGAAAAAAACTGCATATCGCTTATGAACCGGTCTGGGCGATCGGCACCGGCGTGACCGCTTCACCGGCCCAAGCGGCAGAAGCCCATGCCTATATTCGTCAGCTTCTGGAAAAGCGCATCGGCACTGAAACCGCTCAAGCGACCAAGATCTTGTATGGTGGCAGCGTGACCCCTGCGAACTTCAAGGAACTACTGGCCTGTGAGGACATCGACGGCGGACTCGTCGGCGGTGCCAGCCTCAAAACCGAGAGCTGGACCCAGTTGTGGGCGTTAATTTAACCCAGTGGGGTTGATTTAGACCGGGAGTTTGATACAGTTTTTAAACCAAGAAAAGGGAACCATTATGATTACATTTTTGAACGTGATTCACATTACCACCATCGTCCTTCTCGTGATCGCAGTCCTGCTGCAATCCGGTAAAGGTGCGGAAGTCAGCGCTTCTTTCGGTGGCTCCAGCCAAACTGTTTTCGGAAGCTCCGGCGGAGTGAACTTCTTCCAGAAGTTGACCTACACCTTGGCGGCAATCTTCATGTGCACTTCATTGGCACTGACCATTCTGCCATCCAAAGTGAAGAAATCCGTTTTTGAAGGCTACACACCTCCAGCGGCGACAGAAGGTGCAAAACCGGTTGAAGCGGCTACGACCACTGCTCCGGCAGAAGCTGCAAAGACTGAAACTGCACCAGCAGCGCAAACTGCCCCTGCGGCAAACACCGCTCCTGCAACTGGCGAACAGAAAAAATAATCGCTCCCAGCCCACGTGGGCATGGAGGTGATCCCAAAATTCAAAAAGGCCGGACTCCCAAAGGAGTCCGGCCTTTTTCTTTTCAGTGAATTCGAGCGCCTCTCTCTTGCGCTCCCGCTTCACTGACCGTATTCGGCGGCGTTGTCATTTCCAATCAAACCGTAAAAGGCACCCTTCACGGTTTCCATTTTCTTGAGACTCATCTTGAAGCCGAGCTTTTTGCGTCCGAGCTCGGCATGTTCCATGCTGAATCCGCGGGTGATCACTCCGTAGTAGGCATTGATCAATCGCAATTCCTTGCCGTTGCTTTCGCAATCGATGCAATCATAAAAGGGGAGCTTGAATTCGGCGGCTCCTCTTTGGGCTGACAGATCTTGGATGAAGCGGGTTCGATTCCTGATCTTGTAGTGATCGCCAATAATCAGGGATACCAGCATGGAATCAATCTTGCTGGATTCGAACTTGATTTGAGGCATTGACTTCACGACCAACTCTCCTTTGGAATTCCGGATATCCTCTGAAATATCCAATAAACAAGGGTAACGATTCTTGCCAACATGCAACTTGCAAGATTGGGCAAACCAATCAATCTCCAAGTCGCCTTTTTCACTTTCCAGGGATCTGGTTTTGCCTTTTTCGTCGGTTTCGATCAACTCGATTTCCAGACGGGCGGTATGAGTTACTTCCTGGGCACGCGCCTGCAAGAGAAACACCATCCATCCGGCACAAACGAAGGCCACCCTGAGTAGATTCACTTTCATGCGGCACTGATAACACTTATTACATTAAATGTAAATAGTTTAATTATTGTGGACCGTTTAGGTCGTTTTGAGCAGGATTTCGTCAATAATTTCCGTCCGGAACGCGAAGATCCGGCGGACATCCCCGAGCACCTTCGGTAAACCGGCCATTCCGGCCTTGCCCATCGGCAGGCGGAATCGCACCCAATCCCGCATCAAGGTCCCCCCGGGTACTTCAGTGAAAGCGTGCTCATGGAACCAAAGACGATATGGGCCCTTCAATTGATTGTCGACAAACCGGTGCGGTGGATCCCAAACAGCGATGTCGGTCAGCCATCCGAAGGGAATCCCATGCAACTTCAACTGATACGTGATCTTCGTGTTCTGTTGAACGCGCTCTGTGCTCATGCCCTTGATGCTGAAATTCAGAAAATCAGGCGTGATGCGCTCCAGGTTCTTGGCATCCGAAAAAAACTCAAAAACCCGATCACGAGAAAGCGGCAGGAACTGTTCCGAGTACATGAGGTGTGCAGGTTCCGGCTTACCCGCTTCGACACTGAACGGGTCAAGGTACCACTGCGCCACTTCGTTCAAGATTTCAGCAAGCCCCGGATAAAGAAACACATAACCGGATTCCGCAATCCGCGTGCTGATCACTGCCTGATCACGCAATAACAAATCCCCCATCTCGCCCATCGCCAGGCGGATGCCGAATGCGGGTACGGGCAATCCGGTGCCAATGAACAGACGATCTGCCAAGAGGGAGATGAAATTCCGCTGGGAAACCGGTTCTTTGGAGACCAGATTGTAAATTCCGCCCACTGCTGGATTATTCACTGCATGGGCAATGAACCCCACAAGATCAGCAAGATGGATCACACTCATGCGTTGTTCACCACCGGCAACCACTCCACCCACGCCCGCAAGCAGGGGGTTCATCATTTTTTCCAGTGCCCCGCCCTGATGCGAAATCACCACACCGGTACGAAGAATGACTTTACGAATGGATTCGAATCCCTGCATTTCGGACTTTAAAGAGGATTCCCACTCCTTGCACAGTTCGGCAAGAAACCCAACCCCCAGCTGGGAAGATTCATCTACAACCATGCGGTCCCCGAAAGAGGATGAATCCGTGTGACCGTAAATTCCAATCGCAGATCCCTGAATCCAGAATTGCAGACGATGATTCCGTTGTTCAAAAGCCTCGCGTAACCATCGCGTCGACTCGACACGGCTATCATGCAGTCGTTTTTTCATCTCGCTGGTCCAACGGCCTTCTGCAATGTTCTCGCCCATCAAATGAATCACACCATCGACTTCGTTCAAGATCGGGTGAAGTAACGGCTCTAGCCCCGACCATTCGATCACCTCGGATGCACGGAAGGGCAACTTCAAACGGGCTTGTCGAGCCGAACGGCTGACCGCAATGATTTCATGCCCCTGCGAAACCAAAAGTTTACCCAACTCTTTGCCAACCAAACCGGTAGCACCGGTGATCAAGATCTTCATGGTTCGATTTTAGCGTTATTTCACGGTGTTCACAGCCAGCAAAAGTCTCACAAAACCCCTGCAGAATACAAAAAAGCCCCGACTGGAAGTTCCAATCGGGGCTTTGAATTTTGGCTGGTTCGAACTCACTCTCTCTGCCGAACTTCTCTCGGCATGGAGAATGCGTTTGTCCCTCTAGCACTTAAGTGCTTTGGACTATTTTTCAGCTTGTTCTTTCGCTTTCTTCTCTTGGAATTTCTTCACGAGCTCATCCTGAACGTTACGAGGAGCTGGAGAATATTTCGCGAACTCCATCGTGAATTCACCCTTACCTTGAGTTGCAGAACGAAGGTCGGTTGAGTAACCGAACATATCAGAAAGTGGAACTTCCGCTTCGATCACGCAGTAACCATCTTGAGTACCGCTGTTCAAGATCACACCACGACGTTGGTTCACTTGACCCATTACCGATCCCTGGAACTCTTCTGGTGCGTTCACTTCAAGCTTCATGATTGGTTCAAGAACCACCGGTTGAGCATTGGTATAACCTTCACGGAACGCCATCAAAGCGGCAGTTTTAAACGCTTGCTCTGAGGAGTCGACCGCGTGGTAAGCACCGTCGTTGATCAAACAACGAACGCCTACGATCGGGAACCCGATCAAACGGCCTTCTTTAACCGCTTCTTTGAAGCCTTTATCAACAGCAGGGATGAAGTTACGTGGAATCACACCACCGGAAATCTCATCCACAAATTCATATTGAAGAGCTGCATCAGATGGAAGTGGCTCAATGAAACCAGCAACACGCGCAAACTGACCGGAACCACCGGTTTGTTTTTTGTGCGTATAGTTGAAGGTACCTTTGGACTGAATGGTCTCGCGGTATGCAACCTGAGGCTTACCTACGATCACTTCGCAGTTATACTCACGTTTCATACGCTCGCAGTAAATTTCCAAGTGAAGTTCACCCATACCGGAAATAATGGTCTGGTTGGATTCTTCATCGCGGTGAACGCGGAAAGTCGGGTCTTCTTTGGTAAAGCGGTTGAGCGCTTTGGAGAAGTTGGTGTCACCAGACTTGTCTTTCGGTTGTACCGACAAGGAAATAACCGCTTCTGGTACGAACATGGAAGTCATCGAGTACTTGATGGTTCCGTCAGTGAAAGTATCACCTGAAGAACACTCAACACCGAAGAGCGCCACGATATCGCCTGCTTTTGCAGATTCAACATCGTGCATTTCGCTCGCGTGCATGCGCACGATCCGAGGTACTTTCACTTTCTTCATGTTGGTGCTGTTGATGATGAAATCACCTTTGCTCAGGCTACCTTGATAAACACGCATGTAAGTCAACTGACCGTAGCGACCATCTTCAAGTTTGAACGCCAAACCCACGAATGGCAGCTTGGAATCAGACTCAAGTTTTACTTCCGCTTCGTTATTGTTCTGGTCGAGAGCGATGTTTTCTTTTTCGGTCGGGTTCGGGAGGTAGTAAGTTACGCCGTCCAGGAGCAACTGAACACCTTTGTTTTTGTAAGCAGAACCGACAAACACTGGAGTCAGACCCAATGCAAGCGTTCCTTTACGGATCGCTTTGCGAAGCTCGTCTACAGAGATTTCTTCACCGCCGAGGTATTTCTCAGCAACTGCATCGTCAAATTCAGAAGCAGCTGAAATCAATTCTTCACGGTACTTATCGCATTCAGCCTTGATGTCAGCCGGAATCGCTTCTTCACGGATTTTTTCACCGTTGTCGCCGTCAAAGTAGAACGCCTTCATTTGAACGAGATCAACCACGCCTTGGAATTGATCTTCAGCGCCGATCGGGTACATCACGAGAACCGCGTTGTGGCGGAGTTTTTCGCGAAGTTGGCCCATCCCGCGGAACGGGTTTGCGCCCGCGCGGTCCATTTTGTTTACGAAACAAAGACGAGGAACTTTATAGCGCTTCATCTGACGGTCAACGGTGATGGACTGAGATTGAACGCCGGATACTGAACAAAGAACGAGTACCGCGCCGTCGAGTACGCGAAGTGCGCGCTCTACTTCGATCGTGAAGTCAACGTGGCCCGGAGTGTCGATCAAGTTGATGTTGTAGTCTTTCCATACGCAATAAGTTGCAGCTGACTGAATGGTGATCCCTTTTTCACGCTCAAGATCCATGGAGTCCATGGTTGCACCCACGCCGTCTTTACCTTTTACTTCGTGAATTTCATGTACTTTACCGGTGTAAAACAAAATGCGTTCAGAAAGAGTGGTTTTACCGGAATCGATGTGTGCGGAAATCCCAATGTTACGAATTTTCTCGATCGGTACATTTTTAATGTCTTCGGCCATTTTTAAGCTCCTTATTGCTTACAAATAATTTTGGATATTCGTAAGTTATTACCCGACTTGGGCATGCTTTGCAATAACAATGCAAAGTGTAAAGATTTTTGGCGAAAGTGTGTTATGTTCAGGAGATCATGAGCAAAAAGAAACTATTGTGGATGGATCTGGAGATGACCGGATTGGACGAAAAAAACGACCAGATCCTCGAGATTGCGGCCATTGTTACCGATGCCGAACTCCGCCCTCTTGACCAGAAGCATTACGTTATTTATCAGCCCCAAACCGTTCTGGAAGGGATGAACGACTGGTGCAAGCTTCATCATGGAAAGAGCGGCCTGACCGCACTGGTTCCGAGTGGCACCCCCCTCTCCACGGCAGAAAAAGAATTAACGGAATGGGTTGAAACCCACTTTGGTAAAAAACACGGCAAGGACGGAGCAGTATTGGCCGGAAACTCGATCCACAATGACCGTCGTTTCATCGATACCCACATGCCGGCATTCGCCAAGACCCTGCACTACCGGATGGTGGATGTCAGTTCATTCAAGGAAATCTTCCGGGAACGGTACAATGTGAAATACGAGAAAAAGAACGCGCACCGAGCGATCGATGATCTTCACGAATCAATCGCGGAACTTTCTCATTATTTGAGTTTTGTAAAGATTGGCTGAATTCTGGGAAAAATGCCCAAAGCTCAGTGGACTGACCGGATCATGCCGCAGTCTTCCGGTCTTCGACTTCCTTCATCACCTCATCCAGGCGATTCTCCATGCCGAAATGAACGAGTTTTTCCCGAACATACATTGTGAATTTGTCGTGTCCCTGGCCCACCGTGATCCCACGGATGAAGCTTTCCATCGCGGCCGGCTGGTTTTCATGACGGAGATGATAGTGTCCGTTGATCAGCAATCCTGAAGACATGTAGTTCATCAACGACTGGGGCTTTTCATACATCAGTTTGAAGACTTCGTAGAATTCCTCGATGTCGACGAAATGCTTGGTCTTGATCGCCAGATCGATTCCCTGGATCAGGCGCTCCGGTGCTTCCGGAAAATGCAGCAGAATATCCTTCAAAACACTGTAAGCTTCTTCGGAGCGACCAGCCTGCTGAAGAACATTGAACATCCCCATCAGACAACGGAAATGAACTTCGGTTGCCGTCAGACCCTCGCGGAAGTTCCGATAGGCACCTTCGAGCTCGTTCTTGATCTTGTTGATTTCACCCAGATACGAACTCGCCCGTGCATAAGCATCCGGATCGTTTTTCGCTTTTTCAAACATCATCGTGGCCTTATCGAATTCCCCCATGGAGAGAAACTCTTTTCCATCGTCGATATATTGATTGCTTTCACTCGGATCACTGTAGACTTTGATCACGCCTTCGAGCACGGTTTTCAAATGCGCCTGACTGTAGGGCTTGAAGATGAATTGATCGACTTCGACTTCAGCCGCCTTTGCGACCGCAGCCTGACTGGCAACCGAACTGACCAGAATGAAGATGAAATCCTTGCGCTCGCCGATCAGACTGGTGCCGATTCCGTCCTTCAGGATGAAATCACTGAAAACAATGTTGAAATGGGTCGCATCCATCAGCGCTCTGGCTTCGCGGATGGTCTTCGTTGCAACGATGTTGTTGTTGAGCGCACCGTACGAAACCAACGTCTGCTTCAGCGCCACTCGATAAGTGAAGTTTTCATCCACGATCAGGATCTTCGCCTCGTTCATGAATTGCTCGAAGGTCAATTTGCGACCGTTCAGATCTTCGCCGCTCATGCGACACCCTTCGCTTTTGTGAAGAAGTCATTCAGTTCTTCGCGGCGATTCTTGAACGATCGTACCAGCGAAACGAACTGCGGTTCCAACTCATCGCTCAACTCGCAAATCACCAAGGATCGACGGGTCACTTTCGGTTGCGAAGGATCGATCGCACCGCTTGGCTCATCCTCGGTTTCCACGACTTGGGTCGCGGCATTGATCATCACTTGCTTGGATACGCCCCTTTCGACATAAAATGCCTCGAGCTCGATCACGTCGTCGACATCAAGAATTTCGGCCGGCGCATCCAAAACAACGTACTTGTCGCGGAGTTCGATCAGTTCGATTTCTGTTTTTTCGATTGTTTTCACGCCGTTTCTCGAGACCAACCCAAGGCGGAGCTCGGAACACTCGTAATAATCGCGGAAATGTTTTTTCCGTGCTTCGAAATCATTGGAAAACCGCCCCTGATACGGACCTTCGGTGTATTCTTTTTCAAAATGCGGATCCGGACGGTATTCCGTCCGACCAGAAGGTTGCAATAATCCTTCCATGGTCGCGTCAATCAGCGCCTTGTGTTTCAAACCGAATTCGGAATTGTGGCAAATGTGGATGTCTCCGCCCTCGATGAACTCGAACCGGCTATGAATCACCACTTTGTCGATGCAAAAAGAAAAATCGGGTTTTTTAGAAATGAAATACCAAAGTCGCTCTTCTTGGGAAAACTCAGGCCTGGAACCGAAGAAAAACCATCGACCCTCGTCCTGATAGAATCGCTGGTCACTCGGATCCTTCATTTTGAAAACCCAACCTTGCAATCCGTTTCGGGTCATTCCATCGGCCGCTTCCCACATCCCGACAGACGGTCCAGGACCATAGAGCCCGACAAACCATTTGCCATTGATGAAACGTACATTTTTAGCCTGGGTCAGGATCCAGAAATCCGAGAAATGTTCGACCGGTTTTCCATAAACCACTTGAGGCACATATTTTTTCGGTCGCGCTGCACCCGGCGACATCAAGCCCGGTTTTGTGGACTTGACCAGCGGGTCCTCCAGCTTGGGAAAAAGAAACTGACGGGAGTTGCGCACCGTTTGCTGAAGAAGTTTGTAATGTTTGTGAAGCTTGTATCGGAACGTCTTGTAGGAGGATGCCGAGCGGATGATTTCGGAAACACCCTTGTTCCGGAAAAACGCGGTCAATTTCTCGTTGTTCAACTGATCAAAGACCACGACACGGATCACACCCTCGCGAATGTCGTTCTCGAGGCGTTCCATCATCTTGATGACTTCGACGAGATCTTCCTTAGTGACTGCGGAAACGAGAATGAGAGAACCCGGATCTTCGTAGGTATGAACATCGACTTCCTTGAACTTATTCACGGAAACGAAATCGAGATCGGGAAAACCTTCCATGTTCTGGAGGAATTGCCCCACAACACGGGTATTGCCCGTTTTCGGCACGCAGACGATCAGCTTGATGCGAACCTCGTCGGTCTTCCGCACTCGCGTTCCTCTCGATGTTACCGACTGCCACCATAGGCTGTCAGGAAGAATGAATCCGTATTCCTCTTCTTTTACCCTATCGTCAGGAAACCGCTCGAACTTGAATTTTTTGACAGAATCCTGTCGCACCGTGGAGGTTACGACCTCAGATGCTTTAAACCCTTGAAATCCTAGGACTTCAATTGAATCCAAAGCGGGCAGTGGTCCGACCCCATCACGGCTCGCTGGTGATCGATGTCCTTCACCCGCTCGACCAGATCCGGGCTGACCACATGGTAGTCGATGCGCCAGCCGACATTGTTGGCGCGTGCATTGGCACGATAACTCCACCAGGTGTAAAGTCCGGTTTCACCGGGATGGCGTTCGCGGAACACATCGCGCATTCCGCCCTCTTTCAGGAATTTCGTCATCCACTCGCGCTCTTCAATATAAAAACCGGGTGAATCGACATTCGACTTCGCATTCTTGATGTCAATCTCGGTGTGGGCCACATTGAAGTCACCCTGGACGATCACTCCCTTGCCTTTTTTCGCCGCTTTTTTGCAAAACTCGTGAATGGCGTTGTTGAAGTCGAGTTTATAGGGCAAACGCGCACGCTCGTCTTGTGAGTTCGGAAAATAACAGTTCAACAGGTAAAAATCCTTGAATTCCATGACCTGGGCGCGGCCTTCATCATCGAATTGGGAGATCCCCAATCCGGATTGGTAACTCACGGGCTCAACACGCGTCCAGATTGCCGTGCCACTGTAGCCCGGTTTTTTAGCCGCATGCCAGAAGCGCTGATAGCCCTTGTGCTCGAGCAGTTTCGGATCGACCGCATCTTCGTGTGCCTTCACTTCCTGCAAACCGATCACATCGGCATCAATGTTCTTGAACCAATCGTGAAAACCCTTGCCACAAATCGCGCGGTATCCGTTCACGTTCCAACTGAAAATCTTCATTGCATCACTCCTGCTGTTTTACTGATTCTTTTTCGTCGAGCCCGGGAGGAAGTCCTCACCGAAGCCTGTTTATCCCCAGCGATGAAAGGCGGGATGTCCTTCTTTCACGGCAACAAATGTACCCGTGCAGGTCGCGCACAGTTTTTCCGTGCCATCGGCTTGCCGGGTGAACAACTGGGCTTCGATCAAGGCGCGATCCGCTTTGAGTTCGGCCACCCGTGCTTTCAAGATGATCTTTTGCGAGGACGGAGTCGGTGCACGAAGCTTCACATGAAAATCCGCAGTGACCGTGCACGGTGGAGCGTCCGCACCGGACTGCTTCATCAGCGCATGACAAGCGGTCCAATTGGAGTGGCAATCCAAAAGAGCACCGATGATTCCACCGTTCACCATTCCGGGGAACGCTTCATGATGGGATTCGGGTGTGAATTCGGCCATGGTTTCGGTGTCACTCACCGCGAAGGATCGGATGCGCAAACCCTTGGCATTCGCAGGGCCGCAACCAAAGCAGATGCTGTTCGGAGCGTAGGTTTCTTGAAGGCTTTTTTCCATATTTTTACCGTAGCCCTGACGCTAACACGTGTGTTAAATTTCAGCAATGATCTGGCGCTTCGATAATGCCAACTCGCTTTATTACGCTTTGCTGGATGAGTTCAAACGACTGCCACCGGCACCGAGTGTCGCGTTGCCTACGGGCAACACGATGATTCCGTTTTATCGCCTCGTTTCCGAAAATCGCGCCCAGATCCACACGGAAAGCTGGACCTGTTTCCAGCTCGATGAATATACCCCCATCACGGATGACACGCGCGATCTCAGCTTTCGCTCCTTTCTCGAAAAATATTTTTTCTCGACCAACCTGGTGAAGGAAGCACACTTCCTTGAAAGTTTTGCAACACCCGAAGACTACGAAAAGAAAATCGCTGAAAAAGGCGGCCTCGACGTGGTGTTGTTGGGCATCGGACAAAACGGGCACATCGCTTTCAACGAACCGGGATCCGAGCCGGATTCCCGTACTCGCCTCGTCACGCTTCATCCGCAGACGCTGATGGCGAATTTCAAAGGAACCACACCATTGACGCAAGCGGTGACTATCGGAATCGAAACCATTCTCTCTGCGAAAAAAATCTACATCGTTGCCTTGGGTAAGAACAAGGCATCCGCCGTGAAAGCAGCGATCCGTGATCCGGAAAGCCGTACCTGTCCAGCCAGTTTTTTACGGCGTCACGCGGACGTGACGTGGTTACTCGATCAAGAGGCCGCCGAACTCATTTGATTCAAAAAGGGGAATTCGCTTATGGATAACTGGTTTCAATTCTCACCGATGCAACCCGGTTGTCCTTGGCATGACCTTCACACCCAATTCCCACCGAATGTGGATTGGTGCGAAGAAAAAGTCTGCTCGTTGATCCTGACGCCGAACAATGCCTGGACTAACCTGGCGTACCTTCTGATCGGTTGGATGATGTTGCGCCGGACTCGACATCAATCCAATGAAGTTCTGAAGTTTTTCGGCAAAGCAGCCATCCTGGTCGGCTCGTTTTCGTTTCTCTACCACATTAGTCTGAATGCCTTTACCCAGATTTTTGACTTCTTGGGGATGTACTTGTTTTGTTTCATCCTAATCCAATCCAATCTTTCTCGGAGCGGCAACTGGCCGGATGGTCGAGCCGGTAGAATCCGTTTTTGGCAATCCGTGATCGGCCTGACTTTGGTGACCATCGGACTGATGCTGGTCCACTTCCCCATCCAAAGCATCATCGGCGTTT
>JBEIKL010000051.1:0-12516 GCA_040379745.1 Bdellovibrionales bacterium | reverse complement strand
AATGGCCCCACAAGATTGGTTGTGGAGCCATCGTCGTTGGAAATAGAGATCTTAATACGAATTAGTTGACACCTTCGGTTTAGGTCTTATATTCTTCTGTTTTAGTTTCTTGTGTCTTTGGTTCTTCAGCTTTAGATTCTTCGCCAGAAGCCGGATTCACCTTCTCGGACTGAGTTTGGTCTTTGCCGGTGTTGTCTGTCTCTTGAGCATCACTTGACGGAGCAGCTGCAGAGTAGTCCGCCTGGATCAAACCCGTGCTTGGCTGGAGTTTGACTTCGCAGTAGTAGCCGTCGTTATCGGTGTTGAAAGTGCGGTAACACTTCAAACCATTTTGTGTTTTAGAAACAATGTCAATGGTGCTTCCAGTTCTTTTTTCACGAACTTCACTAGCGGAAATGCTTTCGAAAAGATCTTTAGCAAACTCTTCGTGGTTCGTCAGTTTTCCGAAAGTCACTACAGCTTCATCCATTCCGCGCTGTTCACCACCAATCACCAGTTGGTTCGAATCATCTTTGGACTTGTCTTCGTAATTTTCAGGTGTTTTGTAACCTTTATCAGAGCTTTTCAGTGGAGTGTTCGAAGTGGCGATATTGAGTACATTGAACTCTTTGGTGTTAATCTGGAAATAGCACATGTATGTTCTGTTTTTCTCAAGCAATTCATCTGTCGTCTTGATACAAGCCAGGTTTTTGCCTTTTTTTCTCAGAACATTAACTTTCTTGCCATTCAGCTCCTCGGTATCTTTCACCTCACTGACGTTCAAACGGTCATAGAGGGCCTTTGCGTGCTGATTGAAGTTGTACTTCTGGTCAAAGTCCTCTGGTACTCCACCGAAACGAATTGGCAGATCCTTGCGAACATCGTTAGAAGCCGGCGACGAAGTATTCCCCCCGGTCACCACGGTACCGCCACTGGAAGATCCGTGCGTAGTGGTGGTGGTCACGGTGGTAGTGCTGGTCGCAACTGTACTGTTGCCACTGTCACTACAGGTCAGGCATTTCACGTCAACCGAACGATTCGAGCTATAAGTGTAGATCGGCACGGCCTTGTAGCATTTTCTTCTGCCACGACCGCTGCTGGTCACCACATAGTAGCCGGTTGAATGAAGTCTGTTGTCGCTCGAAACAATGTACTGTCTGTTCGGTGCGTAGTAGTTCGTGTAAACCGATGAGCAAGTTGGACGAGTTTGCGGGAAGCAACCGGTTGTACGATATTGAGGGAAGCACCCTGTATTTTGAATCTGCGGGAAACAACCGGTATTCTGAGCCTGCATTTGCGCCTGCCACTGCAGCTGATTCTGGAGAATCATCTGTTGTTGCGGATTCTGCCAGTTGAACGGCTGATTCATGATCGGCTGGTTCGCAAAAGGCTGGTTCAGCATCGGATTGAACGGTTGGTTCGGGAATCCGTTGACGGTACCTTGGCCGAAAGGAACGTTTCCATTCGGTACGTAGGTGCTGTCACCGCAAGCGGTGGCAAGTACGGCAAGCATCAGATTGGCAACGATCAGTTTCTTATTCATAATTCACTCCTTGGACAGACGTCGCCGGAATTATACATATACTTTATTTAATTTGTCAACATTGAAAAACGAACCGATTCAACGCAAAAACCCCGGATTCCAATGAAACCCGGGGTTTTCAATCATTTTCGTTTCAGAAACAGGCCCTATTCGATGAACTCATCGCTATAGAGTTGTTGATCCTGATCCTTCAGCCAGTGAACGATATTGCGGATATTGAAGTCGTTCATCGCGCAGATCGATTTTCCGGTGAGGTCCGCGCTCTTGCGGACCTTGACCACGTCCTCATACTTGCCACTTGGGAGGTAATCGTTGTAGCGGAGGTCGAGTTCCTGTTTTCCTTGGTAGAAGCTTCTCACCTTAGTCTTGTTACAGATGTCTTGGAACATTGCGCGGTTTTCGAAAGAGAGGGTCTGTGCGCAGAACACCGACTGCATTCTTCTGAAGGAGCCGAATTTGTCATCGCGACCCATGATCCGTCTGTGGTTTTTCGGGCCCGAGTACAGGTCCGGGTTCTGCCACTTGATGATCAGGCCTCCGAACAACCAGTGTCCCAGTGCATACGATGGATCAACAAAGCCACCACTGGAGTTCAACATCATCAGTGCCGCCTTTTGTTTCTGGAGCTTGCGATCGAGGATCGCCTGGAAGCCCGCATCGCCTTTTCCGTCCGCAACCGCTTTCACATTCGCAATCATGCGGTAGAGGCTGTCGCTGAACACGGATTCGATCGCTTCAAGGTTACGCTTGTTGATCATTTGCGCGCCGGCCAGATCCTGTTGGGCGCGGGTCGGGTTCAAGCCGTGAACATCCGTGAGTTTCTCGAGGAGGTTCTTCTGGTTGATCACCATCAGATCCTGCTGGTATTCGGACATGTTCGCACCGGATTTGATCCGAAGGGCGAAGTCCTTTTCAATGAAGGTGGTCAGACGGTTCGTGAGATAAGTGTCTTTTTGGAAAAGAACGTTGAACTCGTTGTAAACCGTGTCGATCACTCTCTTCGCCGCTTCGTTCACTTTCGGATCAAGCGTGACGTCTTCAATGCTGGTTTTGGTCAACGCCATCTGTTTGCCCAGCTGATAGAGCGCATCGTATGACTTCAGGAACTTCTGGATCTTCACCTTGGTCTGACGGATGCTCGGGATCAGGATCACATCCATGGAGTCCTTGTTGATCTTGCGTTCGAAACGGTTCAGGTAGTTGTACACGTTCTCGAATGCCTTATGGATGGTCATGTACTGACTGGTCAGGGTTTGAGACACCAGGTTCGGCATGTCGACTACCAATCGTTGGCGGAAGTAAGCACTGGATTTCGCTGATGCGGAGGCGATGATCTCGTTCATCCGCGTTTCGATCACGATTGCGAGCTTATCCGGATCTTGGAATTCGCCGATGTAATCGCCATCGCCACCACCGGTTCGCATCCACTGATCCCATGCTTGTGCCATCATGCGTGTTTCGGAAACACGGCATTGTTCCGGAATCGTGTTCCGGCCGATCAGGTAGAACGGGAGGAGGTTTTGGTTCACGGTGGTTGCAAAGAACTGTGATCCGTCCGGACCGCCTTCTCCGCCGCCACTCATTCTTTGCGTGATCGCCATCAAAACCTGCATCAATTGGTTACGCTTCGCTTGTACATCGGTCAATTCCCGCATGAAGAGCATTTGCTCGTTGAAGTAACCGGTGAGGGAGTTCACGGATTTGGTCAGGTCGGTGACCTGGTCCCAGATCTTGTTCTTGAAGTTGGCATCCGCTGCGAGTTTTGGTGATACACCGAACTGCACTTTTTGGAGCCAGTTTGAAATCATCGGCAATTCGCGAACCAGAAGATAGTAACCTTCCAGCGGATTGTCGTAATTGAGGTTGCTGCGATCTGCCTGTTTGATCTTGTTCATCGAGGACTTGTAGTGATCCTGCGAGTACTTCATGATTTCCTGGGCATTTTGAGCGTCACAGTAGTTTTTCGTGGAGCTTTCGATCAGGCACGACATCGAGAACCAGAATTCCGTTTCATCGAGTTCGCGCAAAGCCAGGCTGAATTTTCGTTCCTGAAGCATGTTCATCAGGCCGGCGATGGAGTTTCCGAGTTGGTCGCCCACTCCTTCACCCGAGGCGCTGAGGGCTGCGGCGATTTTCACCGTACCGGAAAGAATCGCCAAGCCCTGGGATGGGCGGCCGATCAGACATTCGTCATATTGCGGAAGAACCTGCATTACGCGAGTGGCGAGTTCGAGTCCCTTCTTCGTCGGCGCTTTCAATTTCTGGTAAAGCATGGAGAGACCACCGGTCTTCACCGCGGTGGTTGCATTCATCACGGTGCTGGCCATGCTGCTGGCGCTGGTCGCCTGGCCGATGCTGCTGCTGATGGATGCAGCTTCGATCGTGCGGTTCAACAGCATCGACGATGCCTGGCCATTCAGGTTGTTTCCGTCGGTCAGTGTTTTCTGAAGTGCGCCCATTTCCATCGGAAGACTTTCGAGTCGTGTTTCGCGCATTTGTTCTTCAGCCGGAACGTTCAGCGTGTCAGCAGCCGATTTCAGATCCACCAGCACCGAGCCGATACCCTTACAGGCCGGATTGTCCTTGAGTTTCTGAATGGCATCCTTGATGACCGCCGTCTGTTGAAGCGCGGCTTGAGTCCAAGCACCTTGGGAGGGACAGTTGCCTCCGAAGTTGTATGCGCCGGCTTGGGCTGATGAGCTGGCAAGTGCAGCGAGGGCGATCACGATGGGGGTGTGGCGTTTGTTCATTGAGAACTCCTTATGATCCGGATTTAATACACTAAACGAATGTAGTTTACAAATATTATTTCGCATTGTGTTAATAAATTGAAATCATTTAACAATTTTGATTCAAGAACATCCCTCCGAAGGTCGAAAAGAAGGCAGAGAGTAGGGAAGTGCCATGAAAGTCAGTACCAATTCCGCAAATGTGATCCAGATGTTCGATCGGGTGACCGGTGGAAAAAACACCGATTCCAACAGTGGTGGCGGGTCCAATGCCTACGAACAGAACAAAAAAGAACAGGAAAAACAGCAGGAATTCGAAGCCACGATGGAAAATATCCAGAAGGCTGTTGACGATTTCTCGTCTAACGAAATGAATCGATCCCACGGGATTTCCGCGAGCAGTGAAGGCAGTGGCCCCGGTTTGAAGGTCATTTTGAAAGATTGCAATGGTGGTGTCCTGCGCTCGGTTTCCGGGGAAGAGTTCCTGAAGTTGCGTCAAGCCCTCCAGGTCGGAGCAAAATCCGGAAGAATTCTCGATCAAAAAGTGTAAACTAGGGCCATGACCGGCCCATCAGCAGACTATCAGCGCATCTGGATCTTTTCCGATCTTCATCTTGCTGATCCGCAGTCCTCTCTCTATCGATCATTCATCGAGGCATTGGAAGAACCCGAAGGGAAAACCGATGCGGTGGTTTTTGCCGGCGACATTTTCGAGATTTTCGTCGGTAATTCTGCTTATTTCATCGAGAAAAACAGGTCTTTCATTGAAGCGCTCCAAGGGCTCCACCGTCGCGGTGTCGCCCTCTATTACATCGAGGGCAATCACGACTTTCATCTGAATCAAGCATTCGGTGAAATTCCGGTCACACTTCTCGATGCGGAACTCGTACTTGGCAAGCTCTATATCGCTCATGGCGATCTGGTCGATCAGGCCGATCACGGTTACCTGCGAATGCGCCGGTTCTTCCGCTCGCGTGGCTTCCGCACCTTTGTTGATCTACTTCCGGGCAGGGCGGTCCAGTGGATCGGCGATGCGATCGCACGTTCCCACGAACAGAAGGAAAAAGATCTTCCTTCCGTACCCGGAGAGGTGCCTGTCGTGAGATCCGTTTTCCGAGAATTCGCGGAAGAGAAAAAACGTCAGGGCTTTGACTTTGTGATTCTCGGGCATTGTCATGATCTTGACGATCTTCAGCCCTTCTACTTCAACATGGGCTATCCGCCTGTGCACCGTCAGTTTCTTTACTGGTCGGCGGAATCTAATTCCGTGAAACGCCGTAATTTTTCTGGAATTTGAGCCTGAAAATGCGAAAATCTAAAAAGAGGTCAAGGAGGACTTCACGCCGTGGGATTGAGATTCGACCCGATGGGTGGCGGACAATTGAAGCAAGCGCTCAATGCGATCGTGGAAGCCGAGAAGCAACCGATCAACGCCCTCAACAAACGCAAGGAAGCGGAACAGTCCAAGATGAAACTCTTCGGAGAGTTCAAAGGCAAGTTCACGTCCTTGCAGTCCGCAGTCGACTCGCTCAGCAGTCAGAAGAAGTTCCGCGAACTCAAGGCTGAACTCGGCGACGGCGACAAGCTCATGGCCGTCACCATCGACAAGGAAAAAGCACAGATCGGAAGCTGGGAAGTCGAAGTGCGGGAAATGGCTTCACGCTCATCGATGATCTCCAACTCCTTCAGTGATCCGAACAAGAAGGTTCTTGGAATCGGCTACATCAATCTTGAACTGAATAACGGCGAATATCGCGATATTTACGTCACTGATGACGATGCATCCCTCTACGGAATCGCGCAGAAGATCAACACCACTCCCGACAGTGTGATCAAGGCCAGCGTCTTGCGCGACGACACCAATCCCGACAAGCCGTATCGTCTGGTGCTGACTTCCAAGAAAGACGGCCTTTCAAACGACATCTATTTCCCGCAGCTTTACTTCATCGATGGCAAGGAGGAATTCTTCATCGACGACAGCAAGCGCGCGCAAAACGGTCTGGTGGCTGTCGATGGCTTCGAGATCGAAACTCCCGGCAACGAGGTCGGCGACTTCCTTCAAGGCGTGGGCGTTCAATTCAAGCAGGCCAAGCCGGGCGAGAAATTCACGCTGAACATCAAAGCCGACTACGCAAAGATCACTGACAAGGTGAAGAAGATGGTCGAAGGCGTGAACGGCGTACTCGAGTGGGTCAACAAGCAGAACCAGGTCGATGAAAAAACCGACACGAAAACGACCTTTGCCGGTAACACCAGTTTGCAGAACGTGGAATTCCGATTGCGCAACCTCATGCACGAGGGGTTCCCCGCGCACATGGAAGATGAAACCAAGTTCAAGGTTGTTCACCTCAGTGAAATCGGAATCGAGTTCGACAAGAAGGGTAATCTCAGCATCAAGGATGACAAGTTTCAGAAGATGCTGGAAACCGATTATGAAGCGGTCGCGGAAGTCATTTCCGGCGAAAAGGGATTCGCATTCCAGCTGAAGACCGTGCTTGATGGTTTCAATGCCCCTCAATACGGGGTGATTTCATCGAGCGAAAAGGCCATCCAGGAACGCATCCGCCAGATCGACCAGTCGATCGAGCGCAAACAGATGAATCTTGAGAAGAAGACGCAATCACTGACTGAGCAGTTCAGTCGTCTGCAGAGTTCGCTCAGCAACATGCAAAAACAGCAGCAGTATCTTTCCGCCACAATGGGTGGCGGAGGTGGAAACCCGATTTCACAACTCCTGGGAGGGTAGTTTAGAACATGTCGAAATTGAACGCTTATCGTAAAACATCCGTGACCACAGCCAGCAAGGAACAAATCCTGATCATGCTCTATGAGGCAGCGATCAACCATCTCAAGCGCGCGGCCGACGCCTGTCAAAAAAATGACTTCAGCGCGAAGGGCGTTTCCGTCGGCAAGGCACACGACATCATCAATGAACTTTCCAATACATTGGACTTCGAAGTGGGTGGAGACGTCGCGGTGAATCTCGAAAACCTTTACGTGTTCATGATCAAGTTGATCACCGAAGGCAACATCCAGAATGATGCCACCAAGTTCGACCAGGCTCGCAAGATCCTGGAAAACCTCCTGGAGGGGTGGAAGGGCGCAATCGCCCAGCTTCAGGCACAAAAGGGGTAATTTTTGACAAATATAGAAGTACTTTTCAGTGATAAGATCCGGTTGCTCAACGCGCTTCTGACTTGTGTGAAGGCCTACCGGAGCATTCTCGAACCCGATTCGGAAGCATCCAAGAATGCAACTCCGGATGAAAAACTCGATTGGATCGACGAGCTGACCAGTGAACGGGAGTCCCACTTCCGCTTGCTTCAACTCTTGGATCGCCAAATTCATGACGAAACAGCGTCGATGGGTGCGGATGAGGTGGCGAAAATCAAGGCCTCCGAATCCTTTCAATCCATGGTCCGGCAAATTCTTGACCTGGGGAGTGAGATTCAATTGACGGACCAGTCACTTTTTTTATACATTAGCAATATAGGATATGAGATTCGCTCTCTGATCCTCAAGGGCCTCAAGGAAAAAGAGGCGATATCGAAATTTAAAAGTCAGGGTCAGGCCGTCTCCGGTGACGGGATTGATCAGAAAGCTTAAGGACAAACATGATGTTTGAGAGGATTTCGCAGCAACTTCACAAAAAAGTCACTCAACAGGGACTTTCCCTGTCGACCACCGATGAGGTGGACGTATTCCCCGTTTCTTCACTCGAGGAAGTGGCGATTCAGCTCCGCAACGAAGACGAAAACGCGAAATACGATTATTACCTGGTACAAATCAGCCGATCCAAGAAGGCGGGTTCAGATGGAAAACGCGTGGTGCCTCCACCGTTCAACCTATCACCGAAAGCTTCTTTGGCGCCGGCTCCGCTGATGATGGACGAACCGCAAATCCCTGAATTCTCGGAACCGGCTCCGACGGCAACACAACCAACGGTTCAAACGAGGACTGCGAACGAGATGAGAAACGGAACCGGTGCGGTTGCCGTCAGTCGTCCAGATCGTGAAGATGTCCAGGATCTGATTGAAAATGCCGAAATCCTTTTCAATTCCGGTGAAACCGAACTCGCGCGCAACATCTATCGCGCCATTCTCAAGACCGCTGAATCGACCGAAATCGCTTACGCCGGACTTGCCGCATGTGCTGATCGCGATGGAATGATCGAACAGGCCATCCAGCTCGCTTGGGACTCGGTTGCGTTCGCTCCGAACCAGAAGGGGTATCAGCTTCTCGCTCAATTGCTCGTGCAGCAGGGACGTGATCAGGAAGCGGCACAGACCCTGAATCGTGCACTGAAACAACTTCCCGATCTCTCCTCAAAAGAAAAAGGCGAATATTACAAGATGATCGGTAACTGCCAATCCCGTCTGGGGCAAACCCAGGAAGCGGAACGCGCTTACAAAAAAGCCTTGGAATGCAGTCCTGCAAGCGACGAAGCCCAATCCAACCTCGGTTCCCTCTATCTGGAGCAAGGTCAGGTTGCCGAAGCGAAACGCTGTTACCAGGATGCACTCGCGGCGAATCCGAACAATGACAAGGCATGGGTCGGACTCGGTCTTTGCTGTGTCACCGAGGGTGACAAGGAATCCGCTCACGATGCATTCGCCCGTTCACTCGAGAAAAACATCCGCAACTCGACCGCCATCTTCCATCTTGTGAAGTGCGCATACGAGATCAAGCGTTACGGAACCGCGGAAAAAATCCTCGCTCAATACGTGGAAGTGGCTCCGGTCAGCCCGAGCCTTCTCTACAGTCTTGCCGGTCTTCAGTTCCATACCGGAAAGAAACAGCCGGCACTTCATACTGCGAAAAGGATCTTGCAGATGAAGCCTGACCACGCCGGAGCGAAAGACCTCTTGCTCCGGATCGAATCCGCATAGCGGATTGGTTCCGGAAATACCGAAAACGTCAAGGAGGACGATGATGGTAGCCGATATCCGATTGCTTCAGGGAAAGATCATCGACGATCTCGATCGTCATCCGAAGGACTTCACCCGTCTGATGGAGGAACTTGCGCTCGAAATACTCGAGGACCAGGAAATCGAATCCTCCAGTGGCGCGATCGTGGCGAAAAACGATGATCGGAGCTGTGGATGAGCGCGATTCTCGATGTCACTCCCCGTAAAAAACCATCCATTCTCATCGTCCAACTGGGCGAGATCGAGGAAGTGTTCCGTTCCCTGATGGCCGTGAAAGCCGTCAAACAACTCTATCCCGAAACCAAAATCCATTTCCTGGTGCGCCCCCATCAGTGTGCTCCGCTCGATCGGGTCGATTGGATCGATTCTGTGATCGCCATTCCCGCCATCGAAGTCGCGGATGAAGCAGTGAAAACGGTCGCCCTTTGGGTGAACCGGATCATCGACCAGCAGTTCGACATTCTGTGCAATTGGACCTGGTCTAAACCGCACCAGAAAATGTCCTCGATCGTGACTACGTTGTTGCCTGCTACGGTGAAGTTCGGAAACCATGTTCGAAGCGATTTCACCATCGGCGGTTTCGATGCATGGAGCATCTACCGTGAGGCCTGGCTTCGGGATCAGACCATCGATCAGGATATCCACCACACCGACATCATCACTACCCAGTTGCTGACTGCGCTGCAGGTGCATGCTGGCGAACCCGAAGGCGGAACCTCTTCTGCTTCCGTCACTTCACGGTATTTTTTCAAGATTCCAAGCGGAAACCCGCTTCCGAAAACCGTTTCCAAATGGATCGCCGTTCATCCCGACTCCTTGAATGATCGCTATGAGGAAGTGGTCGAAATGATCCTTCGCCGTCATCCCGATCATGGCATCGTGATCGTGAATGACACTGCAATCGGTGCCGATTCCGGGATTCCAAGCGATCATCCGCGCATCATCGATCTCAGTGGCAAGCTCGACTTCGAACAATTGGTGGGGATTCTGGTCTCCAGTTCGTGGTTGATCTCGGGACGCGCCCCCATCGTTGATCTCGCCAATCTCCTGAATGTCAGGACTTTTTACTGGATCGAAGCGAATCCTTCGTTCACGGGTGAGTCGTTCTCCAAGTGGACCGAAGTTGGCCCTTATGGAAATGCCAACATCGCCGTTCGTTTTTCGCAGGAATTCGAACCGGAAGTTTTCTATGCGACCTGGGCATATTGCCAGAGCGAGTGGTTCCACAAGGGAAGCCTGAATCTTGTCACGCATTACGAGCACATGGGTGTATTGGCTCGCACGCAAGGTATTGAAGTTTACAAAAGCCGAATTCGAAATCCTCAAGAGGGTGGCGGTGTGACCTACGAAAGCCTTCTCGGTACGGATACCTCATTCGAAGAGTGGATGTTCCGTTTGCGCGGACAGGTGGCACGTTCGTGGTTCTGCGGTTGGATCCCGCCGATCGAGCAGGAAATCGAGCGACTTCGCCTGAATCCGGAACTGATCCGACGCATTCGTCAGGTTCGCGAGTCACTCACACTGATCGAGCAGGTGACGGATCAGGGAAAAACAGTATCGAAAGAACTCGGTGCGGTCGCTACGCGCATCCGCAATCCGCGGATCATGTCAGCCGATGATCGCGAGGCGATCGATGCGCACGGAAAGAAACTCCTGGAGATTGAGGCGTTGATCAGCCGGGTGGTGAATGTGGAACGTGAATTGCGCGCCTTCCTCGTTTGGTATCAGCATCTCATGCACAATCTCAATGGTGACACTCTGGTGGAGATGGCAAATGAAACCCATCATGCATTCGATCTGATGGGGGAGGGCATTCATCTGGTGAATGCCTATGTGAATCGTGCGCTGGAAAAGGCGAAACCGAAAGCGGTCACGATTTCAGAAAACGTAACGACCTTCCAGGAAAAGTGAGCTGTTGTTCCGGAGTGCTCCCAGCGGTCGGGATTCGTTTCCGCCGTAAAGATCCGCACCGGCCATCAGCTTCCACCCTTCAGCCGGTTTGAACGACACTTGCGGTCTGAGCAGGTAGTCGTATCCCTTTGCAAAATAACCCACGAGAAACAGATCAGCCGTCCAGTCGCTCGAGTCACTGGCGTACCCGATCCGGAAAGTCGCCCCCGGATTGCTTTCGCGTTGGAAATTCAGGAGCAAGGCATTCGCTCGCGCCACGGTTTGCTGGATCTGGGTCAGGATCGGTGAAGGTGTCGAGATCGATGAAGGGTCCTGGTAGTCGAAATGATAGCGGTAAAGGAACTGGAACTGCGCCCGAAAGTCATCGAGGAAACCTCGTTCCACCCCGATGATCGCGTCCCAGTGGGACGGCTGGACGATTCCGTAAAGTGCCGTGTTCAGCGGTCCCTGATCCGGAATGAAGTAAGCCGACTCGCCTCTCACCACATAGTCGCCACTGGTGAACGAGAAGTCGCCACCGACAGCAGACTGCAGGAAATTTTGCGGAAATACGCGGTTCGAAGACAGGTCATAAATGTATTGTGCAAAATGGTTCACACCCCGGAACGCGGAAAGAGAAAGATCGGACGAGTTTCCGAGGTATGCGATTTTTCCGCCGTACTCCATCGTGTCTTCGCGAAACATCGCTGGTGCGCTGGCGTACTTGGTGAATTGGAGTCCGGTCGGAACCGCACGATCGGGAATCATCAGTTTCTGCTGCGGATAAGCGGCTTGAAACACGCCGGTGAAGGTGATCGGGGATGTGCCCTGTTTCGGGGTCAGGCTCAACTGCACCGCCTGCGCCCCTTGGCGTTTCACTTCCTCATCCGGATTCAACAGGGTGTAGTCCTTGGAAGAGAAGTAATCGGTGGGGTTCACTCCATCCGATTTTCCCCATGGAATGATCTGCTGGCCGATCTTGAATTGGATGGAATCTGTCTGGAACGAGAAAACGCCTTCACGGATCCTGCCTGAGAAAGACGGCTTGTCATTCGTGGTCATGCTCTTAGCAAAGGCATCAAACTGACCGACCACCTGGAGTGTGGTTCTTGCCGAAGTTTTCGCTTGAAAGTCCAGCCAGGCGGAAAAGGAGCTCTGAATGATTCCATTCCGGTAGCCGGAATCGGCGCGGGTGGCGAAGTATTGATCGGTGTAGATCCTGCCACCAAGAGTGACGGCGGATTCGTCCGAGTTGGTCTCCGCACGGGATGCATTTTCAATCAATGCGAAAGAGAGTAAGGCGCTTGCGAGAACAACGGTCGACCGTAAGCTCATCCGCTCAACGGACCTTCTGCAGATTTTGCTGGGTGAAAATCGCATCGGAAAGTCCCGAGTTCACTTTCACATTCGTGAACAACAACTCTGTTTTTTCCTGGTTCTTCTGATT
>JBEIKL010000050.1:0-12542 GCA_040379745.1 Bdellovibrionales bacterium | reverse complement strand
GTGAAAACCTTTGGGGTAACTCAAAATCCGGCAACCAACACCTACATCAATAAAGATTGCTCCACCAATGACGGCATCCAGTGCAAGATTCCCCGCATGCCCATCACACTGGACAAGAACTTCATGTCGACCGATTACCTGAAGGCGATCCATCAGGTGGCTGCCTTGCAAGGTGGATCTAATTTCGTACTGGACCAAAGCGGCGGGGGACTCTTTCAGGCCACGTCCCCGATGCCGGTCGAAGTGGGTAAATACAATATCCTCCCCACACCGAATGACAGCCCAAGCGAATTCCTGGAATTCTCTGCGGATGACGGGGCCAATTCGAAAGTCTATCGGTTCTACGCTCCTCTCTTCGACCAAAAAGGCGGCGATAGTGCCATTCTCAGCTCGATCAACAATACTTTTGATGCGATTTTCGGTAAAACCGGCATCAGCCAGATCGGCGCCATCGATTTCCAACAAATCAAGCAACAGGTGCAAGAACAGCTCACGGCTTACGTCAAAGACAAGCTTCCCCAGGGTGGCGATGAAACCGAGCACGGCGAGACCCAAACCTTCGCCTCGATCGAACTCCCGATGGCCGAGAATGTGGCCCCAAGCCCGTTCTGGATCGCCGATGACTGGGCCGTAAAAACCTCGTGGGCCCCGACCATTTCCGGAAAGTTGACCCCTCGATTCGGCTACTCGGTTAAATTTGTTGCATCGCGAAAACCATCTGAATCCGGACCTCCGGTTTTAGATGATGATGCCGATAACTTTCAGCACTAAATCACTTGCCAAAACAAACGAATTCTCGCTAACTTTTCAGAATCAAAAACTTTTGATTCACCATTTTAAACAAGGAGAAATCACCATGGCGAAGAAAAAACCAGCTGCGAAAAAAGCGGCTCCAAAGAAAAAAGCGGTAGCAAAAAAACCAGTTGCGAAAAAAGCAGTGGCAAAGAAAGCGGCTCCTAAAAAAGCGGCAGCGAAAAAACCGGTTGCTAAAAAACCAGTCGCGAAAAAAGCAGCGAAAAAAGTTGCTCCGAAAAAAGCCGTCGCCAAAAAAGCGGTAGCAAAGAAAGCAGCCCCTAAAAAAGCGGTAGCAAAAAAAGCCGTTACGAAGAAGACAGTGGCGAAAAAAGCCGCTCCTAAAAAAGTAGAAGCGAAAAAAGCGGCTCCGAAAGCAAGCATGGCAAAAGAAGCGGTAGCAGCAGTTGCAACCGCAGCTCTGGGCGCGGCACTGGCCAGCAACATGAAGTCCACGGAAGCGAAAGCGGCGAACTTCGACGAATTCGCGGAAGACGAAGACATGGGCATGCAAGAAACCCTGATCGACGACGAAGAAGAGCTTCGCGAGATCGAAGAAGAGGAAGACGAATATTTCACCCGTTCTTTCGATGATGAAGACGAAGAACTCACTGATGAAGAACTCGATGATGACAGTGATCTTGACGACGATTATGCCGACGAAGACACCGACTCTGATGAAGACGACCTTCTTCTGAGCGATGACGAAGACGAAGACTTCTCTGACGAAGACGAAGAATAATCCAAACCATTCCACTGAAACGGGAGGCTCATGATCAACATTCGAGATGCGATCCATGGTGCCATCGAGATTGAGAAGCACGAGCTTCCCGTTTTGGACTCCTACTTTTTCCAACGACTCCGCGAAATCAAGCAAACCGGCTTTGCCGAACACTCTTTCCCCGGTGCCACTCACACCCGTTACATTCACAGCCTGGGCGCCACCCACACCATCACTCAGCTCTTCCAATCCATCTTCTCGCCCTCAAAACTGAAATTGTCGCCCGATGCCTACCGGCGCTTCCGCGCCCTTGCCCGCTTCTCGGCCATGCTTCACGACATCGGCCACGGCCCGCTTTCGCATACCACGGAATTCGCCATGCCCGAGGTCAACAAGCTGAAAGTACCGGGCATCAAAAAATCCAACCGCAAGGCTTCGCACGAAGACTACACGCTGAAGATCCTGCTCGATTCCCCGATGACACCCATTCTGGAAAAGGCTTGCGCGCCCTTCGGCTTCAAGCCCTTGCACATTGCCGCTGCCATCGAATCGCACATCGAAGTCACTGATGATTTTTTCCTCGAGAAAGTGGACGGCCAGACCATCGACTTCCGCCCCATCCTGCACCAATTGATCTCGAGCGAGGTCGATGCCGACCGTATGGACTACCTCCGTCGAGATAGCTATCAATGCGGGGTCAATTACGGGGTGTTCGAATACGACTGGATCCTGTCGAACCTCACCTTCCACATCAACGAAGCCGATTCGAAGTGCTATCTGGCTCTGGGCCACCGCGGGCTCTATGCATTCGAGGATTTCCTGCTTTCGCGCTACCATATGTTCCTGATGGTGTACTTGCACCATAAGACCGTGGTGTTTGATGAAATGCTGTCCCACTTCTTGAACGACCCGACCTGTGATTATCACTTGCCGGCCGACATCGAACAGTATGCCTTGTGTACGGATTCGCATTTGTATTCGCACCTCAGCCATTCGAAGAATCCGTGGGCGAAGCGCATTGTCGAAAAACGCGCGTACCGGATGCTGCTTGAAACCCATAGCGGAATCCCGAACACGGACAAGGCCCGTGACCAACAAGAGCGGTTGCTGAAGAAACTGAAGAACGATCTCGAAGACCGTGGCATCCATTACATCGCAAACACCTCGGTCAGCGAACTTTCCAAATATTTCGGCAAATCGGATCACCCGATCTATGTCCGTTACGACAACCTGTTTTCAGAACCGAGCTTCATTCCGCTTCAGAAATGCACCAGCCTGTTCACCCAGTACCCGAACACCCGGTCCATCTCGCGCATCTATGTCGACGAGAACGACTACGTGCTGATCCGCAAAGACGGCAAGGGTTCACCGCTGGATTTTGATTAGGCTTTCTGAGCAGCAAACACCAGCCCCTGCGCGTTCACCTTGAAATCGATTTCCATCAGCGCGAGATCCTCTGCATCCAGAGTCACGCCTTTTTTCATGAAGTAATCGCAGTACCAATTGCGAATTGACTCACGGACGACCGACTCGTCCAATCCTTCCGCTCGAATGCGATCCACCAGCGCGATCGACATCCGCAAATAATCCTTCAACTGCATGGCTGCGAGTTGGATCTCGGCACCGATCAGGAAACCGAAATGGGTCAATCCCACCCGAGTCAGATCCTGCTCAAGAATCCAGTCGATCGAGGCAATTGCGGCCGGGCCATCGAAGTCGGTCGGACTAGTGGACGGAATCGCCACCACCCCGTGCTTTTCTTGAATCGACGGATAGGCCACGCCGAATGAATCGCCCGAAAACAAAGTTTGCGAGGTGGGCTCGATGATCACCACATGGTGATTCGCGTGCCCTCGCACGTGTTTCGTTGGCAACTTCGCCCCCACCTGAGACCAATCGATCGCATCACCGTCTTCAAGCACGACCACGCGATCGGCAGGGCACGGTTGGATCTTTCCATAGAGGCGATTCATGAAATCCTCGCCATACACCTGGGTTGCACTTGCCACCAACTTCGTCGGATCAATCGCATGCCTCGCCGCACGCGGATGCGCATACAACTTCGCATTCGGAAATTCCTGCAGGAACACGCCGGCCCCGCCTGCATGATCGAGATGCACGTGCGTGATCACCAGACCGTCGACTCGATCAGGACTGATCCCCTCTTTCATCGCCGCTTCTTTCAGAAACGGAATGGCGTAATTGGTATTGCACTCGACAAAAAACCCACGCGGACCATCCCGGTCTTCGGACACGAGCAAGTAACTGGCCGCAAAAGATTCCTGAACGTAATTGCAATCAACCGGAACGATCTTCATACTGGTAAGATAGCATGAAGCTTCGTTTTCTGACTTGGAATATCAGTTTTGCGTACGGGCCCGGATCGGATGGAATCAAAAAACCAGGCCGTCCCGACTACCGTCACCAGTCGCTGTCGCATTTCCAATCCGGCCTCGATTCGATCTGTCAGGTCATCCGCGATCAACGCATCGATGTGGCCTTCCTGCAAGAAGTCGATTTCGAATCGCGTCGTTCGCATTATCAGAACCAACTCGACATTCTGTCCCGCACCAGCGGGTTGAACTATCGACTGCCGATCGTCGGGTGGGATCTTCCCTATGTTCCCTACCCCGGCACGAACCCGCTTCATCACTTCGGAAAAACCGTTTCGGGCGGTGGCGTGATCTCGCGGTTTCCGATGCGCTCGATCCAGAACCAGCTTTTACCCAAACCGCGCGAGAATTCGTTCGCGTACAATCTTTTCTACCTGAGCCGTTATCTGCAAATTTTCAAATTGATCCTTCCCGAGCAGGAACTCAATTGCGTGAACTTCCATCTCGAGGCGTTTTCACAGGATAATCGCGAATTGCACAGCATTCGCTTACAGGACCGGTTACTCGATTACGGAGTCGCCATTGCGGGCGGGGATCTGAACGGACGGATCGAATTAAAGCCGGAACGCGAACGGGATTGGTCACTCCAGATGACTCCGGAAATTTCCTTTCCGGAAAACAACGAAAAGCTCGACGGATGGATCACTCACCGGAACCGCATCGAAATACACTCGATTTCGACTCTCGACACGGGCTCCGTATCGGATCACTTGCCGGTGCTGATCGAAGTCGAACTCAAGGCCTGAGCACGCGATCCAGCTCGGATAGCGTCAGGGCGGAAAGACTTTTCATCAGCCCACAGGTTTCTTTCATCAGCTTGCGCACCGATTCGATGCGTGGACCTTGCGCCTCTTCTTCTGCATTAGCGTGCAAGAATGCGTAGTAATCCACACTTCCCTCTTCTTCGGGCAAATTGACTTCAGGGTCCTTCATGATCGGATCCCACAATTCAAACAATGGAACACCGATCGCTTCGGCACGGCTTCGCGATTGGCCGATCAACTCTTGAACAGATGCCACTGTCACGGCAGCTGCAGTTGTGGTGGGAGCACCTGTTGAGGATGCCACCTTGCCACCAATCGCACCGGGGCCTTGCATGCACGGGGCGAGTTCGGAAAGAATCGACTCACTCACCGCTTCGCGGACCAGTCCCTCGTAGGCGTAATGGTAGTTCGAAATCACGCGTGTCGATCGCGCTACAAAACCACTGAACAAATCAGACCACGGCAACATTCGATAATACGGAACCTGCATGACATGAAACGGCTGATGAAGGTCCTGAATCAAGTGGATTTCCCAGAGCAACACACGCAGTGCCCAGTACTCTTTTTTGGCCGCAAAATAGTTTTGAGAAACCTGCTGAAGCTTCACGATGCGATCTGGAGCCTGGCCGATCGAACGCGTGGGAATCTGCAGGGTCCGAAGTGGACTTCCCCACTCGATACCAGGGAACACCATGTGCCGGAATCCTTGCGAAGTCGGACCTTGTTTACCGCCCATCCACGCGCGATCACCGGCAGGGTCGGCCGAATCGGGCAAATTCTGATCCATTCCGAAATCGGGTTCGTCGACCGCATCACTGATCAACATTTCACGAACGCTGATCTTTCCCGGCTTCAGCAGCGGAATTTTTTCGGCATTGATTTGCAGTTCAACGGCTAATGATTGGATCTCTATTTTCTGTTCAGCCTCACTGGGCACGTCGATCATGCGGCCAAGCCCTGCTTGCGGAATCTGCGGATTAGAATCGAGAATCAGCTCCATGATCCCTCGGTGCTGATCCCAAGCCAGGCCTTGCGTGTGAATCGAAAACAAAACAGTCATTGCCACTGAAAAGGTGCGGAACATGCGATACGGTTTCATGTTCGTTCAGTGTAAACCGAAACGGGGCTCGACAGCACCAATGAAAAAACCCCGGACCAGAGGCCTCGGGGTTTGATCGGAATTCAGTTTGTCGCACCGGGCATCAAAAAAGCGCCGGACACCTTTTATGGGAAAAGACCACGGAGCAACATCGCCTGGCTGAGACGCTCAACCGAGGTGATGAGAGCTGCGGTCTTCATGCCGCAATCGAACTTGTCAGCATTCTTCGCCACGCGATTGAAGGCGTTTTGCATCACTTCTGCAAGTTTTGCGTTCACGTCTTTTTCGCTCCAGAAGAACTGTTGCATGCCTTGTACCCATTCGAAGTAAGACACGATCACACCGCCGGCATTCGCGAGAATGTCCGGGATGATGTAACAGCCTTGGCTTTCAAGATAAGTTTGCGCTTCCGAAGTGATCGGGCCGTTCGCACCTTCAGAGATGATCTTGGCCTTCACGCTTTTGACGTTGTCTTTGGTGATCACGCCGTCGATTGCCGCCGGAACGAGGATGTCCACGTCGAGGGCGAACAACTGTTCGTTGGTGATCGCTTCTGCTTTCGAGTAACCCTTCAGCGAGCGGTTGGTGTTCATGTATTCAATGACTTCAGGGACGTTGAGACCGTTTTTGTCGTAAACACCACCGAAGAAATCAGAAACGGCAACCACTTTACAGCCGCGCTCGTAAAGCTCGATCGCCGCAACGGCACCCACTTTACCGAAACCTTGAACGGTCGCGGTCATTTCGTTGAGCTTGTACTTGTGGCCTTTTTTATTCAGGACCTCGATGGCGTGTTCGATCACGTAAACCACACCGCGACCGGTGGATTCAGGGCGACCCAAGGATCCGCCGATTTCAACCGGCTTACCGGTCACCACGCCTGGAACCGCATAACCTTTCGCCATGGAGTAAGTGTCCATCATCCATGCCATGTGCTGGCCGTCGGTACCGACGTCTGGAGCAGGAATGTCTTGTTCAGGGCCGATCATGGAGATGATTTCCATGGTGAAACGACGCATGAGGGCTTGGTGTTCTGCACGGGAAAGCTGGGAAGGATCGACGCGGATCCCGCCTTTTGCCCCACCGAGTGGAAGTCCAACGAGGGAACACTTCATGGTCATGAGCATCGCCAACGCGGAAACTTCAGAGAGGTTCACTTCCGGGTGGAAGCGGATCCCGCCCTTTCCGGGGCCAAGCGTAGTGGAGTGCTGAACGCGATACCCTTCGAAGGTCTTCACGCTACCGTCGTCCATTCTCACCGGAACGGACACGCACATCGCTTTTTTCGGCATCTTGAGACGCTCAAGAACGTTCGCGTCGAGACTCATTTTCTTCGCCGCGAACTCGAGGTCCATTACCGCGTTTTGATACAAAGGACTAGTATCCCACAAACCAGATCGTAAACTGTGACTCATCGTGTTTCCTTTTTCAATTTTCGTAATTCTCAAAAACCTAGCAGAAGTGTTAGAATTCTTCTATGGACAAAATCAAGGTAGGCATCATTTACGGCGGTCGGAGCTCAGAACACGAGGTCTCCCTCCGTTCCGCAGCGAGCGTATTCAAGCGAATTGATCGAACCCGCTTTGATCCCAAAACCATATATATAGATAAAAAAGGCGTCTGGCGCTGGGTCGAAATTCCGGAGAGCTTCCTCACCGGCAATGACGCATCACTTCCTACCGCAAACGACGCTCCCGAAATTGCCCTTTTCTCTCACGGGGTTTTGAGCTTCCAGGACCAGAAGAACTTCGGTCGCAAGGAAAAGGTCGAGGTGATGATGCCTATGCTCCATGGCAAAAACTGCGAGGACGGCACGTTGCAGGGACTTTTTGAATCCATGGAAATCGCTTACACCGGCAGTGGGGTACTGGGTTCCGCGATCGGAATGGATAAAGAAGTCTCGAAGCGCTTGGCCGAAAAAGCGGGCCTGCCAGTGGTGCCTTACCGCGTCGCCCACGTGTGGGACTCCACGGATCGCATTGAATCCCTACTGACCGATGCCGAAAAATCCTTGGGCTGGCCGATGTTCATCAAGGCCGCTCGCGAAGGGTCATCAGTAGGAGTCTACAAGGTCAAAACCCGCGACGAGTTCAAAACCAAACTCAAGGAAGCCTTCCAATACGACAACAAGGTCCTGATCGAACGCGGAATCGACGCGCGCGAAATCGAGTATGCGGTTTTGCAGAATTCCGATCGCTCCAAAGCGCCGTTAGTGAGCATTGCGGCCGAAATCATTCCCACACACGAGTTCTACACCTACGATGCCAAGTACAATGATGAGAATGGCGCAATCGTGAAAGTGCCGGCCGAGATCAGCCCCGCACTCAACGAAAAATTAACGCAACTCGTACAAAATATTTTCATCGCGCTCGAACTCGAAGGCTATTCGAGGATCGATCTTTTTCTCGATCGCCAATCCACGGCTGAAAATCCGGTGTTTTATCTGAATGAAGTGAACACGCTTCCGGGCTTCACGAGCATCAGCATGTTCCCGAAACTCTGGGAGAGGAGTGGCATCGCTTACACCGATCTCTTGACGAAACTGATCGAGTTGGCGTTACTTCGTAATAAATAAGAGGCCTACCCTATGTCAAAAAACTATCTCGTGATCGTGGAGTCTCCCACCAAGGCAAAGACCATCCGCAAATTCCTGCCCAAAGAATATGTGGTCGAGGCCAGCATGGGCCACGTGCGCGACCTTCCGCAATCGGCCACCGACATTCCCCAGAAACTGAAGCAAGAGGAATGGACGAAGATCGGCGTGAACGTCGATCACGAATTCGAACCGCTTTACATCGTGCCGAAGGGTAAGTCCAAAGTCATCCAGGACCTGAAGAAGAAAATGGCCAACGCCGACATCCTCTATCTCGCGACCGATGAGGACCGCGAAGGAGAATCGATTTCCTGGCACTTGCTCGAGCTTTTGAAGCCGAAAATCCCGGTAAAACGAATGGTTTTCCACGAGATCACGAAGAACGCGATCATGAAGGCGCTGGAAGACACGCGCGATGTTGACATGCGACTCGTGCGCGCCCAGGAAACCCGCCGCATCCTGGATCGCTTGGTGGGTTACACCGTCTCGCCCTTGATCTGGAAAAAAATCGCGTACGGACTTTCCGCCGGTCGCGTCCAATCGGCAGGTCTTCGCCTGATCGTGAACCGCGAACGCGAACGCATCCGGTTCAGAAGTGCGAACTACTGGAACCTCGAAGCCGAACTCGCCAAGTCCAAAGCGAAGTTCACTGCGAAGTCGATGAGCTGGAACGGAAAGCGCATCGCCAGCACCAAGGACTTCGATGAAACCACAGGCAAGCTGATCGCAGGTAAAGAAGACAACATCCTTCTTCTCGACGAGAAAAACGCGAATAGCCTTCTTTCCTCGCTGAAATCGGCAAAGTACACCGTTCACTCGGTTGAAGAGAAACAGTTCACCCAAAAGCCGTCGATCCCGTTCATCACTTCGTCCCTCCAGATGGAAGCCAACCGTAAACTCGGCATGAGCGCCCGCGACGCAATGAGAACGGCACAAAGCCTGTACGAACAAGGGTTCATCACTTATATGCGTACCGACTCTCCTTCTCTTTCCCAGGAAGCGATCATCGGCGCCCGGAACGCCGTGACCGATCTGTTCGGCGTCGAATACCTTTCTCCCGAACCGCGCCAGTTCGCCTCGAAAAACAAGGGCGCACAAGAAGCGCACGAAGCGATCCGTCCTGCAGGAAGTGAATTCAAGCATCCACGCGAAACCGGTCTCACCGGTCGCGATCTTGCCCTCTACGAACTGATCTGGATGCGCACGGTTTCGTGCCAGATGGCCGAAGCGAAAAAACTCTCGATCAGCGTGCGTATCGACGCCCAAAGCGGAAACGAACACGTCATTTTCGGTGCGAGCGGTTCCCGCATCGTATTTCCCGGATTCTTGCGTGCTTACGTGGAAGGCAGCGATGATCCGGAAGCGGCACTGGAAGACAAGGAAATCATCCTTCCGGAAATGAAACAGGGAGACACCGTTACTCTCGAAGAACTGAACGCACTTTCTCACACCACCAAGCCACCGGCGCGCTTCACGGAAGCATCGATCGTTCAACAACTCGAGAAGGAAGGCATTGGCCGACCATCGACGTACGCTTCGATCATCGATACTATTCAGGATCGCGGTTACGTTCGCAAACTCGGTAACGCCCTTTGCCCGACCTATACCGGATTCGCCGTGGTGCAATTACTTGAAAATCACTTCTCGAATCTCGTCGACTACAAGTTCACCTCCTCGATGGAAAACTCGCTCGATGAAATCGCCGAAGGAAAAGTCGAATATCTTCCGTATCTGAAGGGTTTTTACTCCGGTAAGGAAGGTCTGGCGAGCCTAGTGAAGGAACAAGACAAGAAGATCGATCCGAACGCATCCCGCACCGTGAAGCTGGAACAGATCCAGGATGTGGAAGTGAAGATCGGTCGTTACGGTGCGTATGTGATCCAACACAAGCCGGGCTCGAAAGACGAAATCCACGCGACCATTCCGGACGATGTGGCGCCTGCCGACTTGACCGCGGAAACCATTCAAGACCTGTTGATCGCCTCTGAAAAAGGCCCTCAAAGCATTGGAAAAGACCCGAAAACCGGCAAGGACATTTACTGTCTGAGCGGTCGCTTCGGCCCTTACGTTCAACTCGGTGAAATCACCGAAGAAGAGGCAAAACCGCGTCGTGCTTCGGTCACCAAGGGTATCGACCCGAAAACCATTTCCCTTGAAACCGCGTTGCGCTTGCTGAGTCTACCGCGTGAGCTGGGAATGCACCCAGTGAAGAATCAACCGATTCTGGCGAACATGGGGCGCTTCGGACCGTACGTGATGTGCGATGGTGATTTCCGCTCGCTGAAAAAAGACGATGACGTTTACACCGTCGGCTTTGACCGTGCGATGGAACTTTTGAATGAGGAGAAGAAAGCGCGCCGTGGGGCCCAGGCCCTACGCGAGATCGGCAAACTCGACGAAGAGAAAATCGAACTCATGGACGGCAAGTACGGAATGTACCTGAAGTGGGGCAAGGTCAACGCCACTCTTCCGGAAGGAGTCGAACACGAGAAGCTGACCCTAGAGCAAGCGATTGAGATCGTGAAGGCTCGCGCCGAAGTCGTGGGTGACAAAGGGGGCAAAAGTGGCAAGAAGGGCGCTTCTAAAAAAGCGGCTTCTCCAGCCAAAAAAGCCTCTTCTGCAAAAAAAGCTCCGGCTAAGAAATCCGCAACCAAGAACGAAGCGACTCAAGACGATCAATGAAGCAACAGTGGCTCATCACCGCATTCGACGCGTTCGCCGGCCGTCCGGAAAACAATTCCGGAACCGTGCTGAACGAGATTCGCAAACTGGCCGAGACACTGGCGACCGATCCTGAGTGGAAACACGAATTCCATTACCGGGTCCTACCCACCGCTTACGATCATTCGCAGACGGTATTGATGGATGTGGTCTGTGATCTTGAAAAAACAGGCGTGAAGCTGGCCGGTGTGCTGTCGCTGGGTGAAGGGTCGGAAGAATTCAAACTCGAAACCCAAGCGAACAACCTCGATGACGTGGCGGGATTCCCGGACAACAAGGGCGTGACCCGGGTTGAAAAAAAGATTTTCACCGACCTCGATGCCGATGATGTGATCCCGATGCGCTTTCCGTTCGAAGCGTTCGCCCGCATCCGCACTTCCAAGAGCCCCGGCTTCTTCGTCTGCAACAACCTCTGCGCCCGCATGGCGCGCGAATTCTCCGCACCCACGGCACCCTACTTCGGCTTCATCCATGTTCCCCGCACCGGCATGGGCGGCATCTTCTCGGCCGAAATCTGCGCGGCGATCATCGTGAATGGGTTCAAGAAACTCTAAAAGGTGTCCGGCGCTTTTTTGATGCTGGGGGCGTCAAATCGCTTTAAGTCAACGAAATCAGTTGAGCCCCAAACATCCCCAAATTAAATTAAACTGATATTAAATAAAAATAACGCACCTAGTTCTCATTTCTGAAACTCGGGCTTAAACTCTATTCATAAGGGGGATTTTCTGATGAAAACCTTAATGATGATGGTAGTCCTGACTTGGGGATCGAACGCCTTGGCCGGAAGGGGTCTCACCGGTAACAACGGGTGGTCTTGCGTTGTGGATGGAGTGGCCTACGCCTGCGGTTCGAAGGCAAAATGCCCTCTCGGAAACGACATCGGCAAACCGTGTGAAGCCCATGGCAAGCCCGGCAAAACCCAAAGGGGCAATTCGTTAAAGCACGGGTCCAGCCACTGATTTGGATCAACTGATGAACGGATCATTTGCTCGGCTTTCGTTCTCAATACAGTATTGGGAGTGGAGTCACCATCGGGTGACTCCCCCCTCTTCAACTCAAATCAGAAGCTACAAGAACCCGGTTTTTGCAGTTTGGCTGGATAACTCTTGATACACTTGTCTTTACCGACAGGGGTAAATCCGGGTTCGCAGCCCAATTTTGCGTTGATGAAGAAGCGCGATCCGCCCTTGTCATCAGTCAGGTAATTCCCACCAGTCGCTCCTCCGCCAATCCCTTTCCATGCAGGGACACCCGGCATTGAACCCGGCGCACAGGCTTGCTTCACACACTTCGCCGGTGCCTTGTGATCTTCGAGCCAGTAGCCTTCGGGACAAGTCACTTTCTGCTTCTTCGTGATGACACAACCGCCACCTGAGAACATCGAATCAGCTTCATAACTGCCTCCGTTTGGACAGGAGTAAACCGGATTGGTTCGTTTGAGAATGCCGATGGTTTGAGC
>JBEIKL010000049.1:0-12782 GCA_040379745.1 Bdellovibrionales bacterium | reverse complement strand
TGAAAAATACGTACAGTAAATTTTTCAATCTGAGCGAAAATCCATTCGGTGAAACACCGGATCCGGATTTTTATTTTGCATCACTTCAACACGGAAAAGCGCTGACCAGTTTGTCGACTGGTTTGAAGCAGGGAAAGGGATTCAGCGTTCTGACTGGTGAAGTCGGTACGGGTAAAACACTGATTTCGAGAATCCTGCTTTCCTCTTTCATCGGACAGACCAATACGGCGTTGATTCTGTATCCGAAGTTCAGCGAGATTGAATTGCTTCAATCCATTTGTGAAGAGTTCGAAATCCCGGCATTGGAAGGACCCCAAACGGCCAAAGCCTATGTCGATCACCTGAATCGATACCTGCTTGCTGCTGCTGAAAACGGAAAGCAATCCATCCTGATCATCGATGAGGCGCAAGCCTTGAATCCTGAAGCGTTGGAAACCATCCGGCTGTTGACCAATCTCGAGACCAAGACCCAAAAGCTTCTTCAGATCGTGCTCGTCGGTCAGCCGGAATTACTCGATACCCTGAATCGCGAAGATCTTCGCCAACTCAAGCAACGCATCAGTGTGCATGCCACTCTGAACGGATTGTCGAATATCGAGATTGAAAAGTACATCCGTAGTCGCCTAGAGCAGGGAGGGACTGGAAATTTTGTCCGCTTCGACAATAAGGCCGTAAAAGCGATCGAAGAATTGAGTGGCGGGATCCCCCGTCGCATCAACCAGATCTGTGAACGCATCATTTCGACCGCTGAAGACCGCAAGATCCGTCTGATCACGAAGGAATTCGTGTGTGAGGTGTTCGGCATCAAGGAACAATCGTTTTTATCACGATTCATGAGGAATCGATAGGAGTCGCCATGTTGGATCTATTCGGGAAGAATAAACCGTTGCTCGGGGTGGACATCGGAAGTCGTACCATCAAAGGTGTGAAACTGAAAAAAGAAAAAGACGGGCGGATTCATCTTGCTGCTCATTTCTTTCAGGATCTAGCGCAGACGTCGGATGAGTTTCCAAAACGCAGCAACCTCGACGAGGCTTTTAAGGCCGCAATCGAGATCCAGCGCCTGAACTCGTCACCAGCGGCATCCGCAGTGAAGGATTCCGAAGTGATGACTTTCTCTTTCTCACTACCTCACATGACCGAAAAGGAATTGGCCCAGGCTGTGCCCCAAGAAGTGGCCGAGCAAGCCCAGATTCCTGTGGACGAATATGTCTTTGATTTCCTCTCCACTCGTCAGGAGTCGACCGAAGAGATCAAAGCCTTCTGCGTGAAGCGCGATCTGATTCTGGCGCAAATGGAAACTCTGAAAAATGCAGGTCTTAAGCCGAAATCCATTGAGCCGGAAATGACGGCCATACTTTCCATGTTGGAATTCAATGATTACATTGCGAAAGAAGAAGTGTGTGTGGTCATTGATCTCGGTGAGTCGCGGATCAACTCGGCACTGATCTCCGAAGGTAACCTCGTCCTGACCCGTGCCAAGGGCGGGGCATTCGGATTGGTGAATTCTGTTTTATACGAAATAAAAAGCCTGAACTATGATGAAGCCGAACAGGTGAAATCCGAATACGATTTCCTTTCTGTTCCTGAAGACCAGGCAGATCCGATCAACCAGATCATGGATGAGGTCTTCACCGAGATCTTCAAGAACATCAAGGAAATCCTTGATTTCTACCGCGAGTGTTCCGAAAGTTTCGGTCGCATCGACAAGATCCTTCTGGTGGGCGGCGCCACCCAGATCCGTAACATCGACAAGATCCATGAAATGTTTTTCAAGATTCCGACCACCATCGTGAATCCGTTCCGCAATATCGAGATCCTTTCGACCGAGAATACCCAGCAAAACGAAGAAATTGTTCACTTGGCCCCTTATATGGGTACAGCCGTGGGACTTGCACTGGCCGGATTGATCGAGCCGGGACAGGGAGGTGTGAAATGAATCGCACCCACGTGAATTTCATCCGCTATAAAGTGAAGAAAAAGAAACCGATGAAGATCGTAAAGTCGAAAAAACCTTCGGGCTTTGTATCTGCATCTTCCACAAAAAAAATCGAATTCTCCCTTCGTCGCGTCACGCTAGCGGTGGGGTTGGGCATCATTACCGGAACTGCCGGGTTGATGGCTTGGAATATGGATTTGAATATCGGTTCATCGATCGAGACCGTCCGTGGACCGGTCTCTTCCGTCTCCGAATCTCAGAACCACTCTGCACATGCTGTTGCGCCCGTACCGGTTGCAGTGGAAGTCGAGCCGATGACAACCGAATCTGTCGCCAGTGCACCTGTCGTTGAAGTCATTCAAGAAAAAAATCAGATCATGACCTGGGAAGAAGTGAGCATGCTGAATGATCTTCAGTCGAAGAACATTCAGGGTGTACAGTCGCTAAAAAAGGGTGAAAAAGGTGATGTTTCCCTCGTTCTGAACACCGACCAGTTCTTCATGGTGGGTACTGCGAAGATTGCGAGTGAAAAAGTTCCCCAATTGAGTGAAATTGCTGGTGCATTGAAGGCCACCGCAAAGGAACTGGGTGATCGTGTAGCGCTTGAGATCGAAGGCCACACGGATGACAGCCCGATCGTGAAGCAAAAGCACCTTTATCAGTCGAACTGGGAACTGTCTGCGGCAAGAGCTGCATCACTGGTTCACCTCTTTGAAGAAGCCGGCTTTGACAAGGAAAAAATGAAGCTTGTGGGCTACGGTGATTCGAGACCGATGGTGCCAAATCGAGATCCGAACGGTGAGCCGATCACCGGTAATGCGGTCAAGAACCGCCGAATTGTTCTCAGGGTGTATCCTGCTGATCCTGGAAGGGGTTCATTGTAATCAAAACTTACGAAAGCCCTCCGATCGCTTGATCGGAGGGCTTTTTTTATTGGTTGACAACAGTGGATGGCGAAAAAGGTGAAAGACTTTCGCTGAATCAGTCACTGCGAGGGGCAAAGTGAGACTCGTGAATGCGGAATTGTTCAGAGGGTCGCCTTCAGGACTTCTTCCACAGAAGTGAGGCCAGAGACGAGCTTGTAGATGCCGTCCATGCGCATGCTGATGAAACCGGATTCCCGTAAATGGTGCATGATTTCGACTTCGGATTTACGATCGATGATCATGCGGCGGATCTGATCGTCGATCATCATCAATTCGAAAATCGCGATCCGATTCAGGTAACCGGAGTTGAGACAGCGTTCGCAACCCACCGGTCCGAAAACGGGGGTACCCGCTTGAAGTGCCGAACTGCCGAGGAGTTGAACGTCCTCTTCGGTGAGTTCGACTTTCTGTTTGCAATGCGGACACAGTACCCGCACCAAACGTTGAGCCAGAACGGCAACCATGGCCGACGAAATCAAAAACGGTTCGATCCCCATATCCACCAGGCGGTTCGGGGTGCTGACCGCATCGTTCGTGTGAAGGGTGCTCAGGACCAAGTGACCGGTGAGGGCGGAACGGATTGCAATGTCGGCGGTTTCCTGGTCGCGGACCTCTCCGATCATCAGGACGTCGGGGTCCTGACGAAGGATGTTTCGTAAAAGGCCCGCAAAGTTCAAGCCGGCCTTTTCGTTCACTTGCACCTGATTGATGACGTCGAACTTGTATTCCACGGGATCTTCGACCGTGATGATGTTTTTTTCCACGCCGTTGATCTGGTTCAACATCGCATAAAGGGTGGTCGTTTTACCGCTACCGGTCGGACCGGTGATGAAAACCATCCCGTATGGACGCTCGAGCAAGGACTTGATCTGCTCTTCCACCTCACGGGTCATGCCGATCTGGCTGAGGTTGCCCTTCATTTTCTCTTTGTCGAGTAACCGCATTACGATCTTCTCTCCCCGAACGGTCGGTAGGGTGGAGACGCGGATATCGATGGAGTGGGTCTTCGAAAAATACTGGAAACGCCCGTCTTGTGGGTTCCTCTTTTCAGAAATATCAAGCTGTGCAAGGACTTTCAGACGCGAAACCACGGATGCGTGAAGTTCCTGGGGATACTGATAAAGCTCATGGAGAATGCCGTCGATCCGAATGCGCACCCGGACGGATTCTTCCGACGGATCGATGTGAACGTCGCTGGCGCGATCGAGGGTGGCGCGCTCGATGAACTTGTTCACCAATGCCTCGATCGATGGAGTGCTGTTCTTTGCGTCCGCAATCGCACTCTGGATGATGGTTGATTTTTTGCGTTCGCCGGATTTGCGGGCGAGATGGCGGACGATCTTGTCGACCGATTGTTCGTAAGTGTATACCTTGTCGAGTGCTTTCTCGATTTGCTGTTTGGTGCTGACCTTGAGCACGATCGGTTCCTTGATGAAGGTTCGAAGGTTATCGAGTCGCACCAGAATGATCGGATCGTAAGTGGCCAGGATGACTTGGCCGTTTTTCAATTCGAGTGGCAAGAGCAGGAAGTTTCGCGCCATTTTTTCCGGCAGCAGTTTTGATGCTTCGCGACTGAGTGGGGTGGCTTCGAGGTCGATGAACTCAAGATCGTACTGGTTGGCGAGAGCCTTTGCCAGATCAGCCGGAGTGATCACGCCCTCGCTGACCAAGACATCTCCCAAGCGCATTCGCTTGGCGACGCCTCTTTCTACGGCTGAATTGACTTGTTCCTGTGAAAGTAAATTCATTTCAACCAGGATTTCACCCAGTTTTTTACCTGAATTCTGTCCACTTCCAGGAAGGGCTGCGGATCTCGACATACCCCCATTTCGGCAAAAAACGGGAGAATCTTGAATCGGCTTTGAAATGGATAGTCAAGGGGGTTGATGTCAAGTCAATGTTTTGACGATGAAAAAAAATCAATTATTTCAATTTAACCCTATTATTTTAACCGGCAATGCATAATGATTATATATAGTTTATATAATGATATACTAGTAGTAAGCATTGATGCGATTTGATTGCCTTGGGAGAGTGTAGCTTATGAAAAAATTGAATGGATTCAACACAAAGGGTTTTACGCTCATCGAATTATTGATGGTGATTCTGATCATCGCGATTCTCGCGCTGATGGCGATCACGCAGTTTGCGAACTATACCAAAGATTCACGAGATGCGACCCTGAAGTCCAACTTACAGCTGATGCGTCGCGGGATCCAGACCCAGTACGGTCAGATGCGCTTGCGCTGTGGTATTCGTACCACCGCATGGCCACCGGTTGGTTGTGTGGACAACAACAACATCACCAGTTGCGGAACCGATACGGCTCCTTGTAACACCACCACCCACGTACCTGAGATTGCCAACCAGGTGTTTGTGAATGCTGGTGTGCCAGATAACCCTTGGAGTGTTTCCACCTCGTCGGGTGACTGGAATCTCGTGAACTCTTCTGCGAGTAACACCCGTGGTACCTGTGGTGCGGCCGAAAACGGATGGTGCTACAACACCACTTCCGGTAACGTCTGGCCGAATTCACAAGAGAACAACGGTGATGCTACCGGTGCCGAAGACGCGTTCTAGATCGGCCTGACCGTCAACTTATTGTCATTGTTGGAATAAGTTCAGTTTCTGACTCAGATTTCCGAAAGGGATGAAGAGAAGAACTGATGAAAACAACAAGTTTCAAAATCAGAATCAAGAACAGGAATCCATCCGAAGCGATGCTCGGAATGGATTTTTGTTTTGGGAAAGGACGTGAAACATGAGTCGCGTCCTGAAACATCTTCTCCGAGAAGAACAGCCTGAAATCGATCAGGAAGAGTTCGAAAAAGTCGAGCTCGAAATGCTTCAAGGTGGAAAACTGGAGGATTCTTCGAAGTTTCCAGTCGAAAACCCCGCTACAAAGTCTGTGGTCTTGGCACCTCTCTCCGAAGATGAAGTCGCTGAAGTGCCCGCACCGGCACCGGTAACGAAAGTCCAACTCACGGGCAACTATGCCACCGATTCGATCACCGAGCTGAAGAACTCAGCTCGACTCGAGCGGGTCGATCTGCGCGTCGGACCGATGAACACTTTTTCTACCCGCAAGAATGAAAAAGAAAAAGTCATCTCACCGCCACCGTTCCATCACCATCAGAAGAGCCCTGCCGCCCGAATCGTGATCAGTGTGTTGCTCTTGATCGTGTGCTCTCTGACTTATTTGCGGTTTAAGCGTAAGCCTGAAGTTCCACAGCCTATTGCTGTCGCACCCGCATTGCCTTCGAAAGCGGAAAACGATTTCCTCTTGGAGCAAGCGTTGAATCGGGATGCGATCAAGCTCTTCCATTCCGGAAAATACGAAGAAGCAGTTGAGAAATTTCAAGAGATCAGCAAAAAACATCCGGAATCCTCCAGTGCACACACCAATCTGGGGATGACCCACTTCAAGCTGGGGGATGCGGTGAGTGCCAAGCATGAACTGTTGACGGCAGTATCGTTGAACTCCAAGGATGTCATCGCCTTCAACAATCTGGGTATTGTCAGCATCAGCGATGGCGATCACTTCACCGCGGTTTCCTATTTTGAAAAAGCGATTCAAGTCAGTCCTTCTTTTCCGGACAGTCACCTGAATTTGGGAAAGACTTACGAACAGATGGGCAAGCCTGAAAAGGCGATCGTGGAATACAAGGTTTATGTCGGCCTACCGACCGCGGATCCGGTGGTCAGCAGGGTGGTTTCCAAAAGAATCGTGAAGTTGTCTTCGATTTCAAGGTATTTTGACCAAAACGGGAAGGAGGCGCAGGAATAGTCATGCTGAAGAAGCGGCTGAATTTCATCCCTCGTGAGTTGCGCCCGAAACTGGAGATTCCTCTCGAAATCATCCCGGTTACGCTTTTTGTCATGGGGGTCGTGTTCATTGCGGCCAATGCAGTCACCGTTCATTTCGATACCAAACACACTGGCCTGAAGCTTGAGACGCTGAAGGTGCAAAACGAGGAGCTCTCGCGGGACATCCAGGTGTTGACCGAGCAAAACAAGAAGATGGATGAGAATGCCGAAACCCTGAATACGCTACAGAAGGTTCTGAGCCGGAAGAATTACTGGTCCGAGATCTTCAAGGAGTTGAGTATTCTGATTCCAAAGGGGATCTGGCTGACGAATTTCACGAACTCCGGAACCGAACGCATCGTCCTCAAGGGTGAATCCGCGACTCCGGAAGGGGTGGCCCGTTTCCTTCGTGCACTTGAAGGATCGCAGCACTTTTCAGGAGCAAGAATGATCTCTTCAGAAAAGGAATCCGAGATCGTTCCGACCCGATACAAGTTCGAACTGAGCGTACCGGTCAGCATATCCGCCGCAGGAGGGGGTAGCTGATGGCTTTGGGCAATTTCAAACTGAAAAAGAGTGAAGTCGTACTGACCAGTCTTTTTGCCGCGGCGATGGTTTATCTCTTTCAGACGTACTGGTTGCGTCCTCACAAGGATCACCTCAACACGCTCAAGAGCGAAGTTGCCAGTGTCGAGACGCAGGTCGAACAGAGCCGCTCCCTGCTCTCCACCCTGAAGAATCGTGTTCCTGCTTCAATCGAGGTAAAGACTTCGAACGAGTTGTTGGACAAGTACATCAAGTCGAACGATCGGTTCTCTAACGTCGTCACCAGCATTATCCAAAGTTCGAACAGCCTTTCGTTCATGCTGAACAAGATCACGGCCGAAAGTCAGGCCCAGTTGATGGGTTATGCGCAAACTCTCTATTCCATCCAGGCCGATGCGAGCTTCATTTCCATCGGGAAGTTCCTCGAGTCCCTGGAGGATTCTCCGTTGTTGACGGAAGTGCAATCGATTGAAATCGAGCGCACCGGAAACGAACTGAAGATGTGCAAAGCGAACATCAAGTTGTTCAATTATGTTTCGGGAAGCGTGGATCCGGGGCTGAAGATGAATGCCGAGGAAGCTTCGCGTAAGCCTGCGGGTGATTCCGGCGCGGTGAAACAGGCGTTGGAAGGAACAGTGCCTGCATCCGTTTCGAAAGCGGCAGAAGCATTGACTTCTCCTCGTTCTGCAACTGAAACCGGGGGGAATAAGTGACGTCATGAAAAAACGCAACTTAAAGCACTCTGCATTGAGATTTTCGGCTTTCTTCTTTTTAGGGTTGATGATGAATCCGGTAATCGATGCGATCTCGGGTGATCAGGTTGTTCCGAATCCTGAGCCGACAAAACTGGAAACGATTTCCGAAGTGGACTTTTCATTTTTCCTGACGAATCCGAAATTACCGTGGGGTTCGGATCCGTTCTTGAAACAACCGGGTTACATCAAGCAAAACGGACCGAACCAGGATTACAGCTTGAACGGGATCGTTTACAGCAAGAATATCCCGATGGCGGTCATCAACGGAAAGATCGTGAAAGAGGGCGACCGGGTGAATGATCGTCGGGTTTCACTGATCGGAGACAATTTTGTGATTTTGAAAAAACAGGATTCGGAAATCGAATTGGTGATGCCACCGATCATGGACGAGGGTTCGGATGATGCGGAAGAAGAACCGAATGGGGAGAATTGAAATGAAAAACCTAAGGACGAAAGCCGTTTGGTCCTCGATCGTATTGTCGGGCCTGGTGGGACTGTGGCCATCGGCGAATGCTGAACTCGATGCCCGCATGTCAATGAACGTGAAGGATACTTCCCTCAAAAATGTACTCGAAATCATGGCGGCAAAGGCTGGTTTGGAACTGGTTCTCGAGTCAGACCCGAATGTGAACGTGACTCTTGCCCAGAACAATGCAACGGTGAAACAGATTCTCGAAAAGATCTCGACCGAACAACAGATTGAATATTCGGTAGCGGGAAACAAATTGATCATCAACAAGCGTTATCTTGGAAACCCGACCAGTATCGGGGACTCTCACTTGATTCCGATCAAATACGCATCAGTCACCGATGTGTCTTCAAAGATCAGCAACATCATCGGCGCCGAAGAACGGATCATGGTCGATGAGCGTACGAGCAGCCTCATCTTTGTCGGATCAAGACGGTCTTTCGAGCGGATCATGCGTCTGGTTCAGATGATTGATTTGCCACCGAAACAAATCATGATCGAGGCGCAGATCGTGGAAACGTCGAACATGTTCTTGCGCAATCTCGGAGTCGCTTTGGGGGACCTTTCCGACACACGCCTTCGTAACGATACCCGCATGACCGGTTTCACCACGAATGCCGGACCGAGCAGTCCGAACATTTCCTTGAAGGCGATCCTGGGGCGAGTGGACGGGAGAAATCTCGACATGCGGATCACCGCTGCGGAGTCAAACGGTGATGCGCGGGTGATTTCAAGACCCAAAGTCATGACTTTGAACAATCAGCAAGCACGGATCAACAGTGGGATCACGTACAGCATCAAGACCCTCAGCGCGATCAATGCAGGTGGTGTGGGTGGCGTCGGTGGTGTGGGTGGTGGTGCTGTAGGTGGTGGTGCTGTAGGTGGTGGTGCTGTAGGTGGAGTGGGTGGAGTAGGTGGTGCCGGAATGCTTGCCGGTGGAGTCACTTCGGTCAACGCCGGATTGACTCTGAACATCTTGCCGAGTCTGGTCGGGAACGATCAGGTGCGCTTGCAAGTCGATATCAACAACTCCCAGCCAGACGAAGGAACCGCGATCGACGGGATTCCGGGGATCCTGACCAATTCCGCCAATACTTCCGTCATCGTAAAGAATAGGGAAACTGCGGTCATTGCCGGACTGATCAAGCAAAGCAAGACCAACAGCAGTTCCGGAGTTCCAATCCTGTCGAGTATACCGCTGATCGGCGCTCTCTTCAAATCGGACTCGAAGTCCGATCGCAACAATGAGTTGGTGATTTTCATCACGCCGACCGTCGAAGAGAATAGGGTCGAGCGTGAGGAGACTCCGGAAGAGGTTGCCGCCAGACTTCCGGCAACAGCACCGGATAGCCCTGCGGATGATTCCTTCACGCCTAAAGAAGATTGAATTGAACCTGTCCGCGATTCTGGATACCATCATCACCATGTGAGTGCCGTTACGGCAACTCCTTTGGGGAAAAAGTGGAATACGCCATTTTTCAATTCGGTTCACGTGAGAAGCCGGTTCAGATCGAACCCGGTGAATTTCCACGTTGGAAACAGGTTCACGGTACCGAAGTATCTGAAGTGCTGGGACCCGGTCAGGAATGCGGAAACGTCGATGGTCTTTGGACCTGTGTTCCCCGTCAAAAAGTTGCAGTGGTCACTGCGGATTGTGTTCCGATCCTGATGATGAACCGGAAAATGGGAGCCGTTGCCGCCTTACATGCAGGGTGGAGGGGAACCCATGATCGAATCATCGAATCCTTTTTCCGAAACCTTCCACCCGAATTCTCGAATCCGAAAGAGTGGAGTGCATTGCTGGGGCCTTCGATCCGCGCTTGCTGTTACGAAGTGAGTGAAGACCTGATTGCCCGTTTCAAGTTCGCTTTTGGGGATTTGAATCCTTCCCTGATCGAACCGGAGCACCGCAAATTGGATCTGATCGAAGTCAATATTCATCAGTTGCTGGCATTGGGGGTGGAGGAGCTGGTGATTCATCCGGATTGTACCCATTGTTCGAAATCCCTGAATGGCGACCCGAAGTACTTCAGTTATCGACGCGGTGATCGCGATGCCCGACAATATTCTGTCATCTGGTTAAGGTGATTTACCCAATTGACGCTCACTCGCTGACGCGGAATTGAGGTATCATCTGAAGTCATGAAGGATCAATTCAAAACAAGAGCCGAAGTCCCTGAACTATACCGATGGAACCTGGACCTGATGTACTCATCCCGCGAAGCATGGGAGAGGGATTTTACCAGAATCGACGTTTTGGTCGGTGCTGTCGAATTGTTCCGAGGAAAGCTCGTTGAGAACGCCGCCACGTTGAAGAAGGCATTCGATGCGGAAACCGAGTTGAATATCGTCATCGAAAATCTTTACAGCTTTGCCAATCATCGGTCCGATGAGGACACCCGAGACGCGGATGCACTGGGAGTTGTCGGTCGGATCGGATCAAAAGCCGCCGAAGTTTCAGCGCGACTTTCCTGGATGGAGCCGGAGCTGCTCGATGCGCCGGTAACTCAATTGCAACAACTTCAGCGAGATCCGCTATTGATTGATTTTTCGAGGAAAATCGAGGAATTGATCCGTTCCAAACCGCACCGTCGCAGTGCTGAAGTCGAGGAAATCCTTTCCCTCGCCTCGGATCCGATGGGTGGGGCCCATAATACGTTCAGTCTGCTCGAAAACGCCGACATGCCGATGCCCAAGGTGAAGGATCCGGGTGGAAACGATTTCGAAGTGAATCATGGAACCTATTTTTCAATTCTCGAGTCACCGGACCGTGAATTCCGTCAACGCGGATTCGAGGCTTATGTCGGAACATTCGCGCAATACAAGAACACGTATGCTTCCACACTCGAAACGAACGTGAAAAATCACGTGTTCAATGCGAAAGTCAGGAAGTTTCCGTCAGCCATCCAGGCCAGCTTGTTCAGTGATGCCATTCCACTGAGTGTTTACAACGGACTGATCGACACGGTTCATGCCCATTTGCCCCTGTTGCATCGCTTGATGCGCTTGCGAAAAAAGATTCTCGGTGTGGATGAATTGCAAATGTACGACCTGTTTTTCCCGATGGTGAAACCGTCGAACACCGAAGTGAATTATGAAGAGGCCTGCAAAATGGTGATCGAAGCCTGCGCTCCACTGGGTGATCGCTATGTCTCCGATTTGAAAAAGGCGTTCACAGACCGATGGATTGACGTTTACTACACTTCTGGAAAACGGTCTGGCGCGTATTCGGGTGGAACCTACCAGTCCAATCCTTACATCCTGCTGAATCACCAGAATAATCTGGGAAGTGCGTTCACGCTGGCGCACGAATTGGGGCACTCGCTTCATTCCTTCTATTCCAGAAAACAGCCGTATGCGAAATCGCACTATCCGATTTTCCTGGCGGAGATCGCTTCGACCACGAACGAAATGCTTTTGCATTTCCACCTTTACGATCGTGCAAAAACAAAGGAAATGAAGTTGTACCTGCTGGATCATCTGTTCACGCAGTTCCGCGCAACCCTCTATCGCCAAGTGCAGTTCGCGGAGTTCGAGCGTGACATCCACGCCATGGTGGAAAATGGTGAGTCCCTGACCAGTCAGAATCTTTGTGCTCATTATGGAAAGTTGAATGCTGCCTATTATGGTCCTGATATGGCCCATAACGGTTCCGGTGATTCCGACCTGATCCGGTACGAATGGTCCCGCATTCCGCACTTCTACTACAATTTCTACGTTTACAAGTATTCGACCAGCTTTGCGGCTTCTCAGTATTTCGCACGTAAAATTTACGATGGTGATCAGGCTACCCGTGAATTGTATCTCGAGTTCCTTGCGTCGGGTTGCAGTTTGGACCCGCTGGAGACGATGATGAAAGCGGGCATGGATCTCGGGGATTCCAAGCCAATCGAAGCGGCATTCAGGATTTTCGAAGACGCCCTGAACGAGTTCGAGTCTTTGATCTAGTGTTCGCTTTGGTCAGAGCAATGGTAAATGATCAGGAATGGTGAACGCATGAACCGCGATAACTCGTTGAAGAGCGGGTCATAAATCACTTTGCATCCCGCATCGTGGGCCACCCCGAGCATTTCAATCACGGGCGCATCGTAATGGCCATCGATCACGATCAGGCTGGTTGGATGTTCCCGAAGCATGGTTTTCATTTCATCGATGTCACGAAACTGAAGGACATTCTTTTCGACAAACCCAATTGTTTTTTTAAGATCGTAGTACGGCACCGGATACTTGGTTTTTCCGGTGAAATCGCGGTTTGAGATCCAGATCGCATCCGGATAATCGGGAGAAATCGCATGAACGGCATGGTGCGTTCCCAGGGTCTTAATCGATGCACCGTGAAG
>JBEIKL010000048.1:0-13281 GCA_040379745.1 Bdellovibrionales bacterium | reverse complement strand
GGGAAGCGCACTTCGCGACAGGGAATGCCGAGTTCCACACACAGATTGATGATCGCGCGACGGGTGACCCCGTCGAGAATGCCTACATCCAGGGGAGGTGTGGCCACGATTCCGCGTTTGACATAAAACACGTTGAAGGTGGTGCCTTCGGTCAGGAAGCCTTGTTGGTCGGCCATTAGAGCATCGTCGTACCCCGCATCGGCGGCGGTGAGGTAGGCGAGAAGGCTGTTCAGGTAGTTTCCGGATTTCATAGCCGGATCGATCGCTTTCGGATGGTTCCGGACTCGCTTCGAAACCTGGAGTTTGGTGCCAGCCGTGAATGCCGGGGTAGGGAACATGCTGATCGGTTCAACGATGATCACGTAGTCGGCCGAGCTTTCCAGGTTTTTCAGGCCAAACCCGATTTTACCGCTCCCGCGAGAGACGATGATCCGCATATAAACATCTTCTTGGCTTTTACCGGGTTGGGCGCGATAGGCGGCGATGGTCTTCAGAATTTCTTTTTCATAGGTGGCGACACTGTGGCCCAATTTCATCTGACAAAGAGAGGCGGACTTTTCCATCCGGATTAGGTGTTCCTTGAGGCGGAATGGCTTGCCCTGGTAGGTCCGGACCACCTCGTAAAGGCTGTCGCCATAAAGAAAACTGCGATCAAACACCGAGACATTTGCCGAATCTGGCGGTATGATTTTTCCATTGATATTGATGACTGTTTTGCGTTTGATTGCAGAGAGCATGGGTCGATCGTATCAGAAGATGACCGAAAATAAATATGATTGAAAACACACAGTCTCTTTTGCCGAATAAGGAAGAATTGAAAGCCTTCACGCTGGGCGTGGAGGATGAATCCTTGAACGAACTGGATCGCCTTCTGACCACGCTCGGAGTGGAAACCGCCCAGCGCGTGATGGCGCCGGTGCGCAAGATTGTGGCTGGAACCTACTTCGGAACCGGGAAGCTGGAAGAGATCCGCGATCAGGGTGGGAACATCGATTTTTTTGTCCTCGATGTCGAACTGACTCCGCGTCAGATGCAGAACATCGAAAAGATCCTCGGTAAGCCAGTGTTGGATCGCAATGCGATCATTCTTGAGATTTTTTCCCGCCATGCGCGCACCAGTGAGGCGAAGACCCAGGTCGAGCTGGCGAAGTTGCAATACGTCCTGCCACGCTTGGCTCACTTGTGGAGTCACTTCGAACGCCAACGCGGAGGTGGAGTGGGAAACAAGGGGATGGGAGAGAAGCAGATCGAAGTCGACCGCCGTTTGGTCAAACGACGCATTTCCATCCTGAGTGGCCGGCTCAAGGAAATTGAAAAAGAACGAAAAGTGCAGCGATCTTCGCGTCAGGACATCATGAAGGCCGCGATCGTGGGTTACACCAACGCGGGAAAATCCACGCTCCTGAATTCACTCACCGAAAGCACGGTGCTTGCCGAAGACAAGTTGTTTGCAACCCTTGATTCGACCGTCCGTGCGTTGAACCCGGACAGCCATCCACCGGTGGTGGTGATCGACACGGTAGGATTCATTCAGAACATTCCCACTTCCCTGATCGCCTCATTCCGTTCCACGCTCGAAGAGATCACCCAAGCCGACCTGATCGTGCATGTGGTGGATGCCTCTTCGGAACACGCGCGTGAGCAGTACGAAACTACCGTAGAAGTCCTGAAAGAACTGAAGTGCGATGACAAGGATCGCATCGTCGTCCTGAACAAGATGGATCTTTTGAATTCGCCTGCCCAAGTGAATCGCGCGAAACTGGTGCATCCCGGGGCCGTCCGCATTTCCGCACTCGATGCCGATGCGGTGAAGCGACTGCGCGATCAGATCCTCGATTATTTCAAGACCAAGATGGCGGTGTTCGAAGTCGTGGTGCCGTACACAGAAGGCAAGTTGCTGGCGAAGATCCAGGAGTTCGGCTCGATCAATACGACGAAATACCTCGAAAAGGGCATTTTCATGCAAGTGAAGATGGATTCGGGGTTGGCACAGAAACTCGGAGTCACCCGTTATGCAACCTCGAAGCAAGAATAGTTTTTCCTCTCGGTTCGGATTTCCGCTGTTGGCGATTGCATTCACATTGCCTCTTGTCAGCGTGGCCGCCGAACAAAGTGCAAGCTTTCGCACTCCGGCCCGCCAGTACGCCGGGGCGATTTCAGTGAAATTGCAGTTGCGCAAAGGGTTCACCGAATACGATGTTCCGGTATGGATCAAGCCGGACCAATCGGAAAGCACGCTTGATCCGGTACTGATGCGCGATTTCGGATTCAACGAAAAATTGTTGGCATTCGACACCGTCCGGTTGTCTGGGCAGTCCATCGGCAAGAAACAATTCAAGCCGATGAAGTCCGAATGGGCCATCGTTCCCGACTATGCAAAAAGCTGTTGTCACGGCGTAATCGGCAGGGACATCCTGCAGGATTTTGAAATTCGCGTCGTTCCCGGCACTCCGGCCCACATTGTCTGGAAACGGGTCGAGGGCGGATCTTCGCAGGAGTCGTTCAAGCCCGAATTCTTGGGCGAATTGAAAAAGCTTTTTACGCTCTCTCAAGAACTCGATCGTCCGTTTGTGCTGAACCTGAAGGATCGCACCCTTTCCTTTGAAGGATCCGTGGTGAAACACGCCTCGGCGATCTTTTCGTTTTTCATCCTCCCACCGGATCGGGACATTCAGGTGACTGCGTTTTCATCCGCAGTGGAAGCGGTTGCTGGAAAAGTGGGATTCCAGGCAGGAACGGTCATCACCGCGATCAACGGACAGGATGTTGGAAAAATGGACCGATGGTTGGTCGAGAAATACCTCCGTGGCGAAAAGACTTCGACCGTAACCATCACCACGCGCGGGAAAAAGGAATTCACGTATGACTTCCAGAACCGCCGATTCGAATTGAAAAAATGATGCAATAACATCGGCGGCGTGAATGCGGATTGTTTTGAAATAAAAAAAGCCCCGATCCTCAAGGACCGGGGCTTTTTGATTGAATCGAAAATTGGATCAGTTGCTGGTCTTGGGTGCTGGTGCCGGATACATCCGCGCAAAGCAGGTCAATTCGTCCTTATTGTGCAATCGGGACAACTGTTTGCTTCCATCGTAATCGATGATTTCAGTGCTCATGGAAGCGTTGAAGAAATCAGCTGCCTTGTACACATGCTCTTTAGGCATGATGAAGTGGAACTCCACGGTGATCTTGCTTCCGTCTTGAACGGTCATCCACTTGGCCAGGAACTTCGCTTCATCGGCATGGGTCTTATCGTCTTCCACGCGTTCAATTCCGATCACGCCGGTGTCATGGCTTTCGCCCAGATCATCCACACCCGTGGTGTAGAAGAACGTTCCCTTGTACGGGCTCTTCAGGGAAACCACTACGCGGTCCATGCTGTCCGGATTTGCGAAACTACAACTGATGTGTTGGATGTCAGCAGCAGTGGATGCGGCATGAACAGGATTTGTGTAAGAACCAAGGGTGATCAGAGCGGAAATTCCAAGAAGCTTCAACATGCTGTTGAGCGTATTACTTCTTCAGGGCGACTTCAACCGCCTTTTTGGCGATTCCAAAATCAAAACCGGCCGTCACCAGTTTTTGCAGCAGGCGTTGCTTCCGCGCATAAGGATCTTCGATTTTTCGGATCGTGGATTTTTCCGCAGTTTTACAAGCTAGTTCGATGGCCCGTTGCAGTTCGTCTTCCGTACTGAATTCGATTTCCTTGGTTTGTTCGCCGACGCCCTTTTCACTGAGTTTTTGTTCGATGTAGCGTTTGCCTTTGCCCCGACGCGCATACTCACGTGTGATCATGTCGGCAAAGCGCGCATGATTGATGATGTTCGTGCGTTCGAATTCCTTCAGGATTTCTTCAATCCAATCGCGTGCCTCGGGTTGGGCTTCCAGGTTCACCTTGCGTTGCAAGTAGGTTTGAAGGCGGGGGCGTGAGGTCTCACGGCGCGACACGTAAAATAAAGCGAGGTCTTTCAGGGTTTTTTCGGTATAGGTGCGACGAGCACCCGGGGTTCGGGATCGCCTGGAATAAGAAGTCGAAGACCTTGTCGATTCGGAGGAAGAATCTGCCGATGGTTTGCTCCATTTTCGGGCGCCCCATTTTTTGGCGCGGATTGATTCGCTCATTCCGGTTTCCTCAGGTTTCCCACAGGATCATTCTCTGCAATCGATAGGTTGGTGGCAAGATCGAACCCGCTTCGCTGGTGCGTTCAAACAAGGCTGTGGGAGCGCCGTTCTCCAATCGGGTCATCCAGTATTTCGGTGCAGACACCGGAGGTTGGGTTTCGACCGAGATTTGTGAAACGAAGCGATCGATCACGGCGTGAACCGCCCGTGATTGTCCCTGTAGCATGGATCCCGCTTCACCCGGAGTCACGGTCAGGCTACGCAAGTGGGTCGAGACCTCTTGTAGGGGGTGAAAGGCGATAATTTGCTCTACCGGCGGTTTCGCCTCCAGGAGTTTCAGCACGGTATCGAGATCAGAACACCGGTCCAGGGTGACATCGCTCGATTCAGTTCGGATGAGCGTGCGCAGATGGGCGACCGTTCCCGCTTTCAGGGCAAGGTCTTCCGCGATCACACGAACGTAGGTTCCGCTCTCGCAGCGCACTTGAAAGGAAAGCTCCGAAGGATGGGTACCGGTCTCGGCGGTAACCGGATTCACGGTGAAGGCATGGATCTTTTTCAAGATGGCTTTTCTTTCGACTTCAATGCCTTGACGGGCAAGGGAGTGGAGAGCGCGACCGTCCTGTTTTTTTGCCGAATACATGGGTGGGGTTTGCCAATACTCATCGGCCACAAATGAATCCGCCAAAGACTGCCATTGAGATGCGATGAGCGCGGGCACGGCTTGGGTTTCAGTCACGATACCGGTCAGATCGGCGGTATCGGTTCGTGAACCCAGAGTGATGATTCCGGAGTAGGCTTTGGTCGAATGAAGATAAGTGTCGGCAAGTTTGGTGGCTTCACCAATGAGGATGACGAGCGCACCGGTTGCAAACGGATCCAGCGTTCCACCATGGCCGATCTTGAATCCCTTTTCGCAATAGCCATTGCGGGTGAGGGCGATCTTCAGGCGAACGACCACATCGCTGGAGGTGAGTTCAGCGGGTTTGTTGATCCAGAGTGCACCGGACAGCATTATTCAGTGGGTTTCTTGGACTTTTCGGATTCCAGTTGTTTCAGGATCTCATTCACACGCAGGGTGTTTTCCAAGCCCTTGTCTTCTTTGAAGAGAAGATCAGGGATGGAACGCAACTGCATGATACTGGCGAGTTGCTTTCTCAAAAAGCCCTTCGCATCGCGAAGGGCTTCGAGAACCTGTTTGGTGAGATCAGGGTCGGTATAGGTCTGATCGATGGATACGATCGAGATATACACGGTTGCCTGTTTCACATCCCGGGTGAGTTCAACGTTGGTCACCGTGACGAAAGGAACACGAGGGTCCTTGAGTTCACGGTTGATGAGCAAGGAAAGCTCATCTTTCATCATTGAAGCCACGCGGTTGATTCGAATTGGATCCATTGGGTACTGCTCCTGGATATTATAGTTCTTGGCTTACCATTTCGATCTCGTAGGCTTCGATCAGATCGCCCACTTTGATGTCATTGTAACCATCGATGCCCATACCGCACTCATAGCCTTGAGCGACTTCTTTTGCGTCGTCCTTGAAGCGTTTGAGTGAGTTGAGTTTTCCATCGAAGATGATCCGGCTGTCACGCAACAAACGGATTTGTGCGTTTCGAACCAGTTTTCCATCGACTACGAAGCAACCAGCAACCGTTCCTGCTTTAGGAAGGGAGAATGTCTGGCGGACTTCGGCGCGACCGAGGTAGTTCTCCACCCGTTTCTTGTCGAGGAGACCCGCCATCGAGTTCTTCACTTCATCGAGGAGTTCATAAATGATGTTGTACGTCTTGATCTGAATGCCTTCGGACTCGGCAATCGCACGAGCCTTGGTTTCAGGGCGGACGTTGAACCCGATGATGATCGCATCCGATGCGTTAGCCAGCATGACATCGCTTTCGGTGATTCCGCCCGCAGCTGCGAGTACGACTTTCACTTTCACTTTGTCAGTGGCTTGCTTGAGCAAGCTGTCTTTGACGGCTTCCACGGATCCGAATACGTCAGCTTTCAAGATGATGCGTAATTCTTTCGCTTCACCGGATTGTGCCTTCGCAAACAGGTCTTCCAGGGTCGCCTTGGAGGACATGGATTTCTTGTCACGAGCGAGTTGAACACGGTGGTCGACGAGGGATTGCGCCGCTTTTTCGTCTTTCACCACGTCGAACGTTTCACCCGCGTTTGGAATGCCATCGAAGCCGAGCAACTCGACCGCAATACCCGGAGTCACGATTTTCACCGCTTCGCCCAAATGGTTGGTCATCGCTTTTGCGCGACCCCAGCAGGTTCCGCTCACCACGATGTCTCCGTGATGGAGCGTACCGCGATTGATGAGAAGGCTGGCGACCGGTCCACGGCCTTTTTCAAGACGGGATTCGAGTACCACCCCTTTGGCAAGGGCGTTGTAGTTCGCTTTGAAGTCTTCGACTTCCGCAACGAGGAGGATGCTCTCGAGCAATTTGTCGAGGTTCATCTTTTTCAATGCAGAGACCGGCACGTACATGGTTTCTCCACCCCAGTCTTCCGGGAGGAGGTCGAGATCAGCAAGCTCTTGCTTGATCTTGTCCGGATTCGCACCCGGTTTGTCGATCTTGTTCACCGCAACGATGATCGGCACTCCTGCCGCTTTCGCGTGAGAAAGTGCTTCGCGGGTCTGTGGCATTACGCCGTCGTCGGCGGAAACCACGAGAATCACGATGTCGGTTGCGTTCGCGCCGCGGGCACGCATGTTCGTGAACGCTTCGTGGCCCGGGGTATCGATGAAGGTGATCAGCTTGCCATCTTTTTCGATGGTGTAGGCACCAATGTGCTGAGTGATCCCGCCGGCTTCGCCTGCGGCAACATTCGCCTCACGGAGAGAGTCGAGGAGGGTGGTTTTCCCGTGGTCGACGTGACCCATGATGGTGACGACCGGAGGACGGCCTTGCAGTTCTTCCGCTACATCCTCGGAGGTGTCGAGCATCGCTTCTTCTTTGAAGGCGATGTTTTTCACTTCGAAGCTGAATTCGGATGCCACGAGGGTCGCAGTGTCGAAGTCGATCGATTGGTTCATGGTCGACATCTGTCCCATTTTCATGAGTGCCTTGATGACGTCGTTGGCTTTGACGGCCATTTGTTGAGCCAGATCGCTGACCTTGATGGCGTCACCCATCTCGACTACGCGCTTGTGAGCGGCTGCCACGGTGATTTCGGTACGGTTCAGACTTTTACCCAATGGAGCCTTCTTCTTTTTAGGAATGAAGACCATTTCCTTTTTGCGGTAATCCGCAAACTTGACGTCTTCTGGTTTTACAACCGTATCGAAGGCTTTAGGCCCGCGTTTTTTCGCTTCCTCTTCGGCCATTCGATCCAGGTTTTCCTTGTCGACGCGGCCGAACTTGAAGCTGTCACGGTCAGATTTGAATTTGCCTTCCGCCGTACCTGCGGTGAAGCCTTTTGCGCCTACGCCAGCAGGAGAAGGACGTCCTACCGGTTTCGCAGGAGTCGGTTTCGCCGCTTCGATGATGCGCAATCCGCCCACTTTTTTCTGACCTTCTTTCGGTTTGAAAATGGTGAGGGTGGTTTCGGTTCTGCGAATGACGGAGGTCGTGGTTTTGCCACCTTCTGTTTTCACCTCGGTGCGAACAGTTTCGATTTTGCCGTCTTTCGGAGCGGTTGCTGGTTCTTCCACAGGAGTCGCTACCACAACCGGTGCGATGACCGGAGTCGGAGCTGCCACTGTTTTCAAAAGAGAAGTTTTGAGAACCGGAGCCTGCGTCTTGATTTCCTCGACAACTTCAGCGATTTCCGCTTCCACAGCCTGAGGAGCCTCTTCCATCACCATCGACGGAGCTTCGTCTTTCACCAATTCCTTGGTGGTTTCGGTAGAAACGGTCGAAGTCACGGTTTGAGTGGCGCCATCGGAAAGGGTGCGACGACGGATCACGGTCGATGAAGTCGAAGTCGCTTCCGCAGAGGTCGGAGCCGGTGCTGCAACTGGTGCTACTGGAGCCGCCACTGCTTTCTTTTTCACCGCGGTTTTCGGTTTCGCAGCTGCTGTTTCTGTGGCAGTTGCGGCAACCGGAGTCACCGGAGCGGATTCACCGCCGGGAGATGCGCGTCTGGCGACGACTTTTTTCGCTGCAGGAGCTTTCGCCTTGCCTGCAGTGTCGGTTTTCTTCGCTGAATTAGAGCCGCCTTTGAACGTGGCGCGCGCTTTTTCAGCGTCGCCATCGGACAATTCACTCATGTGGTTTTTGACGGCAATCTGAAGGTCGTTCAGTTTGTCGACGAGAGTGAGCGAATCGATCCCGAGCTCTTTGGCAAGTTCGTATACCTTGAGTGGTTCACGATCGGTCATTCATTTGCTCCTTCGGATTGTTGAATCAGTTCTTTGATTTTTTGATCGGTTGCGGATTTGGAATCGGTAGCGACAGTTTCAGTGCCAGTAACCGATGCCGCCTGAACGCCCAGGACAAACGGTGCACCTTCGTCCACCAGTTGTTGAGCCTTCGCCTTGAGGCGTTCCGCAGTTTCCTTCTCTTCAAAGCCCGGAACTTTTGCCAGGAACTCGAGAGAGGTGTCGGAAAGTTGTTTGATGTTGAGGACGCCAACCTGAGCCAGACCGCGCGCCATGGTTTCACTCAAACCTTCGATGTTCACGAGGTTGGTGATTGCATCCTGGATGCGTTTCTGGAGCTTGGTTTTGGAAATGATGTCGAGTTTCCAGCCGGTGATGTTTGCGGCAAGGCGGACGTTCTGACCGCGTTTACCGATCGCCAGGGAAAGCTGGGTGTCTTCCACCATGATTTCCATCGCCTTGGTGCGCTCGTCGATGCGGATCGAAGAGATCTCGGCAGGAGAGAGTGCGGAACGGGCGAACACCATCGGGTTGTCCGACCAAGGAATGATGTCGATTTTCTCGCCTTTCAGTTCCTGGATCACTTGTTGAACGCGAGTCCCTTTCATCCCCACGCATGCGCCGACCGGATCGATGTCACGGTCTTTGGAGATGACGGCCATTTTCGCGCGGGAACCCGGTTCGCGTGCACATTGCTTGATTTCAATGATGCCGTCGCGGATTTCCGGAACTTCCTGTTCGAACAGTTTCATGAGGTATTTCGGGTTCGTGCGGGTGATGTAGAGTGCTGGACCTTTGGTCGTGGTCACCACGTCGATCAGGAGAGCCTGAACGCGGTCACCCGGCTTGTAGGTTTCGCCAGGGATGATTTCGTTCTTCGGAAGAAGCGCGTCGGTCTTGCCGAGGTCGATCACGAGATTTCCACGCTCCATGCGGCGGGCGATCCCGGAAACGATCTCGCCTTTCAATGGAAGGTATTCGTTGAAGATGATGTCGCGTTCAGCGTCACGCACTTTCTGGAAAATGATCTGTTTCGCGGTTTGCGCGTCGATACGACCGAAGCTCGGTGTTTCCACCTTCACGCCCAGTTCATCGCCCACTTGTGCTTGTGGATCGAGCTCCAAAGCGTCTTCGATCTTGATTTCTTCGGACTCTTCCAGCATTTCGTCGTCGCTCTCGACCACTTTCTTGAAGAGGTAAAGATCCACGTCACCGGACTCGTCGTTGTAGTGCGCTTCGAGAATGGCGTGAGGGCCGTATTTCTTCTGTGCGGCGGCGAGGATCGCTTGTTCGATCGCGCTGACGATGATTTCTCTTTTGATTCCGCGATCGCGGCCTACGGATTCAATGACTCGGCTCAATTCAGATAGATTCATGGTTTATTTCGCTCCATTCTTTTTTTTGTCTTTTTTATCTTTCTTGGACTCTTCCGGAATTTCGAGGTCAGGCTCGAGGTGAGCCTTGGCCACGAGTTCCAGCGGAATCCGGATCAGGGTTTCGTGTCGGATCTTGCGGGTGCCGTCTTCAGGAGATACACCGAACAGGATCGAATTGGTTTCGGCTTCGAATCCGCGCACGAGTCCGAAGAAGTTTTTCTGCTTCGGGTTCTTGGCGCTATATTCGGCGGCCTTGGTTTCGTCAGCGGTCAGGGCGCGGAAAGTCTGCACGCGTCCGATCTGACCGGCAAAGCGTTCAAAATCAGTGGTTTTTTGAAGAGGACGATCAATTCCAGGAGAAGACACTTCGAGTTCGTACGGGCCATTGAATACGGCCATCACGAGTTCGTTCGCTTCGAGGGGTTGGTCGAGAGCGTTCGTCACGGTCACGCAATCCTCGATGGAAATCCCGCCCGGCTTGTCGATGAACAAGCGCAGGGTCTTTTCGCGGTGATTCACCATTTCGGCAGCGACCAGCTCGTACCCCATTTGTGCCAATTGATGGTCCAACCACTGCGTGAGTTGCGCGGTGGATGCCCCGGTGTTCGGCGATGAAGTGGTGGTGGTGTTCAAAACCATTTTTAATTCGTTCCTCTTGGATCCGGGCAAGAGCGCACTTTGGCTAAAAAAATAGGCGGGATCTTGGTGAGAACCCGCCTAAAGTAGATCTTGCTTTAAGGATCGTCAAAAACCTTATCCTAAAACTGACTTCATTTCAAGGAGAAAGACGGGGGGCGGTCCTGCGGACCCTGGCGTATTTTAAAATGAAAATTGTTTAATTTCGATACGCAAGGCGGTCAAAAAGGGTGGGTAAGGCGGAATCCCCCTGAAAAAACTAGGAAATCCCGACTAGATTCCTTAGAATTTAATTCAGGACCTAGGGGAAAATATGAAAGTCAATTCGCGGATCACGGTTTCGGTTACCACGGTGTTTTTGATGCAGTCAGTGCTGATGCCTTGGAGCGCGCAGGCTCAATACACGGTCTCACCGTTCGCTGTGCCGAGTTACAACACCTCCACCAATGCCGAACTCAACAAACTCGATGCGTGGAAGGGACTGAGCGATAGTTTAACCAGTGGTACCAAGTCCTTGGCTCGCGATACGAAAAAGGGCAAGAGTGCTGTGTGCAAGAAGTGTGAAGCTCCCAAGGCCAGCATGGCACCCGATTGTGGGGCGTTCGGAGCGAAAAAGGCCCAAGCGCAATGCGGGGACGATGCCGAATGTTACATCCCGACCAGCAGTCAAATGACCAAATTTGAAGCAAGCAAGAAGGAATGGGAACAACAGTACCAGTGCTTGCAAAAGAAAAAGGATTGTGGCGATCCGAAGCTGGACGAGCTGAACGACGAGTTGGCCGCATTGCGGAATGAAGTCGCTGAATTCGACAAAATGACCGATGGCGTGGATTCAGCCATCACTCAGGCGTTCGACAAGAATGCTGCCGATTTCAATTCTTACGTTGGCAATCTCAAGACTGCTGAAAATCAGAAAATCGAAATCGAGAAAAAACTGGGCGATGACAAGTCGGGTCTGGTCGCCATGAATCGGAACATGATGGAGAGTTTGGCTGCTTTCAACGCACGAAAGGCCGATAATCAGGGTAAACTCGACATGATTGTGAACGAGGAAAAGGAAAACGAGCAGTTCCTCGAGGCTTCCAAAACCGATAAGATCAAGAGTTGTCTTCAGTACGAGCCGACCCCGGTTGGTGGGAAGCAACTGACCTGTTTCAAGCCTGAAATGCAGGCCGGAAAAGATGGACAGCCGATGCCGGTCCTCAATCCGAATGGCGTGGTTCGCAAGCGGGAAATGGTCTGTTCGCCGATGGAATTCATCGAAAGTCAGGTGGCCCAAAGTGCATTTGTGAACAAAGGTCAAGGCGTCATGGTCAATGACCGCAATAAAACCAGAGCCACGCAGCAGGTGATGGAGTTTCAAGGGATCAAAAGCCGGATGATGACCCTGATGGGCGGTAGCGAATCGGATGGCGGCAGCGGAACCAAGTATGCGCCGGCAAGCCTTGCCGGCTGGAGTGATATTCAAACCCGATTCGGCACTGATCTTCAGTCTTTGCAAAGTAAAACCGGAATCAACATTACATCGATGTTGCAGGCGTCCTACAACACCTGCGTGCGGGAAGGGAACCGGATCCGGAACAACCTGATCCGTGCCGATAACGCCACTTCACCGTACATCCGTAAAAAGACCGAAATGGCCGGCAAACGCCGCACCCTTGATGCGGAAGTTTCAAAAGACCTCGTAGCGATCAAGCAAAGCTTCACCGAAGTGGTGCGCGAGCTTTCCCAAGGGCGGGTACATGCGCCGTTGACCTTGCAACAATGCCCGGTCAACGATTCCAAGAAAATGCTCAGCAGTTCTTGCATGGGTTCGATCCAGGACAATCTGCAGAAAATCCAGGAAGGAAGTCTGGCTGACACCGCATTTGAGTTTCCCGGCCCTCCGGGCGGCAATTTGAAGGTGAATTGCCGTGGATTGAATAGCTGTATCACCGAACTCACCCGGGTCAAGTCCGAGCAGGAAAACAAGATCGGTCAATTCCGCAACAACATTACCCAGCAGGTGAACGAGGCGAATAAGAACATCAATCAGGCGATGCAGGCTTACAAGGACCAGTTGAAAATCAAGCAAAACGCGATCAGCGATCGGTTCTCAAAGAGGATCTCCAAGCTTTTGGATGAATTGAAAATCAGTCACAAGGACAAGCTGAATTTCCTCGAAAACAACGACAAACTCGAGCAGATCGAAAACGAAGGCATCAAAGGGCCTTTCGGAAAACCGAAGGACATCCGCTCGTTTTTCGGGCTGCTGAACACGCAGGATCTCGGTCTCGCTGACATTACCGAACAGCTGAAGGACAAGCAGGCCAAGGCGGATGAAAAAAACGAGAAAGAGATCGCGGACGCCAAAGAAGCCATGGAAAAGTATGCTTCCCTGAAGACCAGCTGTAACGCCCGCGACCCCGGCACGAAAGTCGACAACAAGTTGAAGGACGAAGTGGGAAAGATGCATACATCCTGTAAGGACAGTACTTGCACACAAAAACTCGATGCTTGTGCAAATTCGAACAGTAATAACTCAGGTGGGGACAAATCCTCCATCGACGCACTGATCGCCTCCATGAAGGCCTTGCAGAGTGCTTCTTCGAATGAAGTATTGCGAAAATGGGATGATATTGAAAACAGCTTAGATAAAACATTCACCGTCAATGAATGTAATGATATCGCAACCAAGTGCAACAGCTGTAAAGACAACGCCAAAACCGTGGCCGACGAAGCGGAAAAGGTGCTGAACGATGCGACAAGGGCTGGCAAATGACCTTCCAACCCCCCGAAAAGGGAGGGGAAGGAGTCGGCTATTGACACAGG
>JBEIKL010000047.1:0-13308 GCA_040379745.1 Bdellovibrionales bacterium | reverse complement strand
TCGTTTCTGCTTCCAGCTGATCTTTCGGAAAAACTGGTTCAGCAGTGCAAGGACGCCGGAATCGTGATCATTCTGCGCAATCAATTCGTGCGCGTTTCGGTTCACGCCTTCTGTAGGGATGCGGAAGTGGATCGATTCATCGATCTGCTGGGAATCACGTTGTTGGAGAATGCGAGGTAATTCATGGAAATCGTCAAAAGCAAAATCGAATTTCATTTCCTGATCTGCACGAACGTCAAGGAGAGCGGCAAGGACTGTTCTTCGAAAGGCGGATTGCAGATGCTGGAAGAGTTGAAGGCGTGGTCGAAAACGCAATCGTTCGCCAAAAAAATCCGCATCAATAAGTCCGGTTGTCTGGGCAGATGTGAAGAGGGGGTGGCGGCCGTGGCGTACCCTTCGGCCGAATGGATCGTGAACGCCACGACTTCCGATCTGGAAGCCATGAAGCAGTTCATTTCCGAACGGGCAAAGTGACCCGATCTCCCCGAAAGTAGGGGCTTTTTCATTGATCATTGGGCACGCAAGCGTGTAAGATCAGGGCATGCTGGACATCAAATACATCCGTGAACACGTAGACGCAGTGAAGACCGCCATCGCCCAGAAAAAGGTGAACCTCAATCTGGATGAGCTCCTCGGCGTGGATCAGCAGGTCCTGGATCTGAAGAGAAAGCTCCAGGCGCTTCAGGAAGAGAAGAATGCCGTTGCGAAAATGGTTCCGAAAGCGACTCCGGCCGATCGTCCCGGCCTGATCGAAAAGGGAAAGCAGGTTGGTCAGCAGATTTCCGCGCTCGAACCGGAAGTGAATGTCAAAGAAGAAGAATTGAAAAAACTCCTGTGGCTGACGCCACTTGTTCCGGCGTCTGATGTTCCTGTCGGAGCCGATGATTCCGAAAACGTCGAACGCAAGAAGGGTGGAACGCTTCCTCAGTTCCCGTTTGCAATGAAAGATCATGTCGACATCATCCTGAAAAACAATTGGGCCGAATTCGAGCGGATGGCAGCGGTTTCCGGAAGTCGCATGCTCGCACTCAAGAACGAACTCGCTCTTTATGAATTTGCAGTGATCCGCTTCGCATTGGATTTGCTCGCGAAAAAAGGTTCCCAGGTGATCACGGTTCCGGCCATGATCCGCGAGTCCGCACTGTATGGTACCGGTCACTTCCCGGCAGGTCGCGATCAGGTTTATTATCTTCCGGCCGACGACCTCTATCTTTCCGGCACTGCGGAAGTGCCGATCACGTCTCTTCACAGCGGTGAGATCATGCAAGAATCGCAATTGCCGATGCGCTACACCGGTTTTTCACCGTGTTTCCGCCGTGAAGCGGGTAGCACAGGTAAGGACGTGCGCGGCCTGATGCGTGTTCACCAGTTCAACAAGGTCGAGCAATTCGTGTTCTGTCGTAATGACGCTGAGGAATCCGCATTCTGGCACAACGAGATCCTGAAGACTTCGGAAGAGATCGTTCAGGCGTTCGAGTTGCCTTACCGTGTGATCGAAGTGTGTACGGGCGACATGGGTGCGGGTAAATTCCGCATGCACGATCTCGAGTGTTGGGTTCCTTCCGAGCAGCGTTACCGTGAGACTCACTCGTGTTCCAGTTTGCACGACTGGCAGGCGCGTCGCGCGAACTTGCGCTACCGCGACAAAGACGAGAAGGTGAAGTTCATCCACACCCTGAACAACACCGCAGTTGCCACTCCGCGTATTTTGATTCCGCTGATCGAAAACCACCAACTCGAGAACGGTGCCATTCATATTCCGAAGGCCCTTCAGCCTTATATGGGTGGAATGGACCGAATTGGCGGAAAGTAGCGTCATTTTATTGACGATTGCCAGTCGGCCGGGTCGGGTTCAAAATGGATAGTGGAAAGTGGTTTACCAATGACCCAACAGTACGCAACCAGTCCCGTCACCGGAATCCTCAATGAAGAGGACGTGATCATTGATTACGGAAAGCACGCCGGCAAATCCATCCGTGAAATCCAGCTGATCGACCCTGAATTCTATGAGCTTCTCATGGAACAGAAAGGAAGCGGTGTTTATGCCATCAAGCGTGAAGCGATGATGGATGGCCATAAAACTTTTCGGCTTTATCTTAATCCTCTTGCACACTTGGATCAGTAACCGATAAATTTCTGTCATGTTCGAACCTCTTTCCAGAAGCACCAATCAAGATGTTTTTGGATTCCAATCCGTAGTTGCCCGCAAGTATCTGGATTCCTTCTCCGTCTTCGATTGGGGACGCATGCCGGACGGCATTCCCCATCGCGGAAGATTGCACGCGTTCATCGAGGCTTTCGTCAATCTGAAGATTGGTTCGAAAGACGAGTGGACCCGGTATTTCCGTTCACCTGAAGCACATGCGTTTCGCAAGTCAGCCACCGCGATCCTGAAAAGCGGAAAGGTCACCGCAAACCTCAACGAAGTGGCCGAGGTGTTTCCGATGAAGACCAGTGATCTGGGCATGATCCGTGAGTCCAGCTTCAAGGCCGGCATCATGGATCCGGTTTCCTTGTCGGCTGAAGTACTTTCGAGTGATGAACGTTTTTATCTCCTGAACGAGCCTTATCCGGAGGAGAAGATCCAGCCCGTGACGGTGATGGGTAAACCACTCTGGGATTTTTCCGTCTGGAAAAAGAATCCCGGCAAGAAGGCCCTCCCGTTCGAAATCGAGTGTTCGTTTGAGTCGGGTGAGTTTCCCGAGGTGAGTTTCCGATGTCCGCAAAAGACCATCTCACCGGAAGTATCCTACACGGAGGCTTTGCTGATGACCGGTCTTTCCCCGGAAAAGCTTCAGGAACTGATCTTGCGTTCCGCGTGGATTTCCGGTTTCATCCAGTATCAGCTCCGCACGATTCATCCGATCAGCGAACGCAAGACGATCCGGATCCGAATGGGCGTCGACCATTCCGTGGATCCGTCCGCAGTGGAGTTCGTGTATCTCGGTTCCGTAATCGAGTTCTGCGGATACGAAGAGGAATTGAAACGCCACTATTCCACCACGGTTTGGGGAAAAGTCGTTCAGGATCTTCGCCAGCAGGCGCGCGAAAAAGGCGTCGTCGAGTGGAAGCGCAATTGTTCCGAGCCCGCACCGTGGCTCGATTCGAAAATGAAGGCTGAGTTTTCCAGCCGTTACCAGCAAATGATTTCAGGAATCGCATCATGTTTGTCAGAGTAGAAACCGGTTACAAGGCTGAATTCGTCGACCCAGAAGCACGTCGTATCCACGAGAAAATCAAGGAAATCCATCCGCAGCTCGCGGAACGGATCCGTTGGATCCGGAGGCTGAATTGCTGTTGGCTCGAACTCGACAATCAACGCGATCGCGTGATCCAGGCGATCCAGCAGGTGTTCAAACTTCCGGTGACCCATTGGTTGTTCACGGGAGATCTTCTACCGTCCGGTGCAGGCAGTACCGGAACCCTTCAGGATCTGATGCAGGCGGCACCCTTCCGACCGGGCGTGTTTCACGGAATTGAAAAGCGAAAACGCGTTTCCTTCCACGATGAAGAAGCGAACGTCATCAAGGATGCCGTGCAAACCGTGCTGGGTGATGTGCACTCGGTAAAGGCGGCGATCACCGGCGAACTGCTGTTGATCGAAGGCGCGAAGCTGACCCAGTCCGATCTGGAATGGATTTCGCGCAATTGGTTTGCCGGCGACAAGAGCGAATCATGGTCCCTGATTTCCGAAGACGAGTTGAAGAAAAACGCGCGTTTTCAGGGCGAGCAGGTGGCAAAATACCTGGGCAACACGCCAGCCCGTGCTCGCTCCCGTCTTCTGCAGTTCCGTGAGATGGAGCATCCGACCCTGGAAGGAATCGATTTTGTCCGCGTACAGGAGTTGTTCCGTCGCACGATCCCCGTGTACGAGCGTCATTACACCCAGATTGAAGAGGAGTGGACACTGAATCCGGAAGTGCGTTTTGCTTCCGATGCGCTTTTGCACAACACCCGGATGGAAGTGGAGTTCAACCTCGCACTCCAGCAACTCGAGGAAATGGCAGAGGGGTTTGAACCGAAGTTGCAGACCGTTCTCGGTGTTCTGCCCAGCTCGCGCAGGGTATGGACGGGAGACAGTCAGGGCAACCACCCGATTCGCGTGAAAGAAGAATTTGAAAACTCCCTTCAGGATGTTTCGGAAACAACAGCCACGCCGATCGTGCAGATGAAACTCTACGAGGATCATATCGACAACGATCCTTGTTATTTCTGGTCCACCACGCTTGGCATTTCAATGAGCAAAAGCGGTCCGCAGGAAGGAAACGAAAAGGCTGACTTCATTTGGATCGGCGATCGTGAATCTCCTGCGTATCAGGATCTCGTTTTTGTGGAAATGCTGAAATCCGCCCTTCAGTACGCCCGTGATGCGAAAGCGATTTCCTATGTGCTTCCTTGCGCGGGCCTGACCCTGCTCGAGGTGTTGAAACGTGCAAGTCCGCTTTCCTACGGTTTCGATCTTCAGTTGGACGGTTGTGAAAAATGGTTCAAGGCTGCTCTTGAAAAACCGATGACTCTCAGTCAGATCTGGGGTGTCCGTGCCGAGCAGAAAGCCTGGTTGCTAAATGAACTCAGTCTGCGTGGCATTCCGTTCTTCGAACTCGGGAACAGCAATCTCAGTGGTGATGTCCGCATCCTGCACGAAAAACAAGTGAAGTTGCAGATGAACATCCACGATTTCTTCCGCACCGAACCCATCGGTATTGAAGAACTCCTGCTGGACGAACCGATTTTCGTGCCTGCTACCAAAAATGAAAAGCGCGTTCAGCCTCTTCGACTGAAGAATCGTTTCGGCGTCGAAGAGCTACTTTTGAAACCAGAGTCGATCCACACCAGCATCGCATCGCCAGTGGTATTGCGCCCGGACCCGAATTTCTGGACCGGTCTCATGGTGTTGAGCGATCTTTGTGGCGAAGAATTCAACATGGTTCACATGGAATACCTACTCCGCAAGTGCACGGCACTCGGCGGGCAGATCCGTTCCATGCAGATTTCCATGCTGAACGGACTCAAGTCCTGGCATCAGGTCATCAAGGAAGTCGAAAGCGATTTCGGAATCCAGCTCACCCAGTTCGAAATCAAGGCCCGACCTGAAAATGCGGCTCACTGGCTGGCGCTTCAGTTGGTGGCGCGCATGAACGACATCCGGAACATCCGGAGTGAAGACTTCAAGCAGGCTGGAGACCGCATTTACTGGTTGCCGGGCGGATTCGATCAGCCGGCAACGCGATGGTTGGCCGGAATGGAAGGCCGTTATCAGAACAGTCTGCACAGTGCGATCGCGATCGAACCTTCTGATTATTCCGAAGGCAAGCAGGGCATGAACGGCGTGATCAATACGCTGACCTTCGCATTGGTGAAGCGCAAGCTCGGCGCCGAACTGCGCCTGCAACATTATTTCCCGGGCGGTTTCTTCGTCAGTGTCGGTGAAAACGAACGTTACGCCGTGGAAGAAGAGTGGGCCATCATGGGAATCGAGTCCGAGTGGGTGGGTAAGGTCACCTCCACTCCGCACCTGGTGATCCGCGACGAGGAAGATCGCGTGTACACCATTCCAATCGAGGATCTGGTATGAGCATGTATCGAGCGTTGATCCTGACTTCTCCAGGAAGTCGGGGCGAAAAATCCTTCTCACACGCATTGAAGCAGGTGGGGTTCGATGCGGAAGTCCTTTCGATCGACGAGGCGATCCGACTGCGTCTTGAGCAAGACCTGTTGAGTCTCAAGTACAAGCTCGTGGTTCTTCCCGGAGGAAACACCTATGGATCCGTGGTGGGGTCAGGGCGAGTGCTCGCTCTCAAGATCCAACACTCTCTGGGATGGAATTTAAACCGCTTTGCGGAACGGGGTGGCCTGGTGATGGGAGTCGGTTCCGGGTTTGAAACGCTCCTGCATCTGAAGGTTTTCGGCGAGGATTACGCCCTTCGTTTGAATGATGAGGCCAAGCCTCAAGAGCGCTGGGTGAGAGTGATTCCCACCGGTACCCGTTGCGTCTGGTTGCGCGGTCTGGGAACGATGGATCTTCCACTGTTCGAACAAAACACCGAGTTCGTGATTGATTCCTCCGCTTATGTCGAAGCGAAGGGGAAGCTCGATCGATTGGGAATGGGATGTCTTCGTGGAGACCCTTCCACTGAAAAAACGGATCGCATCTGGGGTCTGTGTGACATGACCGGACGGATCTTCGGTTTGCTTCCGCATCCGGAATACTTCCTCAGTTGGACGAATACGGAAGACTGGTATGTGAACCCGACCCGCGCCGCTGCACCGGGATCCGGTTTGGCGATTTTCGAGAACGCTGCTCGATTTGCCGAGAGTTGATGGGAGCATCATTGGATATGGACCACCCGATTTCAACCATACGATTGACTGAATTTGAACGAAGGATTGCGGATGAACGGGCGGGGTTGCTAGCTCACCCCATTTATCAGCAATTGACGAGCTTGGAATCTGTCAGGACTTTCATGAAGTACCACGTGTTTGCGGTTTGGGATTTCATGTCGTTGCTGAAATCCCTTCAGATTCGATTGACCACGGTGACCTTGCCTTGGATTCCACCTGCAAGTCCCCGTTTGTCCCGATTGATCAATGACATCGTGCTGGCTGAGGAATGTGACGAGGTGGGTCCTGATGAATATCTCAGTCATTTCGAGCTTTATTTGCTGGCAATGAAAGAAGCGGGTGCGGATTCCGATCCGATCCGGAGCTTTATTGAAAAAGTCAGTGAGAAGGGATCATTGGAGGATGCTTTCTCGATGATCGGATCCATGAATGGCGTGCATGAATTCATCACCACCACATTCAAGATGGTTTCCGGAAAAACACACGAAGTCGCCTCTTCTTTCCTGTTTGGAAGGGAAGACGTGATTCCAGACATGTTTCAATTGCTGCTGTCTGAAAAAAACCTCCTTCAATCCGATGATTTCAAACGCATGAAGCAGTATCTGGAAAGGCACATCGAAGTCGATGGCGATCACCATGGACCACTGGCGCGCAGGATGTTGGTCGAGCTTTGCGGGGATGATCCGGTGAAATGGGAAGAAGCTGAAATCGCAGCGGTGAGCTCCATCCGTGCAAGAGCGCGCTTATGGGATTTTGTCCTGGATCGGATGCTTACTGGATCCGAACATTCATCCGAAACGATGATGACGGAAATGAATTCTCCAAAAACGGATCACTTCGCCCAGTAGGACGCTTCTTCGAGGCTTTCCTCGCGTTCCGGCAATCCACCGAACAGTCGCGGTGAGTTGCGCGAGAGGATTTCAAAGCTGACCCGGTTCGAATATTTGCAGATCTGTCCAATGGAAGAATAGGTCAGATAAATTGCGTCGTGTTTCGGTGAGTTTGGAACTTTTCTCTGATGATAGCGATTTGCTGAAATGTCATGCAGTAATGCCGAGAGTGCGCCGTCGCCTGCACCATTGGTATTGCGAATCACCATCGGTCCACCCATGAACGGATTGATGTGCGAATACATCTTGATCGGATTCTCGCAGTCCGCACGTTTCATCGCGCGCGAATACTCATACTGGTTGTAATTCACGATGGATTTGGTGTGAAGCTGATCTTGGGTGTTGCGTTTTTTGGAGTCATCGACCAAAGCACCGACGTAAAGTCCTTGTGCGCCCACGGTCAGGAGCGTGAAATCCGTCCAATCCAGAACGTTTTCCAGCGCCATCAGAGGATCGTCGATACCAGTCAGTGCGCTTGCTTCGTCCATGTTCATGGCCAGGACGTTCACGTGTTCTTTGATGAACTTGACGAAGAAGTCACGTTTGTCAGCGATGAGGGAGCTGGTGCCCAGTGTGAGTACGATCGGTACGCCTGCTTTTTTCGCCATTTCGCATGCTTGAATCGTGGAGGCAAAAATCGGCCAGTTGGAATCCCGAAGCAAGTACGCAGAAATCAACAGTGCGGTTGAGGTTTCAACGATCGACTCAGGAACATAATCCGGCGTCAGTTCGTTAATGCAGCCCTTGCTGATGCCGAAAGTCCGCTCTCCATCCGGAGTGATGAAGCACATCGCACGTCCTGTGGGAGCTGCACAGGGTTGCAAATGATTCAAATCGACTTTCGAAGAGGTTGAAGAAATGTATTTGAAGGAATAGTCACCCACAGTGATGTTTTTACTGATGGCACCGAGCAGGACGGCGCGCTCGTCTGAAAGAGTACAATAATTGTGAAGGGTATTGCCTACGGTTCCGCCGGCGAATTCACCCTTGATTTTCTTCATGCTCTTCAGCGTGTGGTAAATCTCGTCGCAGGTGCGGTCATCAATCAATTGGGATTGACCCTTGGTGAGTTGGTAAGTGGCAAGAAATGCATCATCGACCATGCACTCGATATCCACGAGTGGCTGATCGATCCCGACAATGTGAAAGCTGTCATCGGCATCGAAATTCTGACTGACGTCCACGCGTTCTTTCTCTTCTACAGGGAAATAGTGCTTACTTTTACGACGTCCTGGGAATTTCATAGAGTGGGGATAATATAAGCCTAAAATTGTCGGTTGTCGAGTGAAACCTGCGGTTTGATTTGCAGTTTAAACGATCAAAGTTGAATTAAAATGGGATTTTTTGCAGCGCTTTTGATAGGGTGAACGGGTCATGACAAAGTTCAAGGTGGTCTATCGCGATGCTTCGATTCTAGGTGCTCACAAGCCCTCCGGCATTGCGACCTATCGTGAGTCCCGCAACGACCACGCTGACGGGTTCAAGGAACTGCTCGAAGAACAACTGACACAGAGGTTGTTTCCGGTTCATCGCATCGATGCTGACACTTCCGGGTTGGTGTTGTTTGCATTGGATTCTCGTGCTGCAGCCGGCATGACCCGACTGTTCAAAGAACAGCAAGTCGACAAATATTACATGGCTTGGTGTGTGGGCGAAGTTCCCCGTGAAGGTTCGACCAGCAAAGGCCTCAAGAAAAACAAGACCGAACAAGTCGAGTCCGCTCGCACCGATTTCCAACGCATCAAGGTTCAACGCGCCGGTGGTCAGGTGTTTTCATTGGTGCACATTTTTCCATTCACGGGCCGGTTCCACCAGATTCGCCGCCATTTTGAAATGCTGGGCCACCCTTTGGTGGGCGATCCGCTTTATGGCAATGCCGAAAACTGGCAGGCTTTTTTCAAATCGCCCGATGAAGCGCGTTTGATGTTGCTGGCGGAGTCGGTCGAGTTCATGCATCCGATCACGCGTCGCCCGATCCGGATCAAAACCAAGCCGGATTTCTGATCGATCAATGAAAACGGTTGAAGGTGAGCCCCCTTTCGCACAGGGGTGATTTCCGCTACAATTGATTTATGAAGCCATCTGCAAAATCCCAGCAATTCATCGATGTTGAAAACCAATATGGCGCCAATAACTATGCCCCGCTTCCAGTGGTGTTGGAACGCGGTGAGGGCGCAAGGGTCTGGGATGTCGATGGTAAGGAATATCTTGATTTTCTTTCCGCGTATTCAGCGGTGAATCAGGGGCACGCTCATCCGAAAATCGTAAAGGCGCTGACCGCTCAAGCTCAAAAACTGACCCTGACTTCGCGCGCTTTTTACAACAACGAACTCGGCGCTTACGAAAAATTCATGTGTGATCTGCTGAAATACGATCGACTTCTCCCGATGAACTCGGGGGCCGAGGCGGTCGAGACGGCGCTGAAACTCACTCGTCGTTGGGGTTATGATGTGAAGAAAATTCCGGATGGTCAGGCCAAGATCATTGTCTGCGAAGAGAATTTCCACGGTCGTACCCTCGGCATCATTTCTGCCAGCACCGACCTTGATTCTCGGGGTGGATTCGGTCCTTTCTTGCCCGGCTACATCGTGATCCCTTATGGCGATTCCGAGGCACTGGCAGCCGCACTGAAAGACCCGACCGTTGCCGGTTTCATGTTCGAACCGATGCAAGGCGAGGCCGGCGTGGTGGTTCCGCCGGAGGGTTATCTCAAAAAAGTGCGCGAGCTCACCCGTGCTGCAAACGTGCTGATGGTTGCAGATGAAGTGCAAACCGGTCTGGCCCGTACCGGAAAATTACTGGCTTGTGATCATGAGAATGTGAAGCCCGATGTCCTGATCCTGGGCAAGGCTCTTTCTGGTGGTGTTCTGCCCATTTCTGCGGTGCTTTCCACTCACGATGTGATGTTGACCCTGAAGCCCGGTCAGCATGGATCCACCTTTGGGGGGAATCCGCTGGCTTGTGTGGTGGCACGTGCAGCAATCGAGATTTTGCTTGAAGAAAATCTGGCCGAAAAAGCGGCAAAACTGGGAGAGGTTTTTCGTTCCGAATTGCGTGCGATGGATTCACCGGTGGTGGAGCTGGTCCGTGGCAAAGGGTTGTTGAATGCCGCCGTGATCAAGCCGCACGAGCGTAACGGTGCAAAATTCACCGCAAAAGAAGTGTGTTACGAAATGGCCGAGCACGGGTTGCTCGCCAAGCAAACCCATCAGCACATCATCCGGTTTGCACCGCCACTGGTGATCACCGAATCCGAGTTGGAAAAAGGGATTGGAATCATTCGTTCCGCGCTGACCGGTTTCTGATTTATTCGAGCAAGACAAACCTCCGTTTCGGGCGAGTAAAGCTTTGCGCTCCGACTTTTTCTTTTATAGATTATGGGCATGAGACTACTCCTGCTGATCTGCGCCCTGTTTGGTTTTTCCACATTTGCTTCTTCTTCGGTTTCAACCAACCCGCAGCCGTTTGACTTTCTGGCTCAAAAAGTGCTTCGGGATGCGAATCCTTTCTCTTTCATTATTTTCAATCCAACAGTCGATCTCACCGAGCAGGATTTCCAGGTCGGTGGCAAGCCAACCGATTGGATCAAAGACAGTCTGCAGTGGGTTCGGGTTTCGAACGGAAAAGATGAGTCGGGGATCCTGGTCCCACGAGCGCGTTACCGTGAGAATGGACAGGAGTTCGAGGTTGCGCTGACCGGGGTGGACAACCAGACGACGGTTCGACTCAATCCTCGACCGGAATTGAAAACCCATCATTATTTCGATTCATCCTGTTCACCATTCAATCTGCGTCTTAAGAATGAACAGATCCAGCACTCCTGGGTGATGGTTACCTGTCATCGGGTGAACAATTCCGGAACTCTCGGTACGAAGCCGGTGGTATTGATCACGGTGCTCTGGGAAGGTGAAAAAACCAGCTCTTTTCAGCAGATCGACTTTGATTCCGAGCACCCCGTACATTCCTTTCAGAATGGGCAGGATTCGTTCGAACTCCAGGCTTCGGTCGCGCCGGTGTTTCACAATCTGGGCGTGAGTTTCGGGATCGGGCCGTATAGCAGTAACAACAGTTTTGGAAACAAGAATGTCGCCTTCGCAACGCTCTATGCATCCTATTACTTCAACGACGCCCTCAAGATGGCCGCTTTTGGAGCCTTGCCGATCCGCGCAAGGCCAGAGTTGGACTTCGGAACCTATCTGGTAATGGAGCAGTTTCGAGGAGTGGACGAGCGAATTAGTCTGAATCTTCTCTTGGGTGCCCACCTTTTGTCTTATGTCAGTCCAATCGATGGCCAACGAGTCAATGCAATGAGTGGTCCGCAAGGAGTTGAATTGACCTTTCGTGACCTCTTTTTTGATCGTGCGAACTTCGTGATTGGTGGATTCTTTTATCCTGAGTTGAATCAGCGGTCTTATGTGAACACCTGGGTGCGTTATGGGTTTGGACCTTATTTTGCCGAACTGAACTTCATTGAGTGGAAAGAACCAACCCCATATTTTTACTCGAAAAGTTTTGGTCTTTCCGTCGGATTTCCGTTGTTTAGAATCTTCTAATTCGATAGATTTAGCCCAAACTTAAAATTAAGATTGAAAGGGTTAGTCATGGCGACCAAGCGTCCAAAGATCTCCGTAATTGGTTCTGGTTTTGTAGGTTCAACCTGTGCTCACTGGGCGGCAAGCAAAGAGCTCGGTGATATCGTGCTCATCGACATCAATGGCGACTCAGCAAAAGGTAAGGCCCTTGATCTTTTCGAAGCATCTCCAGTGGAAGGTTTCGATTCCAACCTCAAAGGTGGTAGCGACTACGAACTCACCAAGGATTCTGATGTGGTCGTGATCACTGCGGGTTTGCCTCGCAAACCGGGCATGAGCCGCGATGACCTTCTTGCTACCAACGCAAAAATCGTAAAAGAATGCGCACAACAAGTGGCGAAGTTTTCTCCGAATTGCGTACTGATCATTGTTTCCAACCCTCTCGATGCCATGTGCCACGTTGCCATGAATGCAACTGGTTTCCCACGCGAACGCGTGATCGGCATGGCCGGCGTTCTCGACAGCGCACGTTTCCGTTCTTTTGTAGCGATGGAATGCAATGTGAGCGTTGAAGACGTTCAGGGTTTCACTCTTGGCGGACACGGCGATACCATGGTTCCAATGGCTCGTTACTGCACCGTTGGTGGAATTCCGCTTCCACAACTCGTTGCCAAAGACCGCATTGATGCGATCGTGGATCGCGCCCGCAAAGGCGGTCTCGAAATCGTAGAACTTTTGAAAACCGGTTCTGCTTATTACGCTCCGGCTGCATCCACCATTCAGATGGTGGAAGCGATTGTTCGTGACAAGAAACGCATTCTTCCATGCGCGGTTCTGTTGAACGGTGAATACGGTGTGAAAGATCTTTTCTGCGGAGTACTCGTTAAATTGGGCTCAAAAGGTGTGGAAGAAGTGCCACTCCTCGAAATGAACGCAGAAGAAAAAGACATGTTCGGAAAGTCTGCGGCCGCTGTAAAAGGCTTGGTCGACGATATGGCTCGTCTCGGTTTGAACTAATAGAAAGAAGAATCAATGAACATTCATGAGTATCAGGCAAAACAAGTACTGAAGCGCTTCAAGGTGCCAGTCGCTGAAGGTGTTCTTGTCGTCGGTTCCACCGATGGCGTGAATTTCCGTCCGGCTGCGGATGTCGCTAATGAAGCGGCTTTGGCTGCAGAAAAACTGAAAAAAGAAGTGAACCCAGCGGTGTTGGTGGTGAAATCCCAAATCCACGCCGGTGGTCGCGGTAAAGCGGGCGGAGTCAAGGTTTGCAAGACCATTGATGACGTCAAGGCTGCGGCAACCAATATCATGGGCAAGGTCCTGGTAACTCCTCAAACCGGAGCGCAAGGCAAGAAAACGCACAAGATCTGGATCGAAGGCGGCTGTGACATCAAAAAAGAACTGTACCTCGGTGTGGTTCTGGATCGCGCTGAATCCAAAGTCGTGATGATGGCTTCCACTGAAGGTGGAATGGAAATCGAAGAAGTGGCTGAACAGCACCCTGAGAAAATCTTCCGCGCGGTAATCGACCCGGGTACGGG
>JBEIKL010000046.1:0-13341 GCA_040379745.1 Bdellovibrionales bacterium | reverse complement strand
TCGCGGTTTCCAAAAGTTCCAGCTTTTGTTTGCAGGCATCGTCTTCACAATCTGCGTATTTGACCTGGATCACGCTTTTAGCGCCCAAGGAATCGTTGGTGATGTTGAAGTAGGTGGAGTCCCACGTCGTTCCCATTCTGAACTGTGAGTCGACTTGGATTCCTCTCAAGGCACGTTCGCAAGCGGCCTTCGCCGGTGAAGCGAATGGGAATGAAAGTGCTGCAAGCGTCAAAAGTTTGATGATCATAAAACCCCTCTGCCGGCATGCTCCGGCCCCCTTGTCGAACTTTTATCGTTTTTAGGACGTTTGCTCAATTCCTAAGTTGAAAAAAATGACAAATTCCAAGGCCTTGGGTAATGTTTGCGTATAGGGAGACATTGGAATGAACATCGCACTATTCAAAGAAGTGCGCAGCGGCGAGAATCGCGTTGCGCTCACACCCCAGATTTGTTCCCAACTGGTGAAAATGGGTCACCAGGTATTCGTAGAAAAAGGTGCTGGCGAGGCCGCGCATTTCTCCGATGAAGCTTACGCTCATGCCGGTGCGAAGGTCATGCTCGAAGGCGATCTGCTGGGTGGCGGACAAGTGTTCGTACAAATCAACGTTCCGAGTGCTGAACGCATCGCCCAGTTGCCGGAGAATTCGATCTGGATTTCCCTCCTGTATCACCGTACTGAAACGGCGGTGATCCAGGCTCTGAATGCGAAAAAGATCACGGCGGTTTCCCTGGATGCGATTCCGCGGATTTCCCGCGCGCAAAGCATGGACGTGCTCAGTTCACAGGCCAACCTAGCCGGCTACCGTGCCGTGCTCGAAGGTGCTCAGGTCATGGATAAGATTTTCCCTCTTTTGATGACGGCAGCGGGTACCGTCACTCCTTCCAAAGTTTTGATTTTCGGTGTGGGGGTTGCAGGCCTTCAGGCAATCGCAACCGCAAAACGCCTCGGTGCGGTGGTCGAAGCCACTGATGTGCGTCCTGAGACCAAGGAACAAGTGCAAAGTCTGGGCGGTAAGTTCATCGAGGTTGCCGGCGCCAGCGTGGGCAGTGAAGGTGGTTACGCAAAGGAAGCGACTGCGGAATACCGTGCGGCTCAACGGGCGGCGGTGAACAAGTCGCTTGCACAAGCCGATCTCGTGATCACCACGGCATTGGTCCCTGGTAAAAAAGCACCGATCCTGGTCGACGACGAACAAGTGGCATTGATGAAATCCGGTGCGGTGTTGGTCGACATGGCTGCTGAACAGGGTGGAAACTGCACGAAAACCAAGGCGGGCGAAATCGTGGAAATCAACGGCGTGAAAATCGTCGGTGCGGTGAATTTGCCTTCCAAACTTGCATCCAATGCAAGTGAGCTGTTTGCGCGCAACCTGCTCGAGCTGTTCAAGCTCGTTGCACCCAAAGGTCCGATCGCGTTCGATGTCAAAGATGAAATCGTACAGGGATGCCTGATCTGTCATCAGGGCGAAATCCGTCACAACCCAAGCTAAGAGGAAACACCATGGATATCTTGAATCTCATCGGTCAAAACATCACCTTCATCTATCTGATCATCTTGATGATCATTGTCGGCATCGAGTTGATCTCGCACGTTCCCAGCGTGTTGCATACGCCCCTCATGAGTGGCGCCAACGCAATTCACGGCGTGGTCCTGATCGGTGCCATCATCGTTCTCGGCAAGGCCGGTGAAGACGACGTGTTCAGCAAGGCCGTGGGCTTTGTCGGTGTGGTCGTCGGAACCCTGAACGTGGTCGGTGGCTTTGTCGTCACGGACCGCATGCTCGAAATGTTCAAGAAAAAACCGAAAGGCGGAGCCAAGTCATGAATCATCTTCTCGAAATCGCCTATTTGCTCGGATCTGTTTCGTTTGTCGTTGGTTTGAAGATGATGGGACAACCCGATTCAGCCCGTAAGGGTAACTGGGTAGCCGCGGTCGGGATGGGCATTGCCGTGGTGGGGACCCTGTTTTTGAACAAAGATGGATTCAACCTGATTCCGAATCTGGGTTTGATCGTTGCGGCAATTGCGGTCGGTGTGGTGGTGGGTACCATCATGGCAAAACGGGTACAAATGACTCAGATGCCGGAAATGGTATCGCTCTTCAATGGAATGGGGGGGTTGTGTGCGGCACTGATCTCAATCATCGAATGGAAAGATATCTTGAATCACGGTGAAGTGATCACCTTCGGTCATTATCTTCCGGTCATTGCCGGTCTGATCATCGGTACGGTTTCATTCGTGGGGAGTATGGTCGCATGGGGCAAGCTGAATGGACGCGTTGGAGACTTCCGTTTCGGGGGCCAGCAGTTCATCAACGCGATTGTATTGCTTTTCGTTTTGGTGGCGACTTACCTCAATTTCGATACCATGGCTACTTCCGGCGGTGAAATCTCGATCTGGTTCTATGCCACTCTCCTGATGTCTGTCGTTTACGGATTGTTGTTCGTGTTTCCGATTGGTGGTGCGGACATGCCGGTCGTGATTTCCCTGTTGAACTCCTTCACCGGTGTGGCGGCTGCTTGCGGTGGTTTCTTGTATAACAATAACGTCATGCTCATGGGTGGGGTCCTAGTCGGTAGTGCCGGAACCATCTTGACCGTCGTGATGTGTAAAGCGATGAACCGTTCGTTGACCAACGTCCTGATCGGGATGGCTGGCTCTGGATCTTCTGCTGGAGGTGCAGCTAAGACTGGTGGTGGAAGCGTACGGGAAGTGCAAGCGACCGACGTGGCGATCATGATGAAGTATGCATCCAAGGTGATCATCGTGCCTGGCTATGGTCTGGCGGTGGCGCAAGCCCAACACATTTGCCATGAGCTTGAGAACATTCTGGAATCAGAAGGTGTGGATGTGAAATATGCGATCCATCCGGTGGCTGGACGAATGCCTGGACACATGAACGTATTGCTCGCCGAGAGTAACGTCAGTTACGACAAGTTGGTCGAGATGGAACACATCAATTCGGAATTCGCGACCACCGATGCGGTTTTGGTTGTGGGAGCGAATGATGTGGTGAATCCGGCGGCGAAGACCGATCCTTCGAGCCCGATCTTCGGAATGCCGATCCTGGATGTGGATCAGTCCAAGCAGATCATCGTGCTGAAACGAAGCATGAAGTCCGGTTATGCCGGTATCGAGAACGAGTTGTTCTACAACTCGAAGTGCGGAATGCTGTTCGGGGATGCGAAAGAAAGCCTGCAGCGCCTCGTGAACGAACTGAAAACCGTTTGATCAGTTCTTTTTATCGAAGGTCAGGAATTGACCTATATTGTATTCGAAGTTGCCCACCGTGAAGTCTGAAAAGGTCACGGTGTCCAACCAGCTGGTGTAGCAGGTCACGCTTGGACAGAAGAGTTTTTCGAATTCAAGCGAGTAAGCATCGCCGTCTCTTTTCGCGTAAGCCAATCGACAAAGATTGGTATCCGAGTAACCCATGGTTTCGTATTCGCGCATCTTGATCGTGTGCTGTATTACGCAATATTTTTCGACGTAAGGCTCGGAGCACTGGGCTTTTCCATTCACCATGTATACGGTGTATTCGATTTGATCCTGATTATCGTAGTAGGGTGATGGAGAACGTTTCGCGCATTTGGTCTTTTTCAGTTTTCCCACGTGAAAGTGCATATCGTGCGAATCAATGTGGATCTCGTGTAAGGGCAGATCGGGTGTCAGATCCTGGGCTTGGGCAGGATTTTGGAATTGAAAAAGGGCGAGTGCGATCAAAAACATGAGTACTCCGTAATTTGGATATTATATAGATATTATGTAATTTTACAATCGGGGAATGGTGTGGTTGGTCGGACACTCCATGAATCCCATTGATTTGATTGAATGATTTTAACTGAAAAACCGGTTCAATCAGTGAGCGTGGTGGTTTATACTGGATTCATGACCGAGCCCGGCAACTTCGATCCCAACGCATTCGCAAAATGGCTCTACGATGGCCTCCGTGAAACGATCGCTTATCGTCTGAAGCAGACGTTCAATCGAGAGCGAATCCTGACCGAACTTCAAGCGAAAATTCCGAATCAGAATCAGGTCGTACACTTCGCACTCCGCCAGATCTTTGAAAAGAACGGATTTCACTTCGAAGAAATCAAGCAGGGTGATGCAAAGTTTTTCGTGATCCGGAAACGCATTCGTCCTGTAGCGAAACCTTCCGAAGTCCGCAGGGCAATCCTGGTACCGGGATTCGGTGACACTCCGGCATCTTGGATTCCACTTCAGGGTTTGTTATGGCGTGACTTGAGTCGTCATTTCGACGAGATCATCCTGGTCGATTTTCCCGGATACAATGGATTCCTTTCTCATCATGCCATGGTTCCTTCCATGAAGGTACTGCTTGGTCTGGTGAAGACCGTGTGCGAGGCCAATCCTCCCACTGTGCTGATGGGGCACTCCCTCGGCGGGTGGTTGGTTGCTAAGGTCGCACAGGAGCTGGATCGTCCCGTCGATCACCTGGTGGTGCTGGCTCCATCTGGACTGACCCCCGATGAGCTGGAACGACGCTCGTTTGGTGATTTCATCATCAACAATCAACATTTGCCGGTCGAGGAACTGTTGGACCTGATCATGCACGAGCCAAAAAATCTGAAGAAGGTCGTGAACGATGACATCAAGCGATTCTATTCCAGACCCGAAGTCCGCGCATTTGTCGAATCGGTGAAGCCCTCGGACTTCATCGATCACACCGCGCCGATTCGCGCGAAGAAAATCACTGCAATCTGGGGCGAGAACGATCAGTTTGTACCTTCGCACTGGATCCGTCACTGGGTTGAGTGCTACGGAGAGTGGATGAATGCCTATCTGATGAAGGAGACCGGCCACATTCCGCAGCTGGAACGGCCAGTGGTACTGGCATCTGTTTTACGGAATGCGCTATTTGGTGGAGCTTCCGATGACAAGGACATCGGTTCTTCCGGTTGGATCCGTATTCATGAGCGAAAGCGCTCTTATGAGCCTGCTGCCCCGTCATTCAAGGGATCAAGAGCGTTGCCCGAACACGCTGGAGCCGACGCGAATCAGGGTTGACCCTTCTTCAATCGCCCATTCGAAGTCGCCGGACATTCCCATGGAAAGAATATGATCGTCGAGAAGCGGTGACATGCGGTCGAAAAGACTTTTTGTTTTTCTAAAACAGTCACGAACCTGCTTTTCAGTCCCATTCACCGGCACTGTCATCAATCCGCAGATGCGGATCCGATCGAATTTTCTCAGGTCGCGAATGAAGCTTTCAGCCTGATCGATGACGATCCCACCTTTATTTTCTTCACCTGAGCTGTTGATCTCGACCAGTACGTTCACCGATTGGTTGAATTTGATCGCCTGTTTCTGGATCTCTTCAGCAAGGCTCAGGCGATCCAGCGAATGGATCAGCCTCACGTAAGGAACCACTAGTTTCACCTTGTTCGACTGCAATTGCCCGATGAAGTGCCATTCGATCGGAAGATCGGTGAGGTCGGGGAGTTTACTGACGAGTTCCTGAACCTTGTTTTCTCCAAACAGTTCAGCGCCTGCATGAAAGGCGTCACGAATGCGCAAGGGGGCAACGGTTTTAGAGGCGAGTAAAAGCCTGACGCTGTCAGGGGATCTGCCTGCTCGTTCACAAGCGTGAACCATTCGCGATCGGATTTCAGCGATTTTATGGATCAGTTCGTTTTCCATTTCAGTCCTCGAAAAAACGCGCAAACCGTTTTCTGGCATGTTTGCTCAACCATGTGTAGATAGCATACTTCAACATTCGACCGAAGAACAGGGATGCCACCATGGTGACCAAGGATACACCTGCGATGGTTTCAATGGCGACGAAAGGATGTTGTGCAAGCGGACTCATGGCGGCACCGATCAGGGGCCAAAATCCATAGTGCTGAAGCCAGTTGGAAAAGTCTTCGACAAATGCACCTTTCATCAGATCAGGGTACCAATTCAACAAGGTGCTGATTCCGAAAATGCGGATCAGTTCGGAAAAAATGGCTGCTCCGATCACGCTTCCGAGAGAGGACCAGAAACTGAAAGCAAACCACCTCTTGGGTGCCGCGATGAAACAACCCACGACGATTGCGTCCAGAGGAATCACGAAAATGAAATAATCCGTAAAGGCGATACCTGCCAATGCATAGGGGATCCATTTTCGATTTGCATGTTTGGGCAGGCTTTTTGAGAAGGTGATGATGTTTTTCAAAAGAGAGGTCCTTTCGGTATGTTGAATTCAGCGGTGATGGGTAGGTGATCGGAAAGTTTTTTCCAAAGGGGTCCGTGGAGGAGTTCTGCCGATCGGCACTCCATGTTCCTGAAGTAAATGCGATCCAGTGGCATGATCGGAAAAAAGCCCGGAAATGTCGCTGCAGGGTGACCATGCATCTCGCGATAGGCTTCCTTCATGGAGAGTTCGGTTTCGATGATTTTACCTGCGCTTCTGTTCCAGTCATTGAGGTCTCCGGCGATGATCATGGGTGCATCCGAAGGGACCTGCCGTGCGATCCGGGCGCACAGGCGTTCAATTTGTTTTCTTCTATCCTTTTCGAATAATCCAAGATGAAGACAGAAAGCGTGCAGTGATTGGTTTTCGTGTTTGATCTCGGCATGCAGGATTCCGCGTCGCTCGATTTTGCTGAATGAAACATCTTCGTTCTCGAAATACTGAATCGGATACTTACTGAGAATGGCGTTCCCGTGATGGCCTTCAGTGTAGACCGCATTTTTACCGTAAGCGTAATGATGCCAGGTTTGGTCGGCCAGGTATTCGAATTGAGCTCCGGTTGGCCAGTCATCCGGCTGGTTGCCGTGTTTTTCGTGGTGGCCAACGACTTCTTGTAAAAAGACCAGGTCCGAACCGGTCTCTCGAATGGAGGATCGGATGTTCTTCAGCACAAAATTCGAGTTTGCGGCGTTGAACCCCTTGTGAATGTTGTAAGTGAGGATCTTGATCTGATTCATGTCAAAGCATCCACCTGAATAAAAGAAAGAAGTTTTCGAGTGCACGTTGGGCCATGGGGCGGTTGTTCCACTCGGCGGGCAAAATGGCTTTCGACTGCTCCAGATCGTTTTGCAATGCAGATTGCAGTGCCTTGATGTTTTCAGGGTGCGTGATTTCGACATCCACTTCCAGATCAAAGAAAAGGCTTCTGGAGTTGAGGTTGGTGGTACCCAGCAGGGCCTCCTGATCGGTGAGAAGTACCTTGGCGTGGATCATGGACGGTTGATACTCAAAAATCCGGATGCCTGTTTTCAAAAGTGAAGAATAAAAACCTTCCATTGCTCTTTTCACCGGAACAACGTCGCTTTCGGATGGAAAAAGCAAGGTGATGGGAATTCCATTGGTTGCCGCGGCTTTCAGGATTCTTCTCATTCTCAATGTGGGAATGAAGTAGGGATTGGTGATCCGGATCGATTGGCAGGCAAGTGAAAGACGTTGGATCAGGGCGTGGTAAGAACGACGGCGTTGTCGGATGGTTCGATTCAGGAACAGGAGCGGACTGCCTTCGGTAACCCTGTTTTTACGGAAATAGCGGAAGCGGTAATTCTCGAAATAGTTCCAGGCTTCGTTGAAAGCTTCATGCAAGATGGAAATGCGTGGGTCGCGTATGCGAACGCTGCTGTCCCTCCAGGGGGTTTTCTTTTTCCCCGTGCTGAGGTGGCGTTCGCTGATATTCATGCTGCCGATGAACGCGGTTTCATCGTCAAAGAGAAAGACCTTCCGATGGTTTCGATGATTGAGCAATCCGAGGCCTCGAACTACACGACGAAGGTTCAGGTATTTCCAGAATTTCCGGTTCCGTCTTTGCCAGATCAATGGATGGAAAAAACGGATTTCAAAGTTCTTTTTTCTCCAAGGGTCCGTGTCTGAATGATCCCATTCCGAGCAACCAGCTCCATCCAGAAGCAATCGCACTTTCACGCCTCGGTCGGCGGCATCCGAAAGGGTATGGAGAATCCGGAATCCCAAAGGGTCCCGATCAAAAATGTAGGTTTCGATTGAAATGGAATCGCGGGCCGATCGGATCGCATCGAAAACGGAATCGAAGAAAGAATTCCCGTCCTGATAGAGGGTTTCTTCCTTCCATTGATCTTCACCGTGGTGTTGAGTCGACTCGATCAGCATCCCGAATCATCGTAACACCATTGGCAATGAATGCAGGAAATAATCTTGCTTAAAGCGTATTCAGTGCCTTCTCGAGGATTCCATCAGCTTCCACTGCCATTGCGGTCAGATCCGGACGGTTCAAGGATTTCAACATGGAAGTGGGTTTGATGATGCCGACTTTGACTTCGGTCGGACTGATTTGTTCCAAGGTGACATTGCACGGAACCAAAAGCAACATGTCCGGATCACGGGAGTAGGCTTCATAGGCCAGTCCGGGATTGCAGGCACCGAGGATCACGGTGGGGCGAACGTCCTGATCGAGTTTCTCTTTCATCTTGGCTGCGAAATCGATTTTGGTCAGGATGCCGAACCCTTTTTGCTTCAGAGCTTCGGTGACCTTTTCTTCGGCCTGTTGCAGAGTGGCAGTGATGGTTTTTTCGAGTCCTAAGTTACTCATGGTATTTCCTTTCAAGGGTTACCCGGTTTCAAGCGAACGCCTTGCCGGTTGCGATTTCTTCACCGTTCAAGACCACTCGATAGTCGATTGGAAAAGCTTTTGCGAGCATCGCGCTGACTCCGCAATACTTGGTTTGAGAAAGTTTCACGCCTTCAATCAATTTGTCTTTTTCGATATTGCCATCGGCATGGAAGGTCAGCTGGATGTGAGTGAATACTTCCGGATAGACCCCGGTGGATTTGGTGACTTCCGACTCCACATTGAACTGCTTCACCTCTTGTTTGTGTTTTTTCAAAAGAGCGATCACATCCATGGCGGTGCAGCCACTGAGTCCGATGACCACCAGTTCCTTGGGAGTCATGCCCTCGGCTTTGCCGAGTGGTGGTTTGGCATCCAAGGGGATGCGGTTTTCCCCGCATTCCCCGGTAAAACTCATATTGGATTTCCAGACGGTATTCGTTTTCATGGGATCAGCCTTTCAGTAGGTATTCGTTTACGACCTGGTCGAGTTGGGCTTCTTGAAGAAGGCCTGGATTCAGGGATGGCTTGCCTGTTTTCGGAATGAAAAGCAGGGATGGGATACTACGGATTCCAAAGGCGGCCGCCAGCTCTTGTTCGGCTTCGGTATCGATTTTGAATACGTTGATTTTCCCTTCGTATTTCTTGGAAATGCGATCCAGGATCGGGGATTGGATCTTACAAGGCCCGCACCAGTCCGCATAGAAATCGATGATGGCAGGCAGTTCGCCCAAGTATTTCCAGTCTTTTTCAACTGTGTAATTGAAGATCTTGCTCTTGAATTCCTGTGTGGTCATGTTTTGCATGGTTTTGTTTCCTTCCTATACAGGATAAGGCATTGATAAATATTATGTCAAGATAATATTAAGCTTGACGAATATTATGCCGATGTAATATTGTAAAGGGGTAGGAGACCAGTCCATGAAAGAAATTCTCGAAAAAAGCAGCGAAGTCAGCCAAGTCTTGAAGTCACTTTCCCATCCGGTACGCTTGAAAGTTCTGTGCCAAGTGCTCGAAGGAGAAAAAACGGTGAATGAGCTGACGGACTTTTGCGGGATAGCCCAATCCGCCATGTCCCAATTCCTGCTCAGGATGAAGAACGAGGGGATTCTTGCTTCACGTAAAGAGGGTACCCATGTCTTTTATGGATTGGCTGACCCCAAGATTAAAAAACTTTTAAAATCAATTAAGGAGATTTACTGCAAATGATCACATCCATCAAAGCCATTCTGGTTACGGGATTGTTGTTCGGTCTAGGGGCCGAAGCGGCATCCTTGAAAACATTTCAAGAGGTCTGGTCATCCGTCCAGAACAATCATCCCGAACTCAAGGCAAGCGAAGAAGAGCGTTTGGCCTCCGAGTCCGCATCAAGCCGTGCTTCCCGTCACTGGTTGCCAGAGCTTCACCTTTCCGGTCGTGGGTATTCCACCAATGATCCTTTGATGAACTTCATGGGAATCCTGGGTCAGCGTTCGATCGCGACTGCCGATTTTTCTCCAGCCACGCTGAATCAACCCGGTTCTGCAACCTTCGGTTTGGTGAACCTAGGGGCGAGTCTGCCTTTGTTTGAAGGGGGAGCATCGGTTGCTGCCTCCAAAATGCAGGAGATGGATCTACAAGGCAAAACCGAAATGAATGAAGCCAAGAAAGTTGAAGTTTATACCGAAACCGTAACTTCCTATGCCGGCATCCTCAATTCTGAAATCACTTTGGATTCCTTGCAGGATCTGAAAACCAGTGTCACCTCGGTTTTGAATCGTTATTCGGTCGGATCCAAATCCAATCCTGTGGGTTATTCCGGGTTGTTGGGTTTGAAAAGCACATTGAACCGGATCAATGCAACGTTGAATCAGATCAAGACTGAAAAACAAAGTAGAATTGCTGAAATTGAGAATCGCACACAATCAACCACATCGGATTGGATGGTGAAAAAAGAGGACGTAGGGGCATTTTTGCAAACCGTTTTGCCTCGTGATCAAATGGATTCCGCTGGGTCCTCCCACTATCTGAATGCCGCTTCTGCACAGGCGGATGCAATGGATGCCAAGGTTTCCATGCAGCGCGCTCGCTTTATGCCGCAAGTCGGTTTGTTTGCTGATGGTAATTATTATTCGGGTGACCGTAGTAACGCAACTGCTTACTCCGGTGGCGTGTATCTTCGTTGGTCATTGTTCAATCCTCGTGATTTCGGATCCGTGGGGGAAGAGCAACATCGCAAACTCGCAGCGGATCACTCCCTTCAGGTTGCAAAAATCAACGAAAAACTCGCTAAAACAGAAACGGAATCCGCTTTGAAAGCGATTCTTGAAAATGAAAAAATCCTCAAAGACAGCACCAGTTTGATGAACGAGCAGGTGGCCACCGCATCCCGGTTGTTTCAATCCGGTTCAATCAATGCTCTTCAGTTGGTCGAAGTGTACAATCGTCGAGCAGACTTGATCCTTCAACTCAAGGAACTGAACCAGAATCACATTCAAGTCCGTACCGGACTCGCTAAAATTTCCAATTGGAAAGGAATTACACCATGAATCAGCATTTGGGTTTTGCCGGAAAGCTAGCCAAGGGTTTTGCTCACTCCAAATTAACACCGGTCATTGCCATCTTTTCGATCTTGATCGGAATCGCAGCCGTGGTCTTGACTCCAAAAGAAGAAGAGCCGCAGATTTCTGTGCCGATGGTTGATATCCAGCTTCCGGCTCCAGGATTTGAAGCTGCAGAAGTGGAAAAGAAAGTGACCGAGCCTGTGGAGCGCGCGATCTGGGGATTGGAAGGCGTGGAGTATGTCTATTCTGCATCCCAGGCTCACGGATCATTGGTCACAGCTCGATTCAAAGTGGGCGAACCGATGGAGCCGAGCCTTCTGAAGGTGCATCATCAGATCATGAAGCTCAAGGCTGAATTGCCTGCATCGGTCGGACAACCGGTCGTAAAGTCATTTTCCATTGATGACGTTCCGTTTCTGACTTTGACCTTCAGTTCAAATACCCTTTCTTCCTATGAATTGCGTACCCTGGTTGCACCATTGGCCAGAGAACTTTCTGCCACGCCGGACTTGGCGAATGTCGAAATGAAGGGTGGGCTCAAGCGTGCGATTCGTGTGGTAGTGAATCCACAATCGCTGGCATCCAGAGGGGTTTCCCTTTTATCGGTAGCACAGGCGTTAAAGTCCAATGATGCATTTTTTCCGGTGGGTAAGGACTGGAAACAGGAACAAACCTATACGGTTGAAGTGGGTGGCCGAATCACTTCCGTGAAAGATCTGGAAATGATTCCGATCGGTCAACGGGGTGGACGGGTGGTCCGTCTTGGTGAGATTGCAAAAATCACGGATGGCCCTGAAGAAATGACCCGCGCTTCTTATCTTTATTCAAAAGGTCAGGGGGGTCAGCCTGAAAATGCGGTTTCCATCGTATTCGCAAAACGCAAGGGTACCAATGTGGTTGAATTATCGAAAAAACTGATGGATCGCGCTGGGAAATTCAGTCACTTGTTGCCAGCAACAGTGAAAATGACCGAGGTTCGGAACTACGGAACCACCGCAAACGAAAAATCCATCGAGTTGATCGAGCACTTGTTGATTGCGACACTTTCGGTTGCCGCATTGATTGCCTTGATCATGGGATTGCGTGCTTCTCTGGTGGTGGCGATTGCCATTCCGGTGACCTTGGCACTGACCCTCGCGATTTATTACTTCTTGGGTTACACGCTTAACCGGATCACACTCTTTGCACTGATTTTCTCGATCGGGATCCTGGTTGACGATGCGATTGTCGTGGTGGAAAACATCGAGCGCCATTTGCACGAACACCCGGGGCTTGGAATCGTCAAGGCGACGATCAACGCTGTATCCGAAGTGGGTAACCCGACCATTCTGGCTACGTTCACCGTCATTGCAGCGATTCTTCCGATGGCGTTTGTCCAAGGGATGATGGGTCCATACATGAAGCCGATTCCAGTCGGTGCCAGTATTGCGATGGTGTTTTCCTTGTTGGTGGCGTTCATCGTGACTCCTTGGGCTTCCATCCGGATCTTGAAGCAAGAACACGCGAAAGGGGATCATGTTCACGCACAATCCCGCGAAAGTAAACTCGATCGACTGTACCGAAAGTTCATGGAAAGTCTCCTGGGGCAGAAGAAAAAGTCGATTCAATTCGGGATTCTGATCCTGGTTTTGATGGGTCTTTCTTTCTCGATGCTTTATTTCAAAACGGTCAAGGTCAAGATGCTACCGTTTGACAATAAGAATGAATTCCAAGTGATTGTGGATTTTCCACCAGAAACTCCATTGCAAAAAACTGTGGATCTTTCCAGGGGCTTGGCTGAAAGCATGTTGAAGCATCCGGAAGTCCTGAAGGTTCAGGTTTTTGCAGGCGAGTCCGCACCGTTTTCTTTCTCTGGAATGGTGAAACACGCTTACCTGCGTAACTCTGAAAACCAAGTGGATTTTCAAATCGTTCTAAGCGGTAAAAATGACCGTAAAGTATCCAGCCATCAGATCATTGAAAGTCTGCGTCCGGTGGTGACCGAGTTCGGTTTGAAAAACAAAGCCGTGACCAAGGTTTTGGAAATTCCCCCAGGGCCTCCTGTCTTGGCAACCATGATCGCGGAAGTTTATGGTCCGAATCGCGAAGTTCGTGAAAAGGTGGCCAGTGAAATTGAAGGGGTATTCCGTCACGAGCCGAGTGTGGTGGATCTCGATACCACCAATCGTGAATTGCGGAAGCGCAAGTTCTACCTGTTTGACCGCATCCAAGGTGGTTTGATGGGTTCGAATGCCGAGTCC
>JBEIKL010000045.1:0-13800 GCA_040379745.1 Bdellovibrionales bacterium | reverse complement strand
TCGACCGTAAACTTCCGCAGTCGGTCGGCGGTGGAAAAGTCCACGTGGTTTACCTGCAGTTCGCCGAAGCGGAAGAGATGGCAAAAACCCTCAGCAGTTTCAGCCAAAGCTCCAAAAGCGGCGGAGGATTCTCCGCTGGTGGCGCAAGTTCGGGCTTGGGTGCGAACCCGAACGACGGCAACCTGTTTGAAGGACAAATCAAAGTCTCTGCCGACAAGACCACGAACTCCCTCGTGATCACCGGATCCATGAATGACTTTGTCACCCTTCAACGTGTGATCAACAAACTCGATATTCCCCGTGATCAGATTTACGTTGAAGTCGTGATCATGGAAATGAACGTGCAACGAACAAATGAATATGCTGCCAATCTTCTTGGACCTTATGGCACATCAATCTCACCGACAACCGATCTAGTAAACACCATCATCAATCCTGCAGCACTCGCGTCCCAAAAAGGTCTCGTGTTGCGCTGGGCTGACATGAAAAACACAACGAACGTCACCATTCCCGGCACTTCCGGCGCAAGTTCCACGATCAAGGTTCCGAATCTGGCAGGACTCCTGAAAGCAATTCAGACCTACTCGGGCGGAAACATCCTTGCGACTCCGCAATTGATGACCATGGACAATTCCGAAGCAGTGTTTGAAAGTTCAGACAAGGTACCAATCCCTAAAATCAACAATGCCGGAATGGGAATCCAAACGGTTGGGTTTGAATACATGACCGTACCGCTGTCCATCAAGATCAAGCCACAGCTGAACAAGATCTCGAACTTCATCAAGATGGATATCAAGGCGAAGATCAGTGACTTTTCACTTCGCCCTACCGCGAACGAACAGGCTCCTGCAACCCTGGAACGGAATGCTGAAACCAGCGTGATGGTGTCAGATCAGGACACCGTGGTCTTGGGTGGATTGACTCGCGACAAGCAATCCGAAGTCATGAACAAGGTTCCACTCCTCGGTGACATTCCGGTTCTGGGCTGGTTGTTTAAATCAAAGAACACCACCATCGAGAAGACAAACCTGATGATCTTCATCACTCCGAAAATCATGCGTCAACCGGAGAACGTGCGCATGGTACTGGATAAGAAACTGAAGGAACGCGATGAGTTCGTGGAGCGCTCGTTTGGTGGCGAAGACCACCACCGCGATGCACGCAACAAGATGATCCGCGGCCTTCCGGACGTGAAGTCAATCTCGAACTACAACACCAAACGCGTGCTGAATCTCGATGATGAGGAGTCCGTGAAGGAAAAATCAACTGACTCTGCATCTGCAAAACCGGCTCAACCGGTTGAAGGCAAGGATACCCTCACCCTTCCGGTGACTGAACCGGTCACCGACAGTGGCAATCCGGTTCCCAGCGGATCCGATCCGTTCGCGGCTCCTGCAGGAGGCAAAAAGTGAAGGAACGCAGACCACCGGACCGTCTCGGTGACATTCTCCTGAAGCACACTTCCCTCAAGCAGGAACAGCTCGAGGTCGCATTGAACGAGCAGCATGAAAAGGGCGGAATGCTCGGAGACATCCTGCTCCGACACAACTTCATTCTTCCGCACGAAATCATGAAAGCGCTTTGCATTCAGCTCGGTATTCAGTTCGTTGAAGACCTGAAGCCGAACGACATCGATGCGAATCTGGTTTCGAGCCTACCGATCAACTACGCGAAAACGAAGGAAGTCATTCCTCTTTACCAATCCGAAGACGCGATGGGCACCGTGCTCACGGTTGCGGTCACCGATCCGTTCAACCCCACCATTCCGGAAGACTTGCAGGCCCTGACCGGTCATCGCATCAAGACCGTGGTCAGTACTTCGATGCGGATCCAGGACGCGATCAACCGCGTTTACGAACGCTCGACCGCACAGATTGTCGGTGACATCGAAGGCGAATTCGCCGAAGACCTCGACCTCGAAGGTCCGATCGATATTCTGGAAGCGACCGAAGACGACGCACCCGTGATCAAATTCGTGAACTCACTCCTCTTCCGTGCGGTGAAGGAAAAAGCATCCGACATCCACATCGAACCGTTTGAAAAGGAACTCGTCGTGCGTTTCCGCATCGACGGCGTACTCTACGACATCATCCGCCAACCGAAGCGCGCCCATGCGGCGATCTCTTCGCGCGTGAAGGTCATGGGACAACTCGACATCGCCGAAAAGCGTCTTCCGCAAGACGGCCGCATCAAGATCAAACTCGCCGGCAAGGATGTCGACATCCGTCTCTCTACGGTTCCCACCACGCATGGTGAGCGCGTGGTCATGCGTATCCTCGAGCAAAGCGGAACACCGCTTGAACTCGGGAAACTCGGGTTTTCTCCGAGATCGGTCGAAGCGATCGACAAGATCATCAACAAGAAGTTCGGAATCATCCTCGTCACCGGTCCGACCGGTTCGGGTAAATCCACCACTCTTTCGTCGTGTCTGGTCGTCCTGAACAATCCGGAACGGAATATCATGACCGTGGAAGATCCGGTCGAGTATCAGATTCCCGGCATCAACCAGGTGCAAGTGAACACCAAGATCGGTCTCACCTTCGCCGGCGCACTCCGCGCGTTTCTTCGTCAGAACCCGGATGTGATCATGGTCGGGGAGATTCGAGATAAGGAAACCGCAGAGATCGCGATCAACGCTTCCCTCACCGGTCACTTGGTTCTTTCCACCCTTCACACCAACGATGCACCGGGTGCGATCACCCGTCTAGCCGACATGGGCGTCGAACCCTTTCTCGTCGCCTCGTCCCTTCTCGGGGTCATCGCGCAACGACTGATCCGTCGCGTGTGTACCAAGTGTCGTGAAGAATACCAGCCTTCTGAATACCAATTGCAGGAAATGGGCATGAAGGAACCACCGCAAGGCGCGATCTTCTACCGCGCGAAAGGTTGTCCGAGCTGTTCGAACAGCGGTTATTCCGGCCGTACCGTGATTCATGAACTCCTGATCGTGGACGATCAGATCAAGAGCCTGATCGTGAAAAACGTCGATGCGGGGATCCTGAAAAAAGCGGCTCTGGAACGCGGAATGATCACCCTTCGCGAAGACGGAATCGCCAAAGTGCTTCAAGGTGTGACCACGATTGATGAGTTGTTCCGTGCGACTCATGCGGAGGAATAATCGATGCCTCTTTACGAATACAAGGCACTGGGTGCCGATGGAAAAACGAAAAAAGGTTTGATCGAAGCGGATTCCGGAAAAAATGCGCGACTGAAGCTGAAGAAACAGGGCCTGATGGTCACTGACATCGTCGAGAAGAACATCTTGAAAAAATCGGGCGGTGCAAGCCTTCCCTTCTTCGGAAACCGCGTGAGCCAGGAAGACATCGCCACGATGACTCGACAGCTTGCTTCCCTGGTGAAGGCGAACATTCCACTGGTCGATGCGTTGAATGCCTTGGTGGAACAACTCGAGAGTGTGGGACTCAAGACTGTTCTCGCCCAAGTGCGTGAATCGGTGAACGAGGGTTCGTCACTCGCAAAGGCACTGGCGAATCACCCCAAGGTGTTCGATAACATTTTCATCAACATGATTGAGGCGGGAGAAAGCTCCGGTACGCTCGGTCTGGTCTTGTTGCGTCTCGCCGACCTGAAAGAAGCCCAAGCCAGACTGAAACGCAAGATTGTCGGCGGGATGACCTACCCTGCAGTCATGTTCATTGTCGCGGTGGGTGTTCTCATCGGGATTTTCACGTTCGTGATTCCGAAGCTGCAGCAGATTTTTGTTTCAATGAACAAGGCCCTTCCCTTCACCACCGAGATCCTGATCTCGATCTCCACCTTCACGGTGGACTGGTGGCCGATGTTGATCCTGGGTGGGATCGGGGCATTCCTACTGTTCCTGCGCTACATCAATACCAAAGGCGGACGGGAGAAATGGGATCGGTTTAAATTGGATGCGCCGGTATTCGGTCGCATCACTCGGATGATCGGAGTGAACCGTTTCGCTTCAACAATGTCGACACTTCTGGGATCGGGGGTTCCGATTCTTACCGCGATGAATATTGCCAAGAACCTCGTCGAGAATGTACACTTGGCTCGCGCAATTGAAACGGCAAGAAGCAACATCACCGAGGGTCAATCCATCGCTGAACCGCTCCGTAAGAGCGGGGAATTCCCGCCACTCGTGATCCACATGATCTCGATCGGCGAGAAAACCGGTGAATTGCCCTCAATGTTGAAGAACGTGTCGGATTCCTACGAAGAGCAGGTTTCCACCGCGATCGACGGCATGACTGCGTTGCTGGAACCGGCGATGATCGTATTCATGGGTGGAACCGTGGGTTTCATCGTGGTCTCGGTCATCATGCCGCTGATGGAAATGTCCAATTTAAGCAGATAAACACAACCAAAGGAGAAACAAATGGAAAATAAACAAAAAAGATTGAACGAAGCGGGCTTCTCGCTCATCGAGTTGATGATCGTGATCGGGATTCTCGGTCTCCTGATCGGTCTCGTCGGTCCGAAACTGATTTCGAACTTCGACAAGGCGAAAGTCGATACCACCCGCGTGCAGATGAAACAGATCTCCACCACCCTGAAGACCTATCGTTTGGATTGCGGCCAGTACCCGACTTCCGACCAGGGACTCGATGCGCTGGTCAGCAAACCGAGCGCACAACCCGAGTGCAAGAACTACAATCCGAAAGCGTACCTGGACAAGAGAGTTCCAAAAGACGCCTGGGATCAGGACTTCCTCTACAATTCGGATGGAAACACGTTTGAAATCAAATCCACCGGTAGTGACCGCAAGATCGGCGGCGCCGACTTCGACGCTGACATCTCCGTCACCGATTCGGATTGATTCCTGAAAGGAAACCATGCGGACTCGCGAGGCCGGATTCAGTCTGATTGAGTTGCTGATCGTCGTTGCGATCCTGGGATTGGTGGGCATCATTGCCGTTCCCAGTATCACCAACACGTTCCGATTCTCCGTTCAGTCTTCGGCCCGCGAGCTCGCCACCCTGGTGAAAGAGGCATCAAACGCTTCGCAAATCACCGGCAAGACCTATCGGATCGCCTACGACATCAAGAACAGCCAGTATTGGGCGGAATCGACGAGCGAGCAACCCCTGCTCAGCAGCGAGGAGTCGGATAAACTCGACCGCCAACGCGAATCCATTTTCAGCAGGGAAAAGAACGCCGAGAAAAAGAAGAAGGGACCCGTTTCCCAGGATTCCATGCTGACGAAAAAGAAACGTTCGCTCCCGATCGGTGTGAAATTCAAGGACGTTTACACGGAACAATCCGAAGATCCCATCACCGAGGGCATTGCCTACACCCATATTTTTCCACAAGGCCTGACTGAAAAATCACTCGTCCATCTCGAGGACAACGATCGTAATTCGATCTCACTCATCGTTTCGAACCTGTTGGGTCGAGCGATGGTCGAAGGCCGCTTCATCGAGGCCAAGGAGATTTTCGGGAAAGGAAGCCGATGAAGACCGATCGCGCACAAGCCGGCTTCACCTTACTCGAAGTGATGATCGCGGTGGGCATTCTTGCCATCGGCATCGGCTCGATCCTGGTCGCCGAAAACAACAGCCTCGACATCATGATGCGCGCTAAGCGCATGACTACTGTTGCGATGCTGGCGAAGAACGCCATTGTCGAAGCCGAGCGTGAGATCAGCGGCAAGAGTTTCACCGAAGTGAAGGAAGAGGAAAGCGGACAATTCAAGGCCCCCTTCCAGGAATACCGCTGGGAACGCAAGATCAGCGAAGTGAAGTTCCCTGAAGTGCTGGACCAAAGCGAGCAGAAGAAAGACGAAGTCAGCACCGTCGACGAAAACACCCAGCGCGTGGTGAAGTTAGCGACCAATTACCTTTCGAAAACGACCCGGGAAATATCCGTCACGATCAAATGGACTGAAAACAAGCAGGAACAAAAATACAGTGTCAGCCAGTATTGGGTCGATCTCGTACAACCTTTCGAGCTCAGCAATGTCCAGTGAACTGAAGAACCGCAACACGATTTCCGGTTTTACACTGATCGAGGTGATGATCGCCCTGTTCATCTTGGTCATCATCGGCGTGGCGACTTCGAAGGCGGTGATCGATGCGGCTCAACTGAAGGAAAACCTGAAAGATGACACCGAATTCAGCAGCGAGTTCCGCACGTCGGTTTCAATCATCGAACGCGACCTGAACCAGGTTTTCAACCCGCGCTGGTTTCTTTCCCCTGACATGCCAACTATCGACTTCCAGAACGCGGCTCCTGCGGTCGCCCCCGCAAAGCTGAACGGCCCGGAAGTGAATCGCCTGCTTCGTGGAGAAGCGACCCGGAATGGAGAATTCTGGGGAAGAGTCTACGACACCACCGGTATCCGCCCTTCCCGCTTCCAAGGAAAAGATGATTCGATGAGTTTTGTCAGTGCCTCGCACTTACGGATCTATCGCGAGAAGAAGGAATCGATTTACTCGAAAGTGCGATACGAATTGCAAAAAATGGCAGAGAACCCGAACCTGACCAAGGAACAGAACCGGAAGAATTCGGGGTTGTATTCGCTGATCAAGATCGAAAACACGCGCGTATTCGAACTCGATGAACCGAAGGAAAGTCCGGCCATCCAGTACTACACGATCCTGAATCAGATCAAGAGCATGAAATTCCGATACTACAAGACAGGGGAAAAGAACCCGGTGAACTCGTGGGATTCCGATACGGATGAACACAAGGGAGCATTTCCTGAAATGGTGGAATTGGAGTTTTCCCTGGAAGCGGTGAACGGCCGAACCATGGATGCAACCGTGATGTTCAGATTGGAGGCTCCGAATGAGATTCTTCCGACGACTTACTGAGAACAAGCGCGGCGTTGCCCTGTTCATCGTACTGACCTCGATGGCAACCCTCGCGATTTTTTTGGGTGAGATCACTTACACTGCACAGATCAACCAGAAACTCGCCTATGACCGACTGGACAGCGTGAAGGCAACCGCACTGGCGAAAAGCGGTTTCCGTCTTGCCCTTCTGCGCATCCGCGCTTACATGGAAATCCGGAAATTGATCAAGGGAATCGGCGCAGCAGCGAACGCCGCCGTACCGAAAGAAGTGCTGGAGAAAATCTGGAACGAACCGCTGATCATCCCTTTCAGTGGGGACATTTCCATGCTTCCGGGAAGCGTGCGGGACGCTGTCGAGAAATTCCGGAAGGATTCGGGCATGGAGGGAAAACTCTATATTTCCATTCAATCCCAATCGACGAAATTCAACCTGAACAGTTACCTTGCGCCCTTTGCGCCCGCCTCACCGACTCCGAGTGGGACTCCCCCGGGTGGTTCGGCGGCAACCAGCCCTACACCGCAACCCTTCAATCCGGAAGAGGCTCGCGCGTTACTGACCGAACAGATCGACCAGACCATCAAGAAAAAGTTCGAAGAGGACGAAGTGTTCCGTGACACTTACCGGAACCTGAAAGTTTCCGATCTTGCCGATGACATCATTGCCTGGAACGACTTGACGGTCGAGAACATGCGTACACAATCGAGCGTGATTCCCTACAAACGCGCCCCGTTTTATGATATTTCCGAACTGCACTACCTGCCCACGGTCGACGACGGCATTTACAACCTGCTCGCGCCGACGTTTTCCGCCGGAGTCGATTCATCGATCAACATCAACAAGATCCAGAATGCGACTCTTGCCGCTCTTTTTCCGACCATGACCGAAGAGGAACGGAAGAAGTTTTTCGAGTTTCGCGATCAGACCGGTGGTGAGAACAAGGACGAGAATACCAATAACCCGCAAGACAAGAAACCCGAGGGCGGACCGTTCAAGGAAATCGCCGAGTTCTACCAATGGGTCGAGAAAAATGTGGCATCTTACAATTCACCTACCCGCATGCAGGAATTCAAGGACGGGCTTCTCAAACGCGGAATCACCCTGACTACGGAAGAGAGTCAATTTCTTGTCCATATCGAGGGAACCGTGAACCAGACGAAGCGAACACTGGAAGCGATTGTCACGGTAATCGAAGAAAGAACGCCGCAAAACAATCAAAATCCCGCACTGCAGAATCAACCGGCAGAACCAACGAAGAAAAGGAGCAGCTTGAAAGTGGTGCAGATGCGGTTTTTGTAGCATCCACTGTTTAAAAAAGCTTATACTGAACCTATGCGAGTAGTTGGACTGAACATTCATCCCGAGCGCGTCAGTGCCGTCGAAGTCGACACGGCTTTCGGTCGTTTTGAGATTCGCGACATGCACGATCTGCGCGTTGATGAGGGCCTTGCGCCGGAAGCAGCCGCCTATCGACTGATCTCATCCCTTCCCCGCATTCCTGACCGCTTGGTAGTCACTGCACCAACCGAGATCTGTACGTTCCGCAATCTTCAGATTGCCAGCAAGGACAAGAAAGCGGTCCGTTCCGCATTGGAGTACGAACTCGAAGACGATCTTCCGTTCGACCGCGAGAATCTTCACTATGATTTTTCCATCCTGAGCAGTGGCCCGCAGGGTTCCTCGATCCATGTCGGTGCGACGAAGAAGGAAAGTCTTGCGAATCATCTGCAACACCTGCAATCATTCGGGATCGATCCGGAAGTGATCACCACTGATCCATGGGCCTACCGTTGCTTGTTTCAGCGGATCATCACTGACAAACCGGTTTTGTTGATCGGCATCGAACGGAACAAGACTTACTTTTACATCCACAACGGCAACAAACCGATTCTTTACCGCGAGGTCGGCTTCGGTTTGAAAAAGATCGAGAATCATCTCGAAGAAACCTTTTCGGCAACGAAAGCGGAAGTCCATTCATGGATGCGTGATGTGGGACTGAAGGGCGTTGACGAGAAAGTCTCCACCGCCATTGCGGAATGCATGGAATTGCTGATTCCCGAACTGAAACAGACGGAACTTGCTTCCCGCACCTCACTCGACTTTCCGATCGAACAGATTTGGGTGACCGGTGAAGGCTCCCTGATTCCCGGCCTGATGAATTGGCTGGAGCAAGCCACCGGCAAAAGTGCGCTCCACTACCGTCCGTTTGCGTTGCTCTCCCAGAACAAACTTTCCTACTCGAATGAATCGGAAATCGGCTTTTCGAAGGCGCTGGCCGCAGCGATGGCGATCATTCCCTCGGACAAGACCACCATCATCAATTTTCGAAAGGGTTCTTTCGCGAAAACCTCGTCTGATACCGATTCGTTGATGGACCTGATCCGCAAACCGCTTCCTTATCTCGCGATCATGGCGTTGGTGTTCTTTGCCACCAAGGGCGTCGAATACCAATACTACAAGGGCAGACTCAACGACATGGACGACTCCCTTCGCCGTGCGGTGAAGAATTACTACGGCACCACCACGGGTAACACAATCAGTGACAACGCCGTTCGCAATCACCTCGCCGATCCGGACAAGTTGAAATCGACCGTTCAGACTGAAGTGACGAAACAGCGTGAAATGAGCAAGTTGTTCACCCCGAATTCGAACTCTCCTCTCGATTTCCTGAAATCGCTTTCTCAGCGCATCGGACGAGATGTGGTCATCGACATGATCCGCTTCAATGCGGGAACGGAACTCACTGATACCTATCGAGAAAACCGCCCGTTCAAGACGGAGATGACGTTCCTTGCGTCGAATCCGCAGATCATTGCCAAACTTTCAGAAGTTCTCGAGACCGGCTTTCACCTGAAAAAAGGGAATTCCGAGGAGATCACCGAAGAAGGAAGAAAACTCCTGAAGATCACCTTCTCCGGAACCGTGGAGTCTTCGAAATGAACCAACAAGTGCAACAGTTTGTCGACAAGATCAAGGAACAGGAGTGGTACCAGCAACTCCAGAATTCCTATCAGCAGCTTTCGCCTGAACAGCAAACCTATGTGAAATGGGGAAGCGTAGCTGCCAGCGCACTCGTATTCATGAGCTTCACTTTCAAGATCATGCGCGAATCGAACACGCTCAAGAACGAATATTTCCAAAAGCAGGAACTGGTGCAATTGCTGAATCAGGGAAGCGACGAGATCCGCCGTTCCAAGGGACAAAACTCCGGCTTCGGCCAGAGTGGCACAGCGACGAATTGGAAAACCATGCTTCAGAATATCGTCACGAGCCAGGGATTGCAGGCCGAGTCGGTCGAGATCCTGAAAGAAGCGCCCGGTGCCGCAAAGAACATCATCCAGGAAAGTCTTCTCGAAGTGCAAATCCGTGGCGTGACCATTCGTCCGCTGGTACAGATCCTTTATCAACTCGAACATTCCCAACCGCCGATGAAACTCAAGGGCATGAGCGTGGAAGCGGGCCCAAGTGACGGTCTCCTGAATGCGAAACTCAACCTCAGCGGTTACATGGCCAAAGGAGACAAGAAATGAATCCGGGCGAACAGAATCTTTCCACGGGTGAAATGCCCTCGAAGTCTTTTTCACTTCTTTCAAAGATCGGCCTCACCTTCTCGTTTCTGGGTTTGTTGATCCTGTTCACGTTGTTGAAACTTCCCCAAGCGAAAATCACCAGCCTGATCCAGGGCGTCGTGCAATCGCAACTCGACCCTTTGGGCATTTACATCACCGATCACGGCCGTGAGCTCTCGATCTGGAAAGGATTCGAATACCGCCTGATCCAGCCAACGCTGGAACTGCCCGACATGACCCGGATCGAACTCGAGGAAATCGTGGTTTCACCGAAACTGCTTTCCCTGTTGACCGGTAAAGCCGGAGCCAGCGTGGAAATCACCCAGGTGGTCAACACATCCCCTTCGAAAACCGATCTTGCCAAGATCAATCTCGAAGGCACCGTCCGTGGTGATCTGATCAATGCCACGGTGGATCTTCAATCGGTCGATCTCGGAAAATTCGGCGTACTCGCCTTCGCAGCGGGGCTGAGGGGAACGGGCACTCTCAACGGAAACATCCATGTTGAAGGCCACTTGGCCGACCTCGCCTCCCTGACCGGAAACGTGAATCTGAAACTGGCAAAACTGAGGATCGAGGAAGGAAAAGTGTTTTTTCTTTCCATCCCGGACATCAATGTCACTGAAGGTACAATCGATGCGCGTGTGGAAAACGGCAAGGTCACGATCAAGCAGTTCCAGATCGGCAAACCCTTTGACGACCTCGACATCGGCGTCACCGGCGACCTGACCCTGAACCGCAATCTCAATTCCTCGATGATGAATCTGCGCGCTTCGATCGGCTTTTCAGACAAAGTGAAGCAGAAGATGTCCATGCTGGATGCGGTGATGATGGATGCAAAACAGCCGAACGGAAAATACGTCTACAAATTGACTGGCACCCTGCAGAACCGCATGGCTGTTCCGGAATCCAAAAAATAAATTCCTCGTTCCCTCTTCTTATCCTCTCCCTTGTCGTCTTAGAATTGAAGAATGAGAACACCTTTTCGATTCAAGAACCCTCTTTCCATTCCACTGTTCACCCTCACCGCGATGTTCGGCTTGAGCGCCTGCAACCTCACCGGTTTCATGGACAAACCGAGCGGTGACATCCAATTGTTGGATGCGGCTCGTGCGTGCCTGGATCGCGGAGAATATTCTTGCGCACTGGAATACTACCAACAGATTTCCGTGGAGTCTGATCAGAAAATCAGCGAGCTTTCCATGGCCAGACTCGCCGATGCAAACCTGTTCAAGACTTCCGACCTGATTGAATCGTTGGGAAGTGGGACGGGGAGTGCGAATTCGTTCCTTGCTATGGCGGAAACCCTTGCGTCTCGTGGAAAAACTTCATCCTCACAAAGAGTGACCATTCAAGCGGAATATGCAAAAGCCTCCAGCATCTCTGAGCCAACACTGAAAGCCTACATGCAGTTCATCACTGCGATGACGATGATGAACCAGGTGCTGTCCACCGCTGTGGGAGCGGATGGACAACTGACTGCTTCTGACATTGTCACCAATCCGTCTGTATGTCGGGCCTCGAACTGTGTGGTTGCAGCGGATTGCACCAATAGCAATCTCGTTGAAAGTGCAGGAGGATCAGAAATCGGATCATTCAATCAGACCGCGATGGATTCAGCAACAAACTGGGACTCCACACCCAGCGTGAACAAGGTCATTGGGGCAGCAAATGTCGCCAATGCGGCAAGCGTGATTCTTTTTGGAGCAGGCAACAATAATGGATTGGGGCAGATTTTCGACAATCTCGACGGTCTTGGGGCTTCCGGTGAATGCTTGAAGAGAAAAACCCTGATCAATACACTCTTTCCTTAAAATCAATTCACGCAAGAACGGACGAACCAGATGAAAACAGAAAATTTCAAAATCAAGTCTTCCTCCAAACTGATCGTAATCACTGCAGCGATCGCCACCCTTGCATCGGCAAACAGCCACGCATTCAGCCCGATCAATCGCGCCTACCAATCGGTACGCAATGCCGCGATGGGGAACGTGCGCTACACTACCGGTTTCTATGAAGAGAACTTCTACGCAAATCCCGCTCGCGCGGCCGCGAACCCGGAAAACCTGTTTCAGTTTCCGAAACTGACCCTGGAAGCCGGACTGGATACGATCCAGTCCGGTTCGGAAATCGCAAGTGCAGGCGGCCTTTCCGGAGTGGCAGGTGCGGTTGGCGATCCGATTTCAGCAAGGGTGCAACTCATGGCACTCGCGATTCACGACTACGAATGGTTCAATGATCTGTGGGCAATGTCGATCGGTCTTCCGATGAGCTTCCAAATGGCGGGACAGATTTCCCAGTCGAACAACGTTGATCCGAACATCATCATCGGCGCGGGCCCCGCATTCACCGTTGCCCGTCGCCTTCTTCCCGATGATCGCCTTGCAATCGGTGTGACCACTCACTTTGAATCACGCTTCACCACGGGACAACCTTTCAGTCTGGTTGACCTGCTGAAAGGCGACACTCTTGCCGACCACCAGGGGGGTAGCGGTGTTCAGCTTGATTTTGACCTTGGAGCAACCTTCCGCCCTCACTGGGGACTCGGCGGGTTCAACTATGAAACAGCATTCACCATCAACAATATCCTTGGCGGAACTTACAAGAACATGGGTGGCAAGATCAAGGGTTGGCTCGGTGATCCGAATCCGACGAAGCGCGCGTTCAACTTCGGTCTGGCGGCTCGTCGGAAAAGCGTCTGGAAGTTCGAAGATTTCGTGATGGCACTGGAATTCACCGACATCGGGAACAACACGAACGGTAGCTTTTTCCGTACCCTACACTTCGGAAGTGAAGCGCGCTGGTCACGGATCAATCTGCGTGCGGGGATCAACCAAGGTTATCTCTGCGGCGGTCTCGGGTTTGACCTCAAGTTCTTCCAGCTGAACCTTGCCACTTACGGAGAGGAAATGGGGCTGAACACGGGATCACTGGAGGATCGTCGTTTTGCGCTCGACTTTGGCTTCCAGATTTGATTCGTTGGTTGCCGGAGCGATCACTCCGTTCCGGGCAATGCGATTGATCTCAAAAAACCCGGCCTTGTGGCGACTCTCGATCGCACCGATCATCCTTTCGGCATTCCTCCTTGCCAGCCTTCTTGGCCTCGCCCTATTCCTGCTCAAAATTTTCGCTCACTCCTCGATTTTTGCAGCGCTGAGCGATTACAGCGGCATCGTTTTTGCAATTTTAGCGACCTTGGCGATCATTGGTTTATCGCTGATCGCTGGCGGGTTCATGACCTTCTTCATCAGTCTGATCTCTTCACCCTTGAATGATCTGTTGGCAGAAAAAACAGAAGTAACGCTTGAGGTAAAACAGGTAGCGCATTGGAATGCTGGAAGATTCCTGCGCACGCTCTGGATCGATCTTCGCAAAACTGTCATTGCAATTCTGGCATGGGTGGTGTTCAGCCTTGGTCTACTCATTCCGATTGCGAACGCGATTTTCTTTTGCG
>JBEIKL010000044.1:0-13845 GCA_040379745.1 Bdellovibrionales bacterium | reverse complement strand
TGGGAATCATTGTCTATGTCATGGCGATGTATGTTTCCGGAATCACCCAAGGCTTGATGTGGCGTGAAGTCGACCAGATGGGTAAGCTTGCTTATCCGGATTTCGTGCAGACCGTGATTCGCGTGGTACCGCTTTACTGGTTGCGTGCATTCGGTGGAGTGATCTACCTCGCGGGTACCTTGATCATGGTTTACAACGTTTTCAAAACCGTGAAGGCCGCACCTGCCCAACAATCCAATGAAACCGTGGACGAGTATGTTCCTTATGTGAAGAAACCGTTGTTTGGCACAGCGGGAATGTCCTTCTCCCATCGCATACTGGAAAGTTTGCCGATGTTGATGTCCGCCCTCGTGGTGGTGATGATTTCAATCGGTTCATTGATCACGCTTGCACCGATGTGGATGTCCTCGTCCGTGGTCGAAGCCAACTATCACGATGCCCTGGTCAAGCCGTATACGCCGTTGCAATTGGCAGGACGCGATCTTTATGTGCGGGAAGGGTGTTACACCTGTCACTCGCAGATGATTCGTAAAACGGTAGGGGATGTGCTGCGTTTCGGTGCGCCGAGTACGGTTGAAGATTCCAAGTACGATCGACCGTTCCAGTGGGGATCCAAGCGAATCGGACCGGATCTAGCCCGCGTCGGATCGAAGTATCCGGATCTCTGGCACTTCCGTCACATGCGTAACCCGCAAGAAGTCGTGAATGGATCGATCATGCCTTCTTACGGTTGGATGTACAAAGAGAAGATCAACTTCGCACTTCTGTCTAAGAAACTCTCGGTTTTGAAAACACTGGGTGTGCCTTACGGGGATGAAGATGTGGCCAATGCCGAGGCATGGGCGCGCGAAGAAGCGAAGAAAATCGCAGACGGTTTGAACGCGGAAGGCGCTCAGATCCAGGAAGATCGCGAGATCATCGCGCTGATTGCCTATCTTCAAAAGATGGGTACCGTGAAGGGTGTTGCAGGAGGTGCCAAATGATTCGTGAAACCTTGGCACACCTTCACTGGACCACTTTGCCAGTGATCAGCATGTTGATGTTTGCGTCCGTTTTTGTCGGGGTGGTGATTTGGGCCAACCGCAAAGAGAGTCGCAAGATTTACAGTGAAATGGAAAATCTTCCCCTGGAAGAGAAAGGTATGGGAGGCAGACCATGAGTCAACAAGAAGAACAGAAACCAATTCCGGATCATGAGTACGATGGAATTCAGGAGTTCGATTATCCGGCTCCCTTCTGGTGGCAGTTGTTTTTCTACCTGTCCATCGCGTTCGCATTCGGCTACTACGTTTATTTCGAACTCGGCGGCGGCATGAGTTCTGACGAGCGCATCAACCAGGCGATGGCCGAAGTCAAACAGATGCAGATCCAGAATCAACCAACGGGTCCGGATGTGAAGGCTTTGTTGGCAATGGTCAACGATCCTGAAAAGCTGAAGCCCGGTAAGGATTCGTACGCATCGAAGTGTGCTTCCTGCCATGCTCCGGATGGCGGCGGTCTGGTCGGACCCAATCTGACGGACCAACACTGGATCCACGGTAAGGGCGAACTCGCTGACCTCTACAAAGTGGTCCGCGAAGGAGTGCTCGACAAGGGGATGCCGGCTTGGGGTGCTTTGATGAGCGATTCTGAACTCAATTCAGTCGTTGCCTATGTAAAAACCCTGAACGGCACCAAACCGGCAAATCCTAAAGCGCCACAAGGGTCCGAGGTGAAATAATCATGAGTGAAACATCCCCCGATGCACTGACTACGACCAGCACAGAAGGAAAACGGATCAAGGTTTTCCCGGCCAAGCCGCCCCAAAACGGTTTTTGGTTTGTTCGTCGCCAGTGGGTGCAGTGGGGGATGTTGGCGTTGTATGTCGCCATCCCTTGGATTCAGATCAACGGTCATCCGTTCTTACAATTGGATATTGCCCATCGCCGGTTTTCGGTATTCGGGCAATTGTTTTTTGCGCATGAAGTTCCGAACCTGGTGTTTGTAGCGCTGATGTTCTTGATGTTCATAGCGCTGATCACCACTTTGTTTGGTCGGGCGTGGTGCGGTTGGTCCTGTCCACAGACTGTTTTTATTGAGCGCGTTTACCGCAAGATCGAATTCTGGATCGACGGGGATCATCTGGCACAACGAAAACTCAATGCCGCTCCGATGGATATCAATAAGTTCTTCAAACGCAGTTTGAAGTATGGGGTGTTTGCGCTGGTTTCGATTCTGCTCGGACAGATTTTCCTGGGGTACTTTGTCGGTCCGAAAGAAGCGTTTTCGTATCTGACCATGAGCCCCGCCCAGCACCCATCCGCATTCCTATCGGTTATGATCATGAGTGCTGTGGTGATGTTTGATTTCGGATGGTTCCGCGAGCAGTTTTGTCTGGTGGCTTGTCCCTATGGTCGCATGCAGTCGGTCTTCATGGATCAAGGTTCGTTTTTTCTGGCCTATGACGAAAAACGCAAGGACTGCATCGACTGTGGAAAATGTGTGGCCGTCTGTCCCACCGGGATTGATGTGCGCCAAGGATTGCAGTTTGAGTGCATTGCTTGCACGGCCTGTGCGGATGCCTGTGATTCGGTGATGACTAAAATCAATAAACCCAAAGGCCTGATCGGATATGGCAATTTGCTCACACTGCAAGGACTCAAGACCAAGTGGTTTCGCGCCCGGGTGTGGGTTTATGGAATTCTGTTCATACTGGTGACCAGTGGTTTTGTCTATCGATTGCAGACCCGTCAGATCCATCAACTGGAAGTGATCCGCGCCGTTGATACCCCTTACCAGCAAGTCAAGGATCCGGATGGCAAGGATTTTGTGATCAATCACTTCAAGATTCGCTTCTATAATCTGGATTGGAATGAGGCAAAAGTCGATTACACCGTTTCCGAATCCGCACGTGCCAAAGGAATTGAAATCATTCGTGCACCAAATGACCAAGGACTTCAAATAGTGGCATCGGGAGGAAATACGCTTTCGCAGTTTTTTCTGAAAGTCCCAAAATCTGAATTCGTCGAAGGTTCTGCCGTCACCTCCATCACTGGTGTGTGGGATGATGGCGAAGTGAAACAAGATGCCGAGGTGAAGCTTGTTGGCCCATGGAAGTGATCTTGCATCTCAGTTCACGGGGAACGCGTCCACAAATTGGCCGTCTTGGTCGATCTTGATCGCGGTACTCGCTGCTGCAGTTGCCGGCAGTGTCCACTGTGTGGGCATGTGCGGTGGTTTGATGTTGACTGCAACCGGCACGCGCTTACGAGCACAATTGATTTATCATGCCTTTCGCCTGTTGGGATATTTGGGTGTCGGTACATTCGCCGGGATGGTCGGCGAACAACTCTTCACGGATTGGCAGTGGTTGCCGCTTCAAGTTTTTTTCGCGAGTCTGGTATTGATGGCACTGTTGTTGACGGGGTTGAATATTTTACTTCAATGGAAATTGCCATCCCGGTTTTCGCAATTCGGAATCGGACTCGGGTATCGCGTCGGTCAATCGGATGATTCGATTCTGCGTCCAGCATTAATCGGATTTTTTACCGTGTTTTTACCCTGCGGATGGCTTTATAGCTTTGTCTTGTTGTCGCTGGCGACTCATAGTCTGGTCGGGGGCGCATTGATCCTGACCGTATTCTGGTTGGGCACTTTGCCTGCCATGCTGGGAAGCCGTATCCTGCTCCAAGGAATGTTAGCCCGCTTTGGCGTCCGCGGTACCCGTGTGGTTTCTGCGATCATGATCCTGGCCGCACTGACTTCGGTGATCGGTCACTTTCGAAGTGGAATTCATCGCGCATCGGCCAGTCCATCGGTAAGCGCCCATTGCAACTAAAAGTAAAAGGTGTAAAAGGTGTCCGGCGCTTTTTTGATGCCGGCTGCGTTACAACATGCGCACATGGTAAAGAAAACCATTCATGACCCACGTCATATTCGAAGCCACGGGGCTCATAACACCTTTCTTGCATCTTTTTTATACTGTGAAAAAGGAGATCGAATTTATGGCAGCAGAAATGGTTGTATACGGAATGGCTCTGTTGGTAATTGGTTTTTGTGGTTTTTTAATGTGGGGATCGCGGAATTCACACTGATTGAGTGTGACGCGTTCGGGATCAAAAAAGAGGCGGACATTGTGTTCGCACAGATGGAAATGGCCGGCATCGCAGGGTGCCGGTTTTTTATTTGTAGAGTGAGAAAAACTTTTCGACCACTTTCGGGCCGTAGGGATTGTTGCGGGGTTGAATCGGGTTGCCGCCGCTCCATTCATGAGCGAGACCGTTGATCTGGATCATCGAGCCGATTTGCGCGCCGTCCATGAAAATGGACGATTCCGCCGAGCTGAGCATCGGTTTCATCACTTGATTCATGCTTTTGCGGATGTCAATCAAGCCCGGACGCTGGCTGTAGCGTGCAATCAATTGATTCAGAGCCAGGAGTTGTTGGCCGGTTTGCAGGCTGTTTTTCGGATTCACCCGAATGTCCTGATCCCCATAGACAACCATGAAGCGGACCGGGGCCAAAGAACGGTTTCGTTGCAAGCCGATGCGTGCCGCTTTGTCGAAAGGGGTGAATGACCCATGTTCCAGGGATGCTTGTGCGTCGTTGAGATTGGTCGCAGCCAGATACTGCAAGCCCGAGTGCAACAACGCTGCCTTGAAAAGATCGCGGTGTTCGTTGGCCATGATCGCACCTTGAGCGGCACCGGCAGACATTCCCATGAGGTAAGTGTTTTCCCGATTCAGTCCATAGCGGATCTGAACCGTGCGGATTCCTTCCGCGATGATTTCGTTTTCACTTCCCCAGAACCAGTTCCAGCAGCGATCGTAGTTGTAAAAGATATTTTGTTCCGGATAGAGAACGGCATAATTGTGAAGAGAACCGTATTTGCTCATCTCCGTGCCTTGATCGAATTCCAAGGCACTGGTTTTGCATCCGTGTAACATCACGATCAGCCCACTGGGTTTTGCACTGGGTGAATAGAGATAGAATTCGCGGAGTCCGGATTTGTTTTCGAGTGTGAAGCGTTCAGGTGTGAGGGAAGGGGATGCGTGCGACCCTGTAGTCGCAAACACGAATAACGATAAGAGAATCCCCCAATTGAACATCCACTCACTTTAACGGGAAGCATTGCAGATTGTCAACTGCTTTTTAATTTAAAAGCCCTGCAATTACAGGCATTTACCAATGTTTAGTGCGGAAGGTTTTGATCGGTTTTTGGTCAATCGCTTCAAAAAATGCGCGCAGGTCGTCGGGAAGGCCCGACTCGAACACCATCTCCGCACCCGTGCGTGGGTGCTTGAAACGCAAGCCTGCAGCATGAAGCGCGTGTCGCGGAATCAGTAACGAACGCTCGATTTCAAGGTAGCGTTCACTCTTCGGAAGCTCGGTAACGCCATCCTCTTCATCCGGTGTCTCGATGATCTCCTCATTTTCATCCGCCGAGGATTCCCCCGTGGAGGCTCCGTCGCTCTCGCTGTCCTCTTCTTGAGTGACGAAGGTTCGCAAGTCAGCGTGATAATCGAGAAGCACGAGGCAATCTTCTTCACTCATGCCGTACAGTTTATCGCCAACGAGCGGAAGGCCCGCGAGATCGGCATGCACGCGGATTTGATGTTGTCTTCCGGTGCGTGGAAAGCAAGCCATCAGGGTGTATGCTCCACGGGTTTCGACTTTTTCAAAGTGAGTGAGTGCGGAGAGTCCTCCTTCGGATTCGGGAACGCCGTACATCTTGAGGCCGATGGCTGCGCCTTGGCGTTTCCCGATCGCATCGCAAACGTCGAATTCATTTTGTTTCGGTTCTCCCCGCACGATCGCAAGGTAGTACTTGTCGGTTTCACGATTGCGGAACTGTGCGGTCAGTTGGTTGCAGGATTCACGCGTTTTGGCGAGCAAGAGGATACCGCTGGTTTCCTTGTCGATCCGGTGAACCAGGTAGTAATCCTTTTCCGAGTTGGACTCGCTGGTGAATCCGCGCGTCTTCAGATGGATCAGAAGCGAGTTGAAGAAATAACGGCCGGCCGGATGCACGGGCAGGTTCGGTGGTTTGTTGATCACGATCAGATCGTCATCTTCGAACATCACCTGGTAATTGAAATTCACTTCGGGTTCTTTCGACCGGGTGGAAAGGACATTCACGATGTCGCCCTTCAGGAGTGGCGTGCTGGGTTTGATCTTTCCCAGGTTCAGGTGCGCGCCACCGTTGCGTTCAATGGTAATGGCACCGGAATCGATCGCTTTCTTGATCTGTTCGCGCGAGCGTTTCTTGTAGCGGGGCATGAGAAAGCGATCGAGCCGCACGCCCGATTGTGCATGCGTGACGGTGTATCGAACCAGATAATTGTTCCCGATCAGGGTTTTGGTGACGTTGCCCACGGGGAATGAATAGCACGGATCAGTACTTCTTGGACATCAAAAAGCCAATGACCTCTTTGGCGCCATCGACCGTATAGCCATGCTTTTTCTGCATGTTTTCGATGGTCTGGCGGGCCAGCTTGACGCCTTCCGAATTCGGGTCCTCGTGATCGGTCCCGAAGTGCTTGAGGGCGGTGTTCATCTTCTGGAGCAGGACTTTCTGGCTTTCGTAGAAGTGTTTTTCAATCTTCTGCTTCAGCTCGGGGAAGATGCGGAAATAGTCCACGGCCTCGTTCGGATGATCAAGCGTCCACGCGCCGATTTGCGTGATCAGGTTCATGCGGAACTGTTCGCGCTGGGAATTTTCGGTCGGCGCACCCACGATGGTTTCGAATTCGTTCAGGAGGGATTGATCCGGTTCATCGTATCCACCCGTGATCGGGTTCTTCATCTTCTCCTTCTTCAATTGTGCCGAAAGGTGAACGATGTATTTCTTGATGAAATCGGCCCACTGGCGGGTATCGTAAAGCCCAAGGCAATCACGCACCTCGCGATCGACGATGTTGGCATATTCTTCGAGAATGGTTTCGATGAACAATTCCTGGTCGTGATAGCCGTCGACCATCTCCTGACGAAGGAACTCGTATTCGCTGGTTTTACCGATGAACTTGCGGATTTCAGTGATCACGGCCAGCGGTGACAGCGTCTTGAACTCATGGTTCTGGGCAGAGTCGATCAGGATCGATTTCATTTCCCGTGCGGAAGCTCCGGTGCGACCTTCGTAGACCGGGACGTTCCGGAACTCGTTCTTGATTTCCGGAATGCTGGCGCGCACGAGCTTGCGTTCGTCGTTCGTCAGTCTCAGTGGCACTTCGCCAGTGTCGTAGAGGCGTAACTTATCGATCGGTGAGAATTTATCGAGGATCGAGCCCAGTTCGCTCGAATAGTTCTCGCGCTGGGGTTTGCGTAGTCGGGTCAGGATTCCCCAGAAAGCGATACACCAGTCGGTGTGCGGGGTGACCGCTTTATTGCCCGCGATGTTCTGCAGGAGGGGCGCGTAGACTTTCCGTTCTTGAGAGAGTTCCAGCAGGTACGGTACTTGGATCAGTTCGATCCGGCCTTTGAAACTGCTGAAATCCGGATATTCCTTGAAGGCGTCGAGTTGCAGTTCATTCGACGAACCGATGAAGATCGTATCCAGATGAAGAATGCTGTGGCCCACTCCGACCTTGCCCGATTCGCAGGCGCTGAGCAGGTACTTGTAGGCATCGAGCGGTCGCTTGAGCAGATCATTGTAATCGATCATGCCACGGTTGGAGTCGGGCAAGTCGCCGGTGATCGAGAAGAAGTTGATGCCCTGAAGGGAAGCCGGAAGATTCGAAAGCGACTTGTTCATCGTCAGCAACTGGAATTGCGCATCGACGTGCATCTGCGGCTCCACACTCACGAGTCCCGAACGGTAGACTTTTGAAAGGAAGAAGCGCTCCACGCGGATGTGTTTCAGTACCTGGGAGAAATCGCCCTGATAACTGGTCAGAAGAGCTTGGAAAATGGCTTGATCGCGATGCGAGAGTCCGCCGTCCTTCAGCCGCTGGGGAATGGCGAAATTCGAAGGAATGTCGAGTTCTCTCAGGATTTTTTCGCGTGCTTCGATCGGCAACAGCAAAAGGGGATGGTCCTTCATCTCGCTCGGAATGACACAAGAGATTTCCTCTTCGATCAAATGAGCGTATGAGGCAAGGGTTCCCGATTTTCGATCGTCGTTGCCACGGATTCCAAGACTCCCGCGGACCACGCGGTCGACGGGAAAGATCCAGGAGAACGAATAGAGCGCTCCTTCGGAGAGATGCGAGTATTTTTCCATTCCCTCCATGAGTGCCGACGTGATCGTGCTCTTTGCGCTTCCGTTCGGGCCGTGCAGAAGGATCAGGCGATGGTTCAGTCCCAATCGGGAATATGCCCGCAAGGCCTGGTAGATCTGGTTCTGAACGATTTCGTTTCCGACGAGTTTGCTGTCGAACACGGTGAAAGATTTTTTCTGATGAAGAGGATCGTTTTTTTTCGGTTCGTGGGTACCGAAGTGATCCATCATGTCGGCCGCATAACCGGCGCTGCCACGGATCTGCTGAACCGGGCTCTCCGCCACGAGTTTCAGGTACTCATCGAAACTGAGAAGTTGTCGGTTGGACTTGAAATTCTTCTGGATGTCTTCCTGGATTTTGCGGAGATCGATCATGGTTTGATCCCTTCTTTCAGATTAGATTGCTTTCAATGCAAAACGTCCGGACTTGCGTTGGAGTTGTACGAAGCGTGCAGCGAGATTCTTTTGGATGAAGTCAAAATGCTCCGGCGTGAAAAGCCTGTTTTTTTCAAGCCATTCCTTTTCGAGTGCAAGGATCGCCGATTCGAGCGCTCGAAAGTCGAGTTCTTTGAGTTCCACCAGCTGGATCGGCATCAGTGAGCCTTCGATCAGCACCCGCTCCACCGCGTGGAGTTCCAGTGACTCTTCCAGTTCCGGTGGATACCGGTTGGGAATCCAGTCTTCGAAGTCGCCGGCATCGTTTGGAAAAGGGAATCCGTTCGCATTCAACTCCACATCGTGTGAACACACGGAGTGATGGATCTGGAACGCATCCAGGAAATCCACATGAAGAGCGCGAAGCTGATTGATGAACTCACCCCAGATCATTGATCCTGCTTCCGGATGATGCGTGTGGAGCGTGGCATCTCGTCACGGTGTTGAAGGAGTTTCTGAAGGAGTTGCTCGTCTTTGAACGTGCGTTCGAACAATCGACCCGCCTTTCCTTCGTTCAGCGCTTCGTTGCGGATCGCATTCTCGCGCGCGCGGTTGGAATCGACGGAAGAACGGAAAAAACTCTTCGCGATGATGTTTTCGATTTCCTTGAAAAAAGAGATTTCACGCGGATCCGCTTGGGGTACCTTCACGCGTTTTTCTTCAAGAGTGCTGGTGGTGAACAGACGTTTGGCTAAGCTTTTAAAATCCACTGGCCAGTCCTTTCAGGTGCGTATCCGGCTCGCGGAGATCACCCATTCCGATGATGTAGAAAGTGAGTTGGTTACCGTTCCAAAGAACGGGTGCAAGGGTGACTTCACCATATTTTCCGGTGACGATGTTCTTCCGTGACAGACGGGAAAAGTGTCCGTTCAGTTTCCAGTCGATCATGCGATAGCGGTGTTCCGAATGAAAGAGAACGACCGCAGGGATTTTTCCCTGCGCATTTTTCCGATGCGTGAGTTCATGCAGGAATTCAGTTGTTTTTCGGGCGTTCATCAGCATCGTGCCGAAGTCTCCTTACTCAACGATTATAGAATAAAAAATAGTGGAAGGGAAAGCAGTCAGGAAGTTGACGGCACTTTGCCGTTCAAGGCCATCGGCTCGCGGCTGACCGGGTCCAGGATCCCGTTCACGAAGGACGGAGTCTCGGCTTCACCGAACGCTTTGCTGAGTTCGACCAGCTCGTTCAGGGTGACGGAAGCCGGTACATCCTTGAAAAACAGGAGTTCGGCCACGCCCATGCGCAGGATCGACTTGTCGACCGAGTTCATGCGGTCCAGGCGCCAGTTCTGCGCGTGTTTCACAATCATGTCGTCAATGGCGATGAGTTGTTTGAGTGTGGTTTCCGCCAAGCGAGCGGCGAAATCAAATGATTCTTTCGGGCATTCGAAGTGTTCCGCATGACGGGTGAATTCGTCATAGATCTGGGTGCTCGGAGACTCTTGATCGTAGCGATAGATGAATTGGAATGCGATCTCGCGGGCTTTATGTCTTGGGCTGAATGGATTGTGACTCATGGATTCTGCTCTCCCGCATTCGGGGTGGACAAAAATGGGAACGCCATATTGTCGCGTTGTTCGCCTTCAGCGGATTCAGGGGATTCGTGCTGGTGAAGATCCGCAACGAATTCTTCCACATCACGGAATTCCCGATAAACCGAGGCAAAACGAACGTATGCCACCTTGTCCAATTTGTGAAGCGACATCATCACCATTTCGCCGATACTGTTCGAAGGAATCTCTTTCAATCCATACGATTGAATCTGTTTCTCGATGGCGGTGACGGCCTGTTCGATCTGCTGGGAGGTGATCGGGCGCTTTTGGCAGGATTTCTGGAATCCGGAAACGATTTTCTCGCGGGCGAACGGTTCGCGACGGCCATCCTTCTTGATCACGTTGGGCATGACCTCTTCGATGCGCTCGTAAGTGGTGAAACGGCCGCCGCACTCCGTGCATTCGCGACGACGACGGGTCAGATCCCCGCTTTGGTTCATGCGGGAATCAACTACTTTCGTGTCAGGCGTGGCACAGAAGGGGCATTTCATTTCAGACTGTTCTACTACAACATCGGGGGACTCGGCAAGGCTCGGAGTAGGAATCTCTCTTGCTAACGCACCGTGCAAGGTGGGAGAGTGAGCGGAATGTCCCGTTTTGAAGCCAAAGCCATCCAAAAAGAGCTCGATTCCGGTAAGTTACGTCCGGTTTACTGGTTGTTTGGCCCCGAGCGCATGAAGTCCCGCGAACTCGTCAAACGCATCCAGCGGGCCGCTTTGGGCGACCAGACCCCGAACGATTTCAATTTTGAGAAAATCGACGCCTCCGAAGTCGATGCCGGTAGTGTGATCGATGCGGCCCAAGGGTTTTCGATGATGGGCGGAACAAAAGTCATTCTCGTTCGCAACGCAGATGAAATCAAACAGCATGAACTGATCGCGGATTTTTGCGCCTCGCTGGATTCGCACGACGCAATCGAAGCCGCCGATCTGGCGAACGTGATCATTTTTGTTTCGAAGAATTTTGATTCCCGAAAAAAGTCTTTCAAGAAAATCCAGGATCTGGCCGCCGTGATTCCATGCGAGGAAGTCGCCGAGCAGGATCGTGATCCGTGGATCGGTTACCTGGCCAAGCGCCGAGGTCTGACCCTGAGAAGCGAGGAGTCCGTGGTCTTGCGCGGACTCGATCCGTGGTCGCTTGAGATCGTGGACCAGGAACTCGCCAAGCTGGAACTGGTCAGTGACGAGGAAGACTTGCGTAAACAAGTGCTATTGAACGGAGTGGACGCGTTCGCGCGTGATGATTTCATCGATGCGCTTTTCAGTCGCGACAAGAAGCGGGCGATGAAGTGGATGCATCTCTTCTGTGAAGACATCGATGTGCAACTGCCGATTCTGGGATTGGTCAGCTGGAACTTGCGTCACCTGAAACTGGTGTTGATCGAGGATGCGACCCGCTCCCGTTCCGGCGAAAAGCGCAACCCGTATCTTCAACGCAATCTGGACCGCTGGAAGCGCCACTGGAAGCTCGAAACCATACAGCGGTTCGAACACGGTCTTTTTGAAATTGATTTTTCCCTGAAAAACACGCCCCTTTTGGGCAAAGGTCTCTGGTCTTCTCTTCTATGAATCTCATCATTCGTTTGCTCTCCATCGTGATTCACAGTTTTTTCCGCAAGAAACTTCACCCGCTCTCCGAGTCCGTAGTTCACCTGCGCGTGTGGCCGAACGACCTCGACTTGAACCTGCATCTGAACAACGGCCGTTTCCTCACGATCATGGATCTGGGGCGTCTGGACCTGTTGTTGCGCGCCGATCTTCTCGTGCATCTCGTCCGTCATCGCTGGCAACCCTTGGTGGGTGCCGCGAACATCCGCTTCCGTCAGTCGTTGCCACCGTTTGCGAAATTCAAGTTGCGCACGAAGATCGTGGCTTGGGATGAGAAATGGTTCTACATCGAACAGCGTTTTGAACGCAAAAACCGCCTGATCGCTACCGCACACGTGAAGGCGCTCTTCCGTTCGCCGACCGGAAACGTCACTCCCGACGAGGTTTTCGGTCTGTTGAAGGTGAATATCGATCCGCCAAGCATTCCGAAGAACGTCCAGCAGTGGATCGATACGGAGATGTGATCTAGTTCTCGTTGATCATGCGGCAATACTGCGGCAGACGTTTCAATCGGTAATCATCGATGGATTGCGCGATCTGGGCCGCGATCTTCAGTCGGGACTTGGTGTTCAAGACGCGCTCCCGATCGGTTTTCGCATTGATGAATCCTGCTTCCAAAAGAATGCTCGGCATGTCGGCTCCCAAGAGCACGTAAAAAAGTCCCTGCTTCACCCCGCGATTGATCGTGTTCTGACTCAAACGGGATTGCACCGCACACGCCAGTTGGCGAGACGGCTCAAGATTCGCGTCGAGGATCATGTCCTTCATGATCAGCGATACGTTAGCCGATTTGGATTTCTCGCTGGCCTGGCTCTCCATCAGGACCTTGTTCTCGAGATCGGCCAGGCGCTTCGAGGCATCATCAGTGGCGTGGTTCAGGATGAAGGTTTCAATGCCTCCTGATTTCTGGTTTTTCTCCATGCTCGAGTTCATGTGAATCGAGATGAACATGTTCGCCTTCAGTTTATTCGCCAGTGCCGTGCGTTCAGGCAGCGGCATGTCTTGATCCTCGTTCCGGGTCAGGATCACGCTGTGACCCTTGATCAGCAATTCACGGGCAAGGTCGCGTGCGATCATCAGGGTAAGGTCTTTTTCCATCACGTCGTGAGCACGTTTTTTCCGGCTGAATAGACCGCCGGCTTTTCCCTCGTCGTGATAGATTGCCCCCTTGTCCGTGCCGCCATGGCCCGGATCAATCACCACCAGGAGTTTGGTCGGCTTCGCCGCCGCATGTGCCGTGGTTTGCAGGCACAGCAAAAGTGTTGCGAAAAAAGGGATCATGCTTCCATTCTAATCACAAAAATGGCTGAACTGTGCTAAATAATCGGGGTGCAGCGTAAGGTGAAAAAGAAAAGCGTCAAAGAAGCGAACAAGGGTGTGAAGGTGCGTAGTTCATCACGTGGGTTGGTAAAAAAACCAGTGCGCACTTCATTGAGAGCGAAGGGGGGCGATTCCGTTGTGAATGTTCCCGTCGTGGCGCGCCGGTTGAGTCGTTGGTTTGATCGCATTGCCCGCGATCTTCCGTGGCGCCGGAACCCTGAACCGTATCCGGTCTGGTTATCGGAGGTCATGCTTCAACAAACTCAGGTAACTGCCGTAATTCCTTATTTTAATCGCTTCATGGAAAAGTTTCCAACCGTAGGTGATTTGGCTCGCGCATCCATTGATGAAGTCTATGTGCTTTGGGCAGGGCTCGGTTATTACTCACGCGCGCGTAATCTGCATCGTGGAGCCCAGGCCATGCAGTCGCGAATCGATGCAGGTTTAGGTTTTCCGCAAAACCGCGCGGAATGGCTCGCAATTCCCGGCGTGGGTGAATACACCGCGGGTGCAGTCTGTTCGATTGCGCTGAACCAGCGTGAGGCCATCGTCGATGGTAATGTGGTCAGGGTTTTGTCCCGGATTCATGCAATCGGTGAAATCGATGCGAAGAAAACGGCGATCTGGAATCAAGCGCGTGAAGTGGTCGCGGTTTCCGAGGTGAAGCCCCGATCCGTGAATCAAGCGTTGATGGAGCTTGGCGCTTTGGTGTGCAAACCGAAGAATCCTTTGTGTGG
>JBEIKL010000043.1:0-14133 GCA_040379745.1 Bdellovibrionales bacterium | reverse complement strand
GCCGAAGTGGCAGCGCTGGAATCCGAAAAGGCCAAAGTGGCTGGACGCCTCAACAGCTTCAGCGGTTTTGAAGCGAAAAAGGCCGAATTGAACGGCATGCTCGATCTGTTCAGTGCGAAAGTCTCGGTATTCGATGCATTGGTGAGATCGCGTGAAGTGCCCTTACGTGCACTGGTCACCCTTTCCATGGCCTGTCCTAAAGAAGTCTGGCTGAGCAAGATCGCATTCAATGACGCAGGAACCGAAATCATTGGCCGATCGACCGACATCGGTCTGATCAGTGAAGTGATGGAAAAAATGGGAGCCGGTCAGGTGTTCCGTGATGTGCGTTTGCGTTCAACCAACATCGACAACGCCACCCAGCAGACCAACTTCGAGTTGACGGCGGGGAGGATCTGATGGAAAAGCTGAAGAACTTTCCCTTCTTCCTGATCATGCTGAATTTTGTGGGGTATCTCGCCCTGCAAGTCTATCTTTTTGAGACCTCTTCGGATGGTGCGGTCGCCCAGCATCAGACCCGCCTGGTCTCAGTCCGTTCCGAAACCGAGACGCTCCGGAAAAAAATTGTCGAAGCCAGAGAGTTCGAGAAGACGCTGGAAGTGAAAAAGGACGAGCTCCGCAAAAAAGTGAGACGGATGTTCGAATACGAATCGCTGTTCGCCGAGAAAATCGAGGTTCCGATCCTGATGAAGTTGTTCGTGACCGAAGCAAAACGGTTGAACATCAAGATCGATAAGATCGAACCGTTGAACGTCGTGGCCCGTGAATTCTTCTTTGAACAGGAGTTCAAGATTTCCATCACCGGCGACTACAACAAGTTCCTCTTGTTCCTGCAGCGGATTTCGCGTCTTCAGCGACTGATCCGACTTTCCGAATTGTCATTGACCGCGGACAAGGTTGAAAAGTACAAGGGTGCACCGCTCGTGAATGGCACCATTAACCTCAAAGCCTATCGCTATTCCAACAGTAAGGAAGACTCGATGGCGGGAGCGTACAAATGATCCGTACTCCTCTCCTCATCAGCGTCGCGATCGTTTCCCTGGTGATGACCACTCTGGCATTTGCGCAAGCCACTGTACCGGGCAACAATTCATCTCCGGTGGAGATGATCCTCACGGAAGACATGTTGGTCACCCTTCGCAATCCCTTCCGTCCGACCGAGATGGTGCAGAAAGTCTTGTCGATCAAGCGAAGCGATCAAGAATCCTATTCGGTGAATGCGATGGTGTTGAATGGAGTCATCGCCGGTTTGAAAAAGTCCAAAGCGATGATCACTTTGCCGAATCGAAAAACGGTTTTTGTCAAAGTGGGCGACAAGGTCGGAACGCGTGACGGGCATGTGGTGCAAATCGACAGCGATGGTGTACGCGTACTCGAGTATGACAAGGACGAAGACGGCAAGTTGGTTCCGGAATACGTTCAGATCGCGATTTCCAACAAGGATAAAGACACGGGAAACACGTCAGGGAGGGAAGAATGAGAATTCAACATTGGCTCGCATTGGGCCTGTTTGGTTGCAGTGCATTCGCACAGAATTCCGGTTCATCTCTCGATGAGGCCATGAATGCTTCCGGAAACGCCAGTGAGACGCGATTCACGGGTTCCCCGATCACCCTGAAGTTGAAAGACGCCGACATCGCCGATGTGTTCCGCATGATCAGCGAAACCAGCGGATTCAATATCGTGATTCACCCGGATGTGAGGGGATCCATCACTCTTTCGTTGGAGGACGTACCTTGGGATCATGCGCTCAACGTGGTGTTGACCACGCTGAAGCTCGGTGCCGAACGCAAAGACAACGTCATGCGCATTCTTCCCAAGGAGATGCTGATGACCGAAAAACGCCAGGATCTCGAGACGAAACGTCTGGCCGAATCGTCCGCTCCGCGGGTGACCCGCATTTTCCCGATCAGTTATGCCGATTTGAGCGAGATTTCCGGTGTGGTTTCCAAATTCTGTGACGACAACAACATCACCGGTGCTGCTCCGGTTACCGTCATCACCGACAAGGCTTCACAAAGTCTGATCGTTCGTGACACCGCAGAGCGATTGGAAAAGATCGCGAAACTGATCGAACTCGTCGATGTGCAGACTCCGCAAGTGATGATCGAAGCGAAGGTTCTTGAAGCGACCGAGCAATTCAGCAAGGACCTGAATGGTAACTTCGGTATGGGTGGTTCCGGTGCAAGGATTGCCTTCAACGGACCGCAGGAACTGGTCGGAATTCCGATTCAGGTACCTTCCAGTGCGGGGCCGGCTGCAGGTGCGTTCGCGGGTTTGACCAGCGGTTTGGCAGCGAGCTTGCGTATTGCCGAGAGCGAGAACATGGTGAAGGTGATTTCGAATCCGAAAACCGTGGTTTTGAGCGGAAAAACGGCGAGCATCAACCAGGCTCAAACCATCGCCAAAACGCTGGTGACACCGGCGACACCAACGGCGCCTGCCACTTCGAGCATCGTTCAAGTGACTGCGAATACCAAGCTTTCGGTCACTCCACGGGTGACCAACGAGGGGTCGGTCTTCCTGAAGCTCGACCTGAATCGGGATGTGATCCATATCGAAACCGATGGAACTCCGGCTCTTGAACCGCGTACCATGAATACCGAGGTGATCGTGGAAAGCGGAAATACCCTGGTCATTGGCGGTGTTCTCAACATCGACGAAAACGAAGCTTCAGGGGGCATGCCGATCCTGAGAAAGATTCCGCTCATCGGCTGGCTCTTTGGGTCCGAGACTTACAAGAACCTGAAAAGTGAATTGATGTTTTTTGTGACCCCGAGAATCCTGAATCAGAGAAAAGCGATTTCAGCCGAGGACATGAAGAGAATTTGAGGCAGTATGCGCAAGGAAAAAATCAAAGGCAATCCGCAGATCTATCATTACTTGAAGCGCTACCAGGAAGATCCGTCTTCCCGGGTGTTCGCGCCTCTTGCTGAGGCCTATCGCAAGGCGGGGCTGTTCGATGAGGCGATTGAAATCTGCAAGGATGGCCTGCGCATTCACCCGCATTTCATCGGGGGGCGGGTGGCTTTGGCTCGGGCGTTCTTCGACAAGCGCTACTATGACGAAGTGGTGAAAGAGTTGGAGCCGGTGGTGATGGATGCTCCGGACAATCTGATTGCCCAACGTCTGTTGGCGGATAGTTACTTGATCTTGGGACGCATCGCACAAGCACTCACTTCCTACAAGGTGTTGCTTTATTTCACCCCTCAAGACGAGGATCTGGGGAAAATGGTAAAGGAAATCGAGATGCGGGCATATGAGGACGGCGCACTCGTTTTGCAGAACGAAACCTCTCAATCGAAGTCATTTTCCATCAAAGGCGCGATGAAGGCGATCTCCGAAGACCCCTTGGTCAAAAAGCGGGAATGGATGAAAAAAGTTGAGGGTCTTCAGGCTCTTCTGCTGCGTGTTCAGCGGTTTAAACTTGCGAATCGGACCTGAAAAAGGGTATCAAAGAGGACTATGGCATCCGTATATCCAACAAACGAATTCAAGAAACACGTCAAACTCGAGATCGACAACATCCCTTATTCCATCGTGGACTTCCAGCATGTGAGCCCGGGAAAAGGAAGTGCGTTCACCCGTACCAAGCTGAAGAACCTTCTGAACGGTAACGTCATCGAGCGTACTTTCAAATCAGGCGACCGCATTCCGGCTGCAAATGTTGAAATGAAAGACATGACCTTCCTTTACAAGGACAGCAGTGGCTTCAACTTCATGAACTCCGAGAACTATGAACAGATCGTGATCAGCGCCGAGCAAATCGGTGAACTTTCCCTGTTCATGCAAGACAATATGGAAGTGAAAGTGCTTCTGTATAATGAAAAGCCGATCAACGTCGAGCTTCCGACCTTCGTTGAGTTGGTGGTGACTACAACAGCTCCAGCATTCAAAGGTGATACTGTTACCGGCGGAACCAAGCCTGCAACTCTGGAAACAGGTGCGGTGGTGAGCGTGCCTTTCCATATCTCCGAAGGGGATAAAATCAGAGTGGATACTCGGGATTCTGCATATGTCGAAAAAGTCAACAAGTAAGAAAACTGCTGTAAAACCAGCTAAAAAAGAAGTGAAAGTGGTTTCCAAGAAATCGCCTTTGCCGTTCCAGCCCGAAGATTTCGGTGATCTTTTCGATTTCCTGAAGTCCAAGGGTATTGCCGAGTTCGAATGGAACAAAGGCGATCAGAAGATCCTGGTGAAAACCGTGGGATCCGTTGCATCCACCATGATGGCTGCTCCGGTTGCCGTTGCACCGTCCAATTCCGTTACTGCCACCATGACTGAAACCGTGAGTGTGACCAGTGCGGAACCGGCCAGCTACAAGAAGATCAATTCCCCGTTTGTGGGTACATTTTATCGCTCACCGTCTCCGACTTCTCCGTCCTATGTGGAAGTGGGCAAGCGCGTATCGCCCGGCGATACTCTTTGCATCGTCGAAGCGATGAAACTGATGAACGAGATCGAAGCGGACTTTGCCGGCACCATCGTGCAAGTCCTGGTTGAAAATGGCCAGGCTGTCGAGTTCGGCGAGCCCCTCTTCGTGATCGATACCGCTCGCTGAGAGGTAGCAGAATGAAACAACCATTCAAGAAAATCCTGATCGCCAACCGCGGAGAAATCGCCCTTCGTATCATTCGTGCTTGTCGTGAGCTCGGAATCAAGACCGTTGCCGTGTATTCCACAGCTGACGAGACTTCCTTGCATGTGAAGCTTGCCGATGAAGCCATTTGTATCGGACCACCGGCACCAAAGCTCAGTTATCTGAACATGATGAGCCTTCTGTCTGCGGCCGAAGTCACCGGAGCCGATGCCATTCACCCCGGTTATGGATTCTTGTCTGAAAATGCTGAATTTGCCCGTTTGGTGCGCGAATGCAACCTGACGTTCATCGGGCCAACCCCTGAAAACATCGAAGCCATGGGCGAGAAAACCCGTGCACGCCAGAAGGCTCGTGAAGCCGGTGTTCCGATGTTGCCGGGTACTCTTTCTGCCGTGGATGGCGTTGAATCCGCAGTCAAAGCGGCAAAGGAAATCGGTTATCCGGTGATCCTGAAAGCCGCTGCCGGCGGTGGTGGACGCGGAATTTTCATCATCCGTACTGAAGCCGATCTCGCCAACTCTTTCCAGCGTTGCAGCGAAGAGGCGCGTGCCGCATTCGGTGATGGCTCGCTCTATGTCGAAAAATTCTGTGAATTTCCTCGCCACGTCGAGATTCAAGTCGCTTGTGACCATCATGGGAATCGGGTTTTCTTGGGTGAACGCGATTGTTCCGTTCAGCGTCGTCACCAGAAGTTGGTCGAAGAGGCACCTTCTGCGGTATTGACTCCTGAAATCCGTGAACAAATGGGTAAAGCCGCACTCGCACTTTGTAAGCACGTGGATTATGTGAGTGTCGGTACAGTGGAATTCCTGGTGGATCAGGACCTGAAGTTCTATTTCATGGAAATGAACACGCGGATCCAGGTTGAGCACACGGTGACTGAAATGGTGACCGGAGTGGATCTGATCAAAGAGCAGATCCGAATTGCCGCAGGTGAAAAACTGAGCATGACCCAAAAGGACATCAAACTCAGTGGACACGCCATTGAAGTACGCATCAACGCTGAAGATCCTGAAACCTTCCACCCTTGTCCGGGTAAGATCACGGCACTCCACGTTCCGGGCGGATTCGGTGTTCGCATCGATTCGTTCATCTACAATCAGTACAAAATTGTGCCGTTCTACGACAGTATGGTGGCGAAATTGATCGTTCACGCCAACACCCGCAACGATGCGATTGCAAAAATGCGTCAAGCGCTCGACGAGTTCAAGATCAGCGGGATCAAGACCACGATTCCTCTATTCAAGGAAATCATGGAGAGTCAGCGTTTTGTCGAGTCGAATTATACAACACGCTTTATTGAAGAATTTTTTGCAGAAAAAGCCAACAATTCCGCACAAAAGTAGGCGTATTCGGCGTATTCTTTAAGAATATGTCGGGCACCGAAAATGACGAACTCGAGTCGGCTAGAATCCTCATTCAGGAGAATCTCCTGGAAGAGGCGAAGCGTGTTTTGTTCCGACTCCTCACCCGCATCACTCAGACCGACTCAACCGCATATCGGCGCGCGCGAGAAATGCTCGCCACGATCGAATCGATCGAAATGAAAGCACTGCTCTCGATTGCGCGTCGGGAAAAACAACCACCACCATTCGATGATCAGACCCGCTTGATCGAGAAATTGGAAAAGGATCTTGATCTGGATCCCGTCGATACCTTGGAACAATCGTTCACCGCGGAACAGTGGAGTCCCGCCGGAGACCCGCTTTCGGCCCGAGATCTTTACGATCTCGCCGTCGCCTATTTCGAAATGGGTTGTTGTGCGGACGCGATCCGTGAGTTGAAAAAAGCCGAGAAGAAGATCCGGATGGAGGAATCCTTTCTCGGTGAATTGGGAGTTTCCATTATCGCATTGCATACGCAATCCCTGATTCAACTCGATCGCGCATTCGAGGCCCGCATCCATCTCGAACCGGTATTGCTCGAGCCGGATCTGCCACACGAACAGAAAATCCTTTTGTATTACCTGATGGGGCTTGCGGAACAAGCCCTTGAAAACAAGACCATGGCGAAAGCGTGGTTTCAAAAAGTGAGGGAAAGCGAGCCGGGCTTCCGTGATGTGGATACCCGCCTGCGCATTCTTGATCGGACTCCATGAGAAACAGGAAACTGAAATTCGCTTTCGGATTCTTTTTCGGGGTCGTTGCCGCCAGCATCTACGCCGGAGTTTCGTTTCTGGAAAGCGGACGCTTTGCCGGCATCGTGAAACAATTCATCCGTGAGCGCTCGCCGCAGGCTCTCGGCATCTCGGGTGATTTCTCCAACGTGGATCTTTATTTTTTTCCTCCCGGAATCGGTGTCAGCAATCCCAAGGTGAATGTCTCCCGCGAGAACGTTTCAAAACTTCCGATCGAGGCTGAAGTCGAGGCCAGCAGCATGCGCATCCACTTCGAGCCGATCCAGATGCTCTCCGGAACACTCGCGGTTTCCAAGGTGGTCATTCACAATGGTTACGTCAAGGGCGTACTGGGTGCGGACGTATTCAAGCCGAAGCCGAAGAAAAAAAAGAATGCACCGATGAGCTGGCAGGATCTGTTCGAGCTCGAGATCAACAGTGCCGTTCTGGAGAACACCTTCCTGGACCTTTCCGTCGAGACACCGAAGAATCCGGATCGGAAGATCCGTACCGAACTCGTGGTGAAGCGTCTCGATTTGCGCAAGGACACGGTTGGCAAGAAGGCCGCCTTGAAATCGAACGCACTGGTGAATGCGGTCAAACTCGACATTCCGGACTCCATCGCATCATTTCCCGTCAAAAGCGCAACCGAGCTCGAGTGGGATCTTTCCCTGACCGAAGAGGGGGTTTCATTCGACAAGCTTCGTGTGCTTCTTCAGGGGGTGGAGTTCATCACCAAGGGTAGCTTGAAGGGAGATGTCCTTGACGAGAGTTCACCGCTAAGATTCGATCTCAACGGGAATCTCCGTTCCGATCTCGAGGAGTTCTTTTCCGCGAATGCGATCAGCGATGAAGTGAGGGGATCGGTTGAAGCCGAAATGAACGTGCAAGGCGACCTGAGTGACATCGTGAAGACGATGAAGGGTTCGTATCTGGTCCGAGGCAAGGATCTCAGTTGGAAAACCGCTACCGCAAAATCATTGGAAGCAAAGGGTGAACTTGATCTGAAAAAGAAAGAAGTGCAGATCAGTCACGCCGAGATTCTCGAGAAAAGTACGAAGACCGAAGGCGGTTCGATCGAGATCCAGAACGGTGCGATTCCGTTTGGATCCATGATGGATGGCTTCAAGGCGCGGGTGCGGCTTTCAAAGGCGCCACTTCTTTGGGCGGGTGCCGCCATCATCGATGATCTTTATTCTCTGCGGGCAGAACTCAATGGTCAGGTCGATCTCGCGACGGCGAAGGGGCGACTGGAAATGAAGCCCGATCTGGACATCCGCGGATTCCAGTTCACGAATCAGAAGTACAAGATCAATCGCCCGATGTTCCACATCCTGAAGCCGAAGGAAACCCTGAAAGTGAAGGGGCTTCTCGCACTCCGTTCCGGCACCGGAAAACTGGAATTGAACCAGGTGCATGTGGACATGCGGAAAACGCATTTCCTCGGTAACGGTTCGATCAGCGGCAAAGAGGGGTTTGACATCCACGTGAAGGGCGACGTCGATCTCGCCGAGATGGATCAGATTGCACAGGTCCCGATCCGTGGAAGCGGAACGCTCGAGACCCACATCCGGGGTTCCACCAAAGGGGTCATCATCGATTTTGATTCGAACCTGAAGAACGCGGAATATGTGAACGTGGCGATTGGTGAGCTGACCGGACGAGTGACCTACGATCAGCTTGCCGATGAATTGCGTTTCAGCGGTATCCGGGCCCACCAGGGAAAAACATTCTATTCGTTGCAGGAAGGGTTTGTCGATCTCAGTGATGCATCGGAAATCCGCCTGCCTTTCACCATTCACAATGGAAGAGTGCCCGATCTCGATCGGATGCTTCATCACTACACGCACAAGATTTCCTGGTATCCCCACGATTTGGACGGTGAAGTCCATGGAAACGTGCTGATCCGCGGTCAGACGGCGTTCCCGAAAATGGTGATCGAAGGGAAAATCGAGGGAGTCGACTGGAAATACTTCGGCGAACGGTCCCGCAAGGTCCGCATGAACGTGGGGTATGATCAGGGAACCTGGTACGCCCGCGATGTCGTGCTCTACAAGACCAGCGGAAGCATTCGGGGGAACCTTGTTTTCGAATCCCGCGATGAGGACCTGAGTTGGGATTTTACCACCGATGGCTTTTCATTGAACGACATCGACTTCGTCAGTCGCTTGGACATTCCCGCGCGTTCGCGCATCGAATTGAAGAGCACCGGAAGCGGACGTTTAAAACACCTGGTTTCGAACACTACCGGACGATTCTATCAGACGCTGGTGAAGGGCGAGTTGTTGGAGCCTTCCGCGTTCAGTCTCGACATCAGTGAAAGTACCCTGCGTTCGAACATCGACGTTTTCGGAAACAAGCTCAAGGGCTCGTTGAAGTTAGCGTTGAATCCGAAGCAGCCCTCCACGCTGAATCTTGATTTCACCAATCTCGATTTCACACCACTGATCCTGATTCTCAATCCGAAGCTACTGGATGATCAGAATCTCCTCGGACAGATCGATGGCAATATCCGTTTCGACTTCTTGAGCACTCAATCCGAGCTTGCCAAAGGCGAGATCCGCTTGCGCAAGTACATTCTGAAAAAGACGGGTTATCAATTGGATTTGATCGATCCGATCCAGACGAATGTCCAGCTCGGTTACTTCCAGATCAATCCGGTGCGCTTGAGTTCCGGGGGGAGGATCATGACCCTCTCCGGTTCCGGAAAAATGGGTGACATCGACTTGCGACTGAAGGGTGATCTCGATCTCGGTATCGCCGAGATCTTCAGTTCCTCGATCCTGAACGTTGATGGAACCGGAAAAATCGATCTGCGCGTTTCCGGTCCTTTGAAGGAACTGCGCATGAACGGCGATCTTGATTTCGATCACGCCTACGCGATGATGCGCTGGCTGCAAACCCCGTTCGAGGAGATGGACGGAAAGGTCCGCATCCGTCAGAATGTGATCAGTGTTGAACGCGTTTCCTCCTATCTGGGTGAACACGTGTTCCAGATGAAAGGGAGGATCGAGACTTTCACCGACCGCTTCCCGCTGATCGATCTCCGCGCGACTTTTGAGGATAACAAGGTCAGGATGGAGCCATTGGACATGATCCAGGTGCGTGGATCGGCAGCCATTCACGGCGATCGCACTCCTTACCGGATCAGCGGCAACCTGGATGTGATTCAGGCACTCTGGTCGAAGAGCTTCGGTAAATCAGGAAACGGAAGCGGCTCCAGCACCGATCGCTTTGCACCGAAGGATTCTGACAAGCAGGTTTCTGGCGGAATTTTCGCTCTTGATCTGAACGTGAATGCCCCGCAGGGGTTCATGATCAGCAACGAGGTGCTTGATGGTGAGTTTCGCGGAAAAGTACGACTCACCGGAGCTCCGGAAAGTCCGATTCTTTTCGGCGAGGGTAATCTTGTCCAGGGCAAGGTGCTCTTCCGTGATCGGCCGTTCATTCTCGAGAGCGTGAAGGTCACCTTCGATGATCCTTATGGAATGAATCCGAAATTCAATGCATCCGCGGTTTCCGAGATCAACCAATACAAGATCCGCGTTCTCGCATACGGAAAATCGAGTTCGTGGAAGGCGGAGTTCAACAGCACTCCGTATCTTCCGCAAAACGACATCTATTCCCTGCTCGCTTCCGGAACACTCAGCTCCGATGGTGGCAACCGCTTCCGTACCAGGGACCGGAGTTACGTGAATCAGGGTGAGGCCGCATCGCTCGTGTTGCACTCGCTCGATTTCGGAAAGGATTTCCAGAGCAAGACCGGTTTCCAATTCGACGTCGAAGAGGCGATCGACCAGCAGTCCGCTCGAAGCATCTTCAGTCCGCAAAACCGTGCGGACAATGTGGCCGCGCCGAAATTGGTGATCAAACGTCAGGTGGGCAGGAAGATCGGCCTCTCTTTCGGGAGCACGGTCGGTGTCGGAAACCAGGTGCAGAGGGAAGTGAATGCCGAATACCGCTTGAACAACTCGCTTTCGGTTCTTGGGGTCTGGAACAACATTGAAGAGGCGAACACGCGGGAGACGAGGACGTCTTTCGGTCTCGACCTCAAATTGAATCGAAGGTTCAAATGAGGAAAATCGCACTCCTGCTTTTTCTCATCATGAATTCGGCACTGGCGACACCGATCGATGAGGTCCGCTTCGAGGCGGAGGGGCTTCCTGCGGATCAGTTGCAAGTGATCAAGAGCATGAACGAGTGCATTCCCGGCGATGATTACGAACCGGCGATCGCCGCGAAGTCCCTTGAAAAACTCGAAGCGCACTTGCGTGCCAAAGGGTATGAGAATGTGAAGGGGAGCGAGGGGTTCTTCAAGGCCAAGGATTCCCGTACCGTTCTCGAGTACCGCTTCACGCTGGGCGAGCCCGTGCACCTGACCGCAGTGGATGTTGCGTTCAATGAAGGCATGATCCGCGAGGATCTCAGGCAGAAAATCCTGCAAAGGATCGAGATTCGTCCGAACGAGCATTATGATCTCGACCGGATCAAGGACATCCGCAGAACCATTGAAGTGGTGTTGCTCGGACAGAATTTCATCGACTCCAAAGTGATCGAAGTGGTTCCGGTCACGGAAAGTCCTTCATCCAGAAAAGCGATCTTCAAGATCGATCTCGGACAGAGAGTGGTGTTTTCCGTGATCGGCTCGAAGCAATTTTCCAGGAACGAGTTGGTGGCCGTGATTGATGAACAACGGCAGTTGGGATTGGGGCGCGATTATGTTTCCGTCCTGATGGGAGCCCTGACCAATCACTATCTCGAATACGGATTCAAATCGGTGAAGATCACTCCCTATACTTTCGAATCGACGGGCGAAGATCCCCGAAAGGTCGTGTTCGAGATCACCGAAGGCCCACGGTCTAAAATTCATGATGTCTTTTTCGATGGTCAGGAAACTTTCTCTTCAGAAGAGTTGAAAGAACTTTTTTTCGGCTTCGCCACAAGCCGGATCAAGGCTCGCATTTACAACGAGAAGATGATCGACACCACGGCAAAGGCGTTGATTGATGAACTTAAAAGACGCGGTTATCTCTCCGCAAAAATCATCGCAGTGAAGACAGTGGAGCGAACACCCGAGAATCTCGATGTACGCATCTTCCTCACCGAGGGAGCGCAGACCACGGTACAGGCGATGGACTTTTCCGGAAATCGTGTTTTCCAGGAAGAACAATTGAAGGAATTCATCGGGCTGCACGAGGACCAGCCTTTGAATCTGGGCCAACTCGAAAAGGGATTGGAGGAGATCAAGAGACGCTATCGGAACCTGGGGTATCTTGATGTCGCCATCACCAACGAGAATTCGGGGGCCTTGGTGAGTTACTCCGAACGCAATCAGTTCGCATTCCTCAGCGTTGAAATCAACGAGGGCACTCAGCTCCTGTTCGGCGGGTTGCGTGTCTACGGCATGGAAAAGACCAAGCGGGAAGTGATCGAGCGTGAGGTGCGTTTTCATGCGGACGAACCGCTTTCAGAGGAAGGGCTTTTCGAGACCGAGGACCGTCTTCGCAAGTTGGGTCTGTTCGGGCAGGTAACCTTGGAGCTTCTGCCTTCCGAGCGGGGACTGCAATTCCGCGACCTGAAGATCACCGTGAATGAAGCCGTACCCGGAAATCTCGGTTTCGGTATCGGTTTCCGAAACGATTTGGGAGTGCGGATCTTCGGTGAAATGACCTATGCGAATCTTTGGGGGCTCAATCATTCGTGGGTATTGAATGTCAGCGGTAACCGTCGTGTTTCGACTTATCGATTCACCGAGTTTGTCGCGCAGGCCGGTTATATTTGGCCGTGGTTCGCCTGGGGGGAAACAACCTTTCGTCCGAACCTCTCGGGGGGGCGTCGTCAGTACCGCGCGTTCGATGCTGAAACCTACGGGTTTTCGGCGAGTTTTGACCGTCTTCTGATTCGCTCCGCCCACCTTTACGGATCGCTTTCCTATGCCATCGAACAAGTCAGTCAGTTCAATGCGGTGGATCCGACTCAGAACCAGCAGATCCGCATCGGATCCATTACGCCGAGTTTGAGGTTGGATCTGCGCGATCAGCCGCTGACTCCGCGAAGAGGGTACTTTGGTACCCTGTCATTTGAGTATGCGAATGACTTCCTGGGGTCGCAGGATGTGCCGTTCCCGGTGAACTATGGTCGCTTCCAGACCCGGAACGACTTTTATCTCAACTTCATTCCCCGGGTGGTTTGGTTCACCAGTATCCGGGGGGGCTGGCTGAAGAACTTCGCCCGGGCATCCGAGGCGGGCACGAACTTCTCTATTCCATTGATCAAGCAATTCGCTTTAGGGGGGATTAACTCGATGAGGGGGTACCTCGAACAGGAGATCAACGTCCAAGCCACCGACCGCGAGCGACGGGTGGAGAATTTCATGACCTTTGTTAACTACCGGACACAATTGGATTTTTTTGCTTCGGAAAACCTCAGCGTGGGGCCATTTTTGGATGCCGGTAACCTGAATGTCGACCGTCTGGATCTGGCTGGCCTCAAGTACGGAACCGGGGTGGGGTTGAGGTACATGACCCCTGTCGGGCCAGTGAATTTCGACTGGGGCTTTAAATTGAACCCTGAAAACGCTTCAGATCGGAACGTCTTTTACTTTTCCCTAGGTGTAAACTGAATTAAAAAATTGACTCAAACCTCGAGTTCGGTTACTTCTTTCAGGCTATGTTTCAACAAAAATCTTATTTGGCTAATAAAGCGGGCGCCCATTTCTTTGAAATCAAGGGTCCAAATGCCCCAAAATGGTACATCGTAGACGCTAAAGACCAAGTGGTCGGTCGCGTGGCTTCCATGATCGCTAAGATCATCACTGGTAAGCATAAAACTACCTACACTCCACACGTTGATACCGGTGATTTCGTAGTCGTGATTAATGCCGACAAAGTTGTTTTCACCCGTAACAAAATGGACGACAAAATCTATCGTGACTATTCTGGTTACGTGAGCGGTTTGAAAGAGCGTACAGCTCGTGAGATGCTCAAACACAAACCAGAAGAAATCATCACTCGTGCAGTATGGGGTATGACTAACAAGTCCAACCTCGCTCGTTACCAAGTGAAGAAACTCAAGGTTTATGCAGGCACTGAGCACCCACACGCTGCTCAACAGCCGACAGAAATCACTCCAGCGGCGAAATACCGTTCTGTGTTCGACAAAAAAGCTTCTAAGTAAGTTCAATTAGGAATAAGCAATGGCTCAAACTATGGAAAAAGAAATCAATAATGTTGGAAAACGTAAAACTGCGGTTGCTCGCGTTTATCTTCGTCCTCGCAAAGGCGAAATGGGCATGATCAACGTCAACGGACGTTCTTTGGAAGCTTACTTCCCACGTCCAGCACTCCAAAAGATCGCAATGCAGTCTTTGGACCTGACCAATAACAACGGTCAATTCGATATTTACGTGAACGTAGCT
>JBEIKL010000042.1:0-14195 GCA_040379745.1 Bdellovibrionales bacterium | reverse complement strand
GGACCAGATCGCCGCACTCGCAATGAATGCGGTCAACGGAATCAGGATTTCTTCGGTCGCATACGCAACGGAGGAAAGGGCATCGGAAGAAAGGATCGCCAGCGCTTTCCATTTCGGGATGCGCTCTTCGTGGAGTTTTTCGTTCTCAAGTGGATTGCCGATGAAGATTCGTTTGATTTTGCTTAAACTTGGCATTTCCGGACATCATAGCTCAAAACCAGAAAAGCGCTAGGGGGTTACCAGCGTCTCACAGCGCATTCTTCTCTATATTATTGTGTCTACGGGATGGGGGCCTAACTGCAACCGGTGGAACTACCGCAATTGAGGCAACGGAAACACGCCCCACTCCTCACCGTCGGATTCCCGCAGGAATCGCAAAGCGGGGCATCCCCCTCACCCGCTTCCGTCACTTCCGGATGCTCTGAAACGGCCCTCGTTGAGCCGAGCAGATCCAGGGCAGGCTTAATTTGCAGGAAATCAGTACGTCCGAGGTACTCCATTCCCAGCACTCGGAAAATATAATCCACGATCGAGGTTGCCATCTTCACATTCGGGTGCCCGGTCACAATGCCACCAGGCTCAAAGCGGGTGAAAGTGAACTTGTCAACGAACTCACTCAGTGGCACCCCGTACTGCAACCCGAGAGAAATTGAAATCGCAAAGCAATTCATCATCGAACGGTAGGCGGCGCCTTCCTTGTGCATATCAATGAACACTTCTCCCAGTTTACCGTCCTCATATTCACCGGTTCGGATGTAGACTTTGTGACCCGCCACTTCGGCTTCAACGGTCACTCCCCTGCGTTTTGCCGGCAGTCGTTTTCTTCCAGCCTTTACCGTCACGGGCGACTCATCGGCACGCGTGGAAAGCGGCTGGGACAGTTTGCATCCGTCGCGATACAGGGCCACTGCTTTCAAACCCAGTTTCCACGCCTCCAAATGAATCGCTTCAATCTGCTCGACCGTGGTTTCATTCGGCAGATTCACGGTTTTGGAAATCGCTCCGCTGAGAAACGGTTGAACCGCGGCCATCATGCGGATGTGGCCCATCGGCGCGATGAATCGGGTTCCCTTTTCACCGCAGCGGTTGGAGCAATCGAACACGGCTAGGTGTTCCGCTTTAAAATACGGTGCCCCTTCAATGCTCTGGTTTTCAAGGATGTGGTGAACGATTTCACGGATGTGCTCCGCCGGATATCCCAGATTCGACAAGGCTTGTGGAACCGATTGATTCACGATCTTGAATTGCCCCCCGCCGGCAAGCTTCTTGAATTTCACCAGCGCGAAATCCGGCTCGATTCCGGTGGTATCACAATCCATGAGCAAGCCGATGGTCCCGGTCGGCGCCAAGACAGTGACCTGGGCATTCCGATAACCGTGTTTTTGTCCAAGATTCAGGGCTTTTTTCCAAGCATCTTTCGCGGCCTGCGCGATTTCAACAGGAAGCGCTTCCGTCGAAATTTTTTCCGCAGCCTCCTGGTGTTTTCGGATCACGTTCAGCATTGTTTTCCGGTTGGAGTCGAATCCGTGAAAAGTACCAAGATGAGCGGCTTCCTCGGCACTGACCGCATAGGCTTCGCCGGTCATGATCGCCGTCAATGCCGCGGCCAGGGCACGCCCTTCTTCGGAATCATACGGCACTCCCTTCAACATGAGCAAGGCGCCGAGATTGGCATACCCCAATCCGAGCGGTCGATAATCATGGGAATTCTGCGCGATGCGAGCAGTCGGATAACTCGAGTGATCGACGAGGATTTCCTGCGCGATGATGAACACGCGACAGGCATGACGGAACGAATCCAGATCAATGGTTCCATCGTCCTTCAGGAACTTCACCAGGTTCAACGACGCAAGATTGCAGGCCGTATCGTCGAGGAACATGTATTCGGAACATGGATTCGATGCGTGAATGCGATCGGTGTCGGCACACGTATGCCAGCGGTTGATCGTGGTGTCGAATTGAAGGCCCGGATCCCCGCACGACCACGTGGCCGTGGCGATGGTTTTCCAAAGTTCGCGAGCCCTCAGGGTTTCCACTGTTTTTCCGGTGGTGCGCGAAGTGGTTTTCCAGGCGCCATCCGATTGCATCGCTTTCATGAATTCATCGGTGATCCGAACCGAATTGTTGGAGTTCTGGCCGGAGACGGTACGGTAAGCTTCTCCGTTGAAGTCAGCGGAGTAACCGGCAGCGATCAACGCTGCGGCCTTGCGTTCCTCTTTCATCTTCCAGTTCACAAAATCACGGATCTCGGGGTGATCGGCATCGAGGCAGACCATCTTCGCCGCCCGACGGGTGGTTCCACCGGACTTGGTGGCGCCCGCACCGCGATCCAGCACATCGAGAAAACTCATCAAGCCGGAAGAGGTTCCCCCACCCGATAATTTTTCCATGCTTCCGCGGATTCGTGAAAAGTTGGTGCCGGTTCCGGAACCGTACTTGAATAGCCTTGCTTCATTCCGGATCAATTCGAAAATGGACATCAGATCATCATCGACCGACTGAATGAAACACGCTGAACATTGCGGATGTTCATAAGCGTTCTTCGACTCTTCGGTGGTTCCGGTTGTCGGGTTCCAGAAAAAATTCCCACCCGAGCCGGTGATCCCGTATTCCTCGAACAAACCGAGATTGAACCACACGGGTGAATTGAATGCACCGAACTGATTCACCAAAAGAAATGAAAGTTCCGCTTCGAAGGTGGTGCCGTTTTGACCGTCGAAATATCCGCCTTCTTCACCGGCAATGCGCAAGGTCTGTGCAATGCGCTTCACCACCTGACGGATGGAAGTCTCGTGCCCCGCCTTTCCGACTCCCGCCTTGCGGAAATATTTCGATACGAGGATGTCGATCGCCAACTGCGACCAGTTTTCCGGAACTTCCACACCATTCATCTCGAAAACGGTTTTGCCGTCGGTGTCGGTGATTTTCGAATCGGTCCGGATGGTTCGAATCGCATCCAACGGGTCGAGCCCCGCTTGAGTGAAACAACGCTGGATCGACAAGGATGCAAGCGCTACGACGGCCTTCGGCTTGGAACGCCTTTTGATTGCATCGCTGACTCCGCGTTTTCGATCTTTCCGTTTTTTCATGACAGAGCGTGATTCTCCGTATTCCTTATCGTCTTTTTCACAGAAAACTTGTCTTTTCCATTGCCACCGTCAGCAAACTCACGCCGATGGATCAAATTCATCACGAATGGCGATGCGTCATGAGTTTTATTCAAGTCGGACCTGCTGATCTTCCGATCCTTAATTGGTAAAACCTTGATCATGGGCGAAAAAGACGTCTTTCTGAATCGCGATGTCAGTTGGCTGGAATTCAATGCACGCGTGCTCCACGAAGCACTGGATGACCGCACGCCTTTGCTCGAGCGCGCTCGATTCCTGGGAATCTTCCAGAACAACCTCGATGAATACTTCATGAAACGCATGGGTTCGCTCTACAGTGATGCGCGGGTGAAGTTCCGCAATCGGCTGATGCCTCTGCTCGACCTGGCTCACGACTGCTTCACACACACCCTTTTGAAATCGTTCAAAAAGGAGAAGATCGAACTCCTGCACTGGAACGACATGACTCCTGCTGAACGGGATAAGGCATCCTCGTTCTTCCATAACAACATCTTTCCGGTCCTGACCCCTCTGTCACTCGACTCGGGCCACCCGTTCCCGTTCCTGTCGAACCTTTCGGTGTCACTCGGCGTATTCCTGAAAAACCAACTTCCGGAAGAAGACGATCATTTCGCGCGCGTGAAGATTCCCACGCATTTTCCCCAATGGATCAATCTCGGAAATCACCGCTTTGTTTCCATCATCGAAATCATCATCGCCCATCTCGGCGATCTGTTTCACGGAATGGAAATCACCGAATACATGCTGTTCCGGGTAACCCGCAACACCAACATCGATCATGGCGATGACAGCGAAGACCTGATGGAACAGATCTCGGAAGAACTGAAGGAACGCCGCTTCGGAGACATCGTACGACTCGAGTACTGGGGCAGCGGCAATCCTCACATGATCGACTTGCTTCGAGATGAATTGCATCTCGACGAAGACCAGATCTATTGCGTGAAAAGCGGGTTGCTTGAATACACTTCCCTGAAACCGATCCTCGATATCAACCGTCCCGACCTGAAGTTCGAACCCTGGGTTCCATCCGCACCACCCTCTCTGAGCGATCCCGACAAGGACATCTTCCAGACGATCAAGCAACATGACATTCTCGTGCATCATCCTTACGAGAGCTTCAGCGCATCGGTCGAGCGCTTCATTCGCTCAGCCGTGAATGATCCGAAAGTGATCGCGATCAAGATGACCCTGTACCGTACTGGCGCGGACAGCCCCCTGATCCCACTTCTGATCAAGGCGGCCGACCTGGGTAAACACGTGGTCTGCCTTGTGGAATTGAAGGCTCGTTTCGATGAAGAGAAAAACATCCTCGTCGCACAACGCCTCGAAGACGCCGGAGTGCACGTCGTTTACGGTGTTCTGGGACTGAAAACCCATTGCAAACTGACCCTGGTGGTCCGACAGGAAGGCGATGAAGTCCGTTGCTACTCCCACATCGGAACGGGCAACTATCACAACATCACGGCCCGTCTCTATACCGACTTCGGACTCTTCACCAGCAAACGCGACATCACCGATGATGTCGTCCATCTCTTCCACTTCCTCACCGGAAAATCGACAAAGAGGGATTATAAAAAACTGCTGGTCGCACCTTTGGCAATGAAAGACGTCTTCCTGAAAAAAATCCAGAAGGAAGCCGAGAATGCGAAGAAGGGCCTGCCCGCCCGGATCATTGCGAAAGTGAACAGCATGGATGAGCGGGACATCACCCACGCTCTGTATGAAGCATCCCAAGCAGGCGTGAAAATCGACTTGATCGTCCGAGGATATTGCACTCTTCGTCCAGGCGTGAAAAATCTCAGCGAAAACATCCGGGTGATCTCGGTGATCGGCAGGTTCCTGGAACACTCGCGGGTGTTTTATTTCCGAAGTGGCGCCAAGCGTGAAGCCGATGGTGAGATGCTGATCGGTTCTGCGGACTGGATGACCCGCAATCTTTCCGCACGAGTCGAAGCCATCACTCCGGTGGAAGAACCGGTGCACAAGGACAAGATCCTCGAGATCCTGGAAATCATGCTCGACGATCATCGCCAGGGATGGGAAATGAAATCCGACGGGAATTATGTCCGTAAAAAAACGGCAGCTGCTGCAAAAGAAATCGGCACGCATGCGATCCTCATGCAGAAAGCGAGGAACCGTGCTTAGAAAAACACTGATTCCACTCCTGATGTCATTCACCCTCCTTTGCATTTCGGCGCAAGCCCAGCAGACCGGCAGCGCCTATGAGCCCGAGATGATCTGGAACGGCCGGATCGAAGAGGACAAGCCGACGCCGAACAGCGGAATTCCTTTCCTGCGTTTTGCCGGTGAAACCATCCGGGTCGAAGGAAGCAATAACCTGCATTACACGAAAATATCAGGTAAATTCTCAGAAAAAGTGATCGATGCGACATTGAACTCGAAGGAAATCACGGTTCAACCCGATGGAAGTTTCGAGATTCCACTGGGATTTCCGCTGGACGCGAAGACCTTCACCCTCACCGTGGTCGACTCGAGGCAGAAGGTGTTCCGCTCAAAATACAAGATCACGCCCTTGGACCTGAAGGAACCGGAAGTATTGAAAGAGACCTCGCAGGACAATGTCGTGATCAAGCGCTTCCGCTACAGCGCGGGGACCGGACTGACCTTGCTGAGCTTCCGACAAAGGAACGTGACACCGTTCACGCAAATGGCGGCAACCGTGAAGTTCAGCGGTTCTTACAAGCTCGTGCCCGACAAATACGATATTGGAGTCAGCACATTCTTCAACCTCATCCCCTTCAGCAGCAATTCACCCGAGGGGTACAAGATCCAATACCTCGGAATCAATGCCCGCATCGGTCGACAGATCATCAAGGCTCCTTCGAAGGTACGCTTGAATGTGAATGCGGGAATCTATTACAACACCTCGGTCAGTACGGTGGGCTTCACCAACATGATCGGACCGCAGCTCTATCCCGAGGGGATCTGGATGTTCGATAACGGAAGCAGCCTTCTTGCCTATGCAAAATACTCACCTGCCCTGTCGAATTCCTTCTCGATCAGCTTCAGTTCCAACCGCGAAGTCGCGATGGGCGTGCACTACTCGTTCCAATTCCTCAAGCAACACCGGGTATCGGTTGGATTCGACCTGTCCCAACTCAGCCTCGCCACCGACACGGACTGGGCCAGTACGAACACTTACAGTCTCTCGGCCGGCTATTCGTTCTAGTGGTTCCGCACTTCAATCATTCGCGACGAATTCGTGTTTTTCGGTATAAGTATAGATCTTCTTGCGACCATCGATCGTGGTCTCGATGTGAACCGGGCGGGTGGAAATCAGGAAAATCGAGCGCATGGTTTCACGCGCATATTTCAGGTCGAGATCCATGCCCAGATGCTTGTGACTGAGCAGGATTTCCCCGCGATTCAAGTGATTGCCATCGACCACACTGATGTCCGGCCGTCCCTGATTGGTCAGCGATGACAGCAATCGTTCCTTCACCGATGAGAACTCGCGATCGACGATCTCGTGTCGGCCGGTGCGCTTGTTGTACTCGTAGGTGTAAAGCTTGAAGCGGTCCACGAATTCCGGCGTGAGGTACTCGTCGATGAAGGTGATGTCATTGCACACCTTGCGCACTTCAAAGATCTTCTCGCGCCCCTTGCCGAGTTTGCGGTCCCAGTTCTCGCGCTCACGCAGATCGGTGCACTGCTCGTATTCCTTGCCGAAACGGCCGCGATTCCATCGGTCCTCAATGTCACGGAACAACTCGACTCCGACCTTGTACGGATTCACCCGCCCCGGTTGCATGGCAAGGACACCCGCATGGTGATCGGCGAAATCGACGATCTCGTCCGCATTCAGCGCCTTTTTCGTCATGATCTCGGAGTGCCAGTACGAAGCCCATCCTTCATTCATGATCTTCGTCTGCATCTGCGGAATGAAATAATAGGTTTCTTCGCGGATCATGCGAAGTACGTCGTGCTGCCAGTCGTTCAATGGAGCATTCTCCATCAGGAACAGCATGATGTCCCTCTCCGGTTGCGCCGGGAACTTCGTGCTTTGTTTTTTCTGTTCGGCGAGCTTTCGCTTCTGTTCTTCGATGAATTCGGGCGGATTGATGTACTTGTCCATGTAGGACCGCTCGCTCTTCAGGCGGCCCACCTCCGGTTTCGGGGCTTCGGACTGCGCTTGGGCCTTTTTCGGTTCCAAAAATGGAAGATTCGGATCAATCAGATTGTCGATCGACAGGCAAAGATCGATAAAATTCTCGACGGTGTCTTGTCCGTATTCATCCATGTAGTGACGGATGCGGACCGCATGATTCGCCATCGTGTCCAGCATCTTGCGGTTGGTTTTCGAGAACCAGATGTTGTTCTTGAAGAAATCGACGTGACCGTATACGTGGGCCATCACGGTCTTCTGATCGACATGGGAATTCGAACTCATCAGGTACGCATACGAAGGGTTGGTGTTGATCACCATCTCGTAGATTTTCTGCATCCCCCACTCGTAACCCTTCGAGTACTGATCGTAGTTCATACCGAAGCGCCAATGCGGATAGCGCACCGGAAACCCTTCTTGGGCGGCAAGGCTGTTGATCGCGTCCGGCGGGACCATTTCAAAGATTGTTTCAAAGCAATCGAGGCCGAACCCTTCGGCATAGCCACGGATATCGTCTCTCAGTTTCGCCAGTTCGGGAGGAAGATTGGTCGATCTCATCTCATTTTCCTTTCCCCAGGAAATCCTTGATCGAGTTCAGAATGCCGTCCTTGTTCTCGATGCGTGAAAGGATCACGTGATCGTCGTCGGTTCCGAATTCCTCCATCAGGTCCTTGTAGAATTGTCCCGATCCGTAGCGCGAATCGACCTGCCCGTAGCAGAATGCGTTCACCTTCTGGAGCAACGAGGACTTCATCAGTTCGATGCAGGCTTTCGTGTCTTCGGTCGACCAGTTGTCGCCATCCGAGAAATGGAACGGATAGATGTTCCAATCCGACGGAGCGTAATCCTGGGTGATGATCTGTTCGCACAGCTTGTAGGCGGAACTGATCAGGGTACCGCCGCTTTCCTTGGTTCGGAAAAAGGTTTCCTCATCCACTTCTTTTGCGGTCGCATCGTGGATGATGTAACGGGTTTCAACACCCTTGTACTGGGAACGGAGCCAAGTGTTGATCCAGAACGCCTCGGTACGGACGATTTCCTTTTGCTCGTCACCCATCGAGCCAGACACGTCCATCATGTAGATGATCACTGCGGAGTTCTCGTGCTTCACATCCGATTTCCAGGAGCGGTAGCGCATGTCCTTCTTGATCGGAATGATCACCGGCTTGTCCGGGTTATAAGTTCCCGTGGAAATCTGGCGTTTGAGCGCCTCCTTGAAGGTACGCTTGAAGTGACGAAGGCTGTTCGATCCTTGTGAGGCGATCGAAGTGTACTTGTCGACCCTGGATTTCAGGGTTTTCTGGCCTCGCGGTTCGATCTTCGGCAATTCCAGTTCTTCGGCGAGGATTTCTGCCAACTCTTCCAGTGTGAACTCAACCTCAAGACCGTGTTCGCCACCATCCTTGCCGGCCTGCTGACCATCGCCCGGCTGGCCATCTTGCGGATCACCCTGCCCTGGCACCGGATCACCAGCCTGACCGTCCCCCTGTCCGACCCCACCTTGATTGGAACCGAAGCGGAACCGGGGAATCTCGATCTGGGGCATGGGAATCGTAACCGTGTCCTTGCCTTTTCGGCCGAACATTTCAGAATGCTGAATGTACTTCTTCAGATCCTGTTTGATCTTTCCGCGGATGATCTGGCGGAATCGGGCGTGATCGCGTTTTGTTCCGTCCATCATAGAACATCATCTCCCTGCGCGTTCCATCCGCGCATCAATCCCGTTTCTTCACATCGCCGCGGGCGAAGATGCTCGCGACGAAGTTCAACACGTCGGTAGCCGAAATATCATCGTATCCGAAGTTTTTGATCAGACGCGCCTTCACGACGTCGATTTTCTCCTGGGCATTGCGATCCACCACGTTCGACACGAGACTGGTGAGCTTGATCGAATCCTTCTGGTCTTCGAACAACTTCAACTCCAGCGCCTTATGCAAGCGTTCGTTGGTCTTGAAATCGAAAGTCTTGCCCTCGATCGCCAGCGCACCGATGTAGTTCATGATCTCGCGGCGGAAGTCGTCCTTGCGGGATTCAGGAATGTCGATCTTCTCCTCGATCGACCGCATCAGGCGCTCATCCGGTTCCTCGTCCATACCGGTATACTTGTTACGGACTTTTTCACGCTGGGTGAAGGCCTTCACGTTGTCGATGTAGTTTCCACACAACTTCGCGATGGAATCCTCGTCGGCCGAAATCGCACGCTGGACTTCGTTTTTCACGATGTCCTCGTATTCCTGCTTCACGACCGAGATCAGCTCGCGGTACTCGCGGCGCTTCTCCTCACTGCCGATCAGTGCGTGGTTTTTCAGGCCGCTTTCGAGCTCGTTCATCACCATGAACGGATTCACACAGGCCACATCGCTTTTCACGATCGCGTTCGAGATCTTGTCCTGGACGTAACGAGGGGAGACACCATCCAGTCCTTCCCGTACCGCTTCTTTGCGAAGTTCTTTCACGTTTTCCTCGGTGAAACCGCTCAGGGTTTTACCGTCATAAAGTTTCAACTTCTGCATCAGGGAAATGGAAGCCTTTTTCGGGTGCTCCAAGCGGGTCAGGATCGCCCACATCGCAGCGACTTCGATCGTGTGCGGAGCAATGTGCTTGCCCTTGATCTTGTTCGCATTGAAGTCTTTCTCATAAATCTTGATCTCGTGCTTGAGCTTGGTGATATATGGAACGTCGATTTTCACCGTACGGTCGCGAAGCGCTTCCATGAACTCGTTGTTCTGAAGTTTACGGAACTCGGGTTCGTTGGTATGACCGATGATCACCTCATCAATGTCAGTCTGAGCGAATTTCTTCGGCTTGATCTTGTGTTCCTGGGACGCGGTCAACAGGTCGTACAGGAAGGCCACATCGAGTTTCAACACCTCGATGAACTCGATCACTCCGCGGGTCGCCACACAGAACTCACCGTCGAAGTTGAACGCGCGTGGATCGGAATCCGAGCCGTATTCGGCGATCTTACGATAGTTGATGTCACCCGTGAGTTCGGTGGAATCCTGGTTTTTCACGTCTTTCGGCTGAAAAGTACCGATACCCACACGATCCTTTTCCGAGAGAATCACGCGGACCACGCGCACGTGATCCATCACCTTCACCCAGTCGCCGCCATAGCGTTTCAACAACTCGCGCATCACCAATCGGGATGCAGGATCCAAATCACCCTTGATCGCCACGCGATAATCCGTTTTATTCTCAGCATTGACTTCGGAAAGCACTTTCGCGCGCATGTCTTCCGGAATCAATTTCAATGGATCCTCGTTCATCGGTGACATCATCTCGATGGCACCACCGAAAAGGGATTCACCTTTGCCGGATGGATCCACCCACTTGAAGGTGTACATCGCACCCGCTTCACCGCGGGAATAAGCTTCGATCCCTTTTTTCAGCAATCGCGCCAGGGTCGATTTTGCGGAACCCACCGGTCCATGCAATAGCAACACGCGCTTTTCGGTTCCGTAGCCATACGCCGCGGACTTGAAGAAGTTCACGAGCTTCATGATCTGGACATCCAAACCAAACACGGCATCAGCACCGTTTCCGATCGGATCATCAAAGAACTTGTAACGGGTGATCTCTTTCTTGTACTCGATGAAATTATCGGTACCGTGCGAGAGAATCATGTCATACATGCGCTGAAACGCATTCCGCGCGATGGTCGGATTCTTTTTCACCATCTCCAGGTATTCAAATAAAGACCCCTCCCAATGCAAGTTGCGGAATTCCTCTTTGGGCTGGATTTGACTCAGATACTGGGACCATTCTTTTGCGGATTGGGTCATTGCGATCACCTCTCTTCCAGTTTACCCCCGCATTTCCGCAGTAGCCACTGTTTAAATCCTAGTTGTTTAAAATTAAAACGGACATCATTGTCAATCTTTTGACTGTAACCGACCAAGTCTACTGTGGACGAAGCCACCTCCTGCTGGCAGACTGGAAAATATTGGAATCGAACAGAATCATGAACGTGGAATGCGCCCTTCACAGCGACGTCGGCAACAAACGCAAAAACAACCAGGATTTTGCTGGAACCGCAGGGGAAATGGGCCTGTTCATCCTCGCCGATGGCATGGGTGGTCACCAGGGGGGTGAGATCGCCAGCAAGTCCTGCGTGGAATCGATTCTGGAGTTTTTCAAGAATTCAAAATCCCCGAACACCCCGAATAACCTGAGAGAAAGCCTCCAAAAGGCGAACTCGACCATTCTGAATCAAGCCAAGGCCGACCCGAATCTGAGCGGAATGGGAACAACGGCAACTGTTCTGAAAATCAGCAATGATCAAGTCGCCCACATCGCCCAAGTGGGAGACAGCCGGGCATACTATTGGAATTCCAAGGGGATCTGGCAACTCACTTTGGACCACTCTGTTTCACACGAAAAGTGGCGCGCAGGGCTAATCACCCGGGAACAGATCAAATCCGATGAAATGAAAAACGTGATCACTCGATCGGTCGGATACGAGCCGAACCTCAGGGTCGACCTGTTTTCATTTCCGCTTCAACCCGGCGATGGTTTTCTTCTTTGCTCGGACGGATTGTCCAACCCTCTTTCTGACTCTTTAATGTTTGATATCCTTGATGAAAGCATCAAAACCGGGTTAGACTTGCAGGACATGGCCAAACAACTGGTAATTGCCGCCAACGAACGAGGCGGAGACGATAATGTCACGGTTGTCCTGGTCCGGATGAAATAATGGCGAACCGCTTTTACACCATCATGATCGTACCGGAAAACGCGCAGAAACCGCGTCAATTCCATATTCCATCTTGGACGATCCGCCTCTCCCTGATCCTGATGCCGATCGTGATCCTGCTCGGCATCACCATTCTGCTCGATTACCGCTACATCTCCAGCCAGATCAACGAGAACCGCGCGCTTCAAACCGAAAACCGCAAGCTCCGTCAGGACATGCAACTCTACCAAAGCAGGCTTGATTCGATGGAGTCCAGCTTGGAACGCATTGAAAACTTCTCCTCGCGCTTGAAAATGATCACCAACCTCATGGACCGCGATCAGCTCTCGCAACAAATGGAAGCGCAACTTCCCAGTGCGGTGATTGCGGAACAGCCGGCGGAAACAAAGTCCTCGAGTCCGGTCGACTTCAATTTCGACCAAGTCACCAACCGCTCCTACTCCCTGGAGCAGAACCTGCACGAACTTTACGAATTGCTGTCGGATCAACGCTCGTTCCTGAGCGCCCTTCCCACCAAGAAACCTTCCGATGGAGTATTCACCTCGGGCTTCGGCGTGCGTGTTTCACCCATGGGTGACGGTGGCGAGAAAATGCACGAGGGAATCGACATCGCAGCAGGTGTCGGCACTCCCATTCGCGCTCCTGCCAGCGGAACAGTCGTCTTTGCAGGTAAAAAATCCGGTTACGGACAAATCGTCATGGTCGATCACGGCTATGGCCTCGAGACCTGGTACGGCCACACTTCGCGCGTATTGGTGCGGGCAGGACAAAAAATCAAGCGTGGTCAATCGATCGCACTGGTTGGAAATTCAGGACGTTCCACCGGCTCGCATTTGCACTATGAGGTGCATGTCAACGGCATCCCGGTCGATCCGATCAATTACATTTTGGAGAACTAAGGCATTATGATTCAACAACTCAGCAACCTCGGCAAAAAGATTTTCGGCACCCAGAACGAACGCGAGCTCAAAACCATTTATCCTTTGGTCCAGAAGATCAACGATCTCGAACCGACCATCAAAGCAATGAGCGATGACGAGCTCAAGCAACAAACCTTGAAGTTCCGTGAACGTCTTGCCAAGGGCGAAGCCCTGGACGACCTTCTTCCGGAAGCATTCGCCACCGTTCGTGAAGCATCCTGGCGCGTGATCGGTCAACGCCACTACGATGTGCAGCTGATCGGCGGAATCACGCTTCACCGCGGACGCATCGCCGAGATGAAAACCGGTGAAGGTAAAACCCTCGTCGCCACCCTACCCTGCTACCTGAACGCACTGGCAGGCAAAGGCGTGCACGTCATCACCGTGAACGATTACCTTGCCCGTCGCGATAGCGAACTCATGGGCCGCATTTATGGTTTCCTCGGCATGAGCACCGGGATCATCGTGCATGGACTGAGCGATCGTCAGCGCCAACACAACTACAACTGCGACATCACTTACGGTACGAACAATGAATTCGGTTTCGATTATCTGCGCGACAACATGAAGTTCCGTCTCGAGGACTACGTTCAGCGCGAACTCAACTTCGCCATCGTCGATGAGGTGGATTCGATCCTGATCGATGAGGCGCGCACTCCGCTCATCATCAGCGGCCCGAGTGAAGACTCCACCGACCTGTATTACATCATCGACAACCAGATCCGCGCCGATGGCGGTCTGATCAAAGACGAAGACTATACCGTTGACGAGAAATCCAAGACCGCGGTCTTGACCGAAAAAGGCGTCGACAAGATGGAAGCGCGACTCAAGATCGCGAACCTCTATGATCCGACCAACATCGAACTGCTTCATCACGTGAACCAGGCGCTCCGTGCGCACGTGATCTTCAAACGCGATGTCGATTACGTCGTTCGTGATGGCGAAGTCTGCATCGTGGACGAATTCACCGGTCGCCTGATGCAAGGGCGTCGTTGGAGCGATGGTCTTCACCAAGCGGTCGAAGCGAAAGAAGGCGTGAAGATCGAAAGCGAGAACCAGACTCTCGCAACCATCACCTTCCAGAATTTCTTCCGTATGTACAAGAAACTCTCGGGAATGACCGGTACCGCTGACACGGAAGCAACCGAGTTCAAGCAGATCTACACCCTCGATATCACCGTGATCCCCACCAACCGCGCCAACATCCGTCACGACGATGCGGACGTGATTTACAAATCGGAAGCGGCGAAAATCAAGGCCATCGCGGATGAAATCAAGGATGCCAACGAAAAGGGCCAACCGGTCCTCGTCGGTACCGTATCGGT
>JBEIKL010000041.1:0-14372 GCA_040379745.1 Bdellovibrionales bacterium | reverse complement strand
GTAGTGTGACTGGTAATACTACTGGTGATGGAGGACCGGTTACCAGTGCGACGTTTACTTCTGTTCGCCGAATCACCGTTGATTTTCAGGATCGATTATTGATTGCGGATCAGAACCGGGTCAGAAGGGTAGACCCTTCGACCGGGATCATCACTACCTTTATTGGCGGTGGCGCTAGTACGGCAGATGGAACCGCAGCAACTTCTTTTTCAATGGAGAATCAATCTGACTATGCCAGTCCGTTTCTCCCGCTTCCGAATGGTGATTTCATTTTCACCTCCAGGGGAATGTTTCAAAGTTTTCAAGGTGGCATGAAGCTCAGCCGCTACAAGGAATCTGATGGTAAAATCTATTCGATCCAATTTGCCGGTATTGGAAAATACGGAAACACCACGGATGATATCTCTTATTGCCCTGCTTACGGAATCGGATTCGGTTATGACGTCAACTCCTCCAGCTTCAATGCGGTTCAGTTCGGTGGGTACGGTAAAGCTCAAGTCAGTAACGGAAGTGATAAGTGTATCAGTCTTAATTACGCCCACTTGATGCCTACCCCTACAGGTGATGCGACCGAAACGTATACCACCTGTACCACGGCGAATTGCCATAATGATATGGGCGGAACGCTTTACACTTATACTTCAGTTCGACAAACCGGGATGGATGGCTATCTGTATGCCTATGGTTATCGCATCGGTTCGATCTACAAATATTTCCCTGGGCTTGCTGGTGGACTAGGGACATGGACCCGTATTGCAGGTAACGATTTATCAGGACAATCCTGCGTGGATGGCGCGACTGCCACGGATTGTTCAATCGCACCGATTTCCATGTTTGTGAACAAGCAGGGCACGGTCTTTTTCATGGATGTGAATCGCATTCGCACCATTGATGCAAACGGAAAAATCCAGACCCTTTACGGTCAGTCCCTTGCTTATGGTGATGGCGCACCGGCATTGAGCGCACGCTTTAATGTCATTCAGAATATTTCCCGCCGCACGAACGGTGATTTTGTCACCATGGATACCAATGAATTCAAGATCCGTGAATTCACGGTGGATGGAAACATCAATTTGATCGCCGGAAACGGTGTGAATACGAATCCCGGTTTGAACACCAATGCCACGCAAGTGGGGATTCGGATCGTGGACTCCAATGGAGACTTCGACATTAATCCGGCAACGGGTGATGTGTTTTACATGACCGAGTCCAACTACAAAGTTCTGCGGTTAAGGCGTACGACCAATCAGTGGGAAAACTTCATTGCAGGCACCGGCACGGATTATACTGTTGCGGATGGATTGCAGGGTGCAAACATCACCTTGGCAAGCGGTAGTCGACAAGTCCGGGTGTTGGGTTACAACACGGTTGAAAACAAGGTTTTGCTGATTCAGGGTAAATCCATGAATTTGGGCGACCAATCCCTGAATTATAATTATGCTTCCATGTTAAAGCTCTATACCGAGGCGAATGCCACGCAGTCGCATTTGGCAGGGACCACTGCGAAATCACCAGGGCCGAATGGTTACGATGGAACCATGTGCGCCAGTGGGACTTTGGGATCAGCCTGTATCATACCCAATTATAGTTCATCGTATTGGAAGCGAATGGTTTTTGATTCCAACACCAGCAAATGGTTCATGCCGGATTCTGGTGGTGTGATTCGCACCTTCACTGAGGGGGGCACCATTGATCAATTCAGCGCTAATCTCATGGGCTCTAATTCTTATGGATTTGCCATGAATCGCAATGGTGCGAACATCGATTTCTATTGGTGTAATGCCCCTACCGGTGGGTCGAGAAGAATTTTTAAAATGACCTTAGCATCGGATGGATCGCTGGTGTCTGCCGCCACACCACTTCCATGGCCGATCAGCAACATGTATTGTGATGGCCGGTCGATGGTCTATGAAAACGGAAAGCTCACATTCATTTACATGCAAAACGGCTTGATGGGCGTTGCGCAGTACCTGAATCCTTAAAGGCAGCCTACGATCATTTTTGTTTCTGCTGTTTGCCGCCGGCCTTTGCGCCCGCATTCGCTCCGCCTGCAGGTGCAGCACCCGGTGCCGGTTCGATGCGCGGGAAGAGTACTGGTGGGTCACTCAAGGTGTAGTTTTTTGCGCCTGCATCCAGCACACCGACAGTCTTACCGATGGATGCCAATGCTTTCGACGCCGTATCCGGAATGAAAGAAGACAGCAATTGGGTCACGACATCAATGCCGTAGAGGCCGTTGTACATGACTTCCAAAAATTTCTGGCGTTGTTCGGGTTGGTCGTCTTTCAGGGACCATGGTGCCTGATCGTTGATGTAACCGTTGACGACATTCACTTCGTGCCAGATGCGATCGAGCGCGCGGTGGTGTTCGTGCTTCGCCATCAGGTCTTTCACTTCGTTGATCACTGGTGAAAAATCAAATGCGAGTTGGTAGTTTGCGTTCGGGTAATCGTCTCCCACGCGTTTGCGGGCTAGCTTCACCACGCGCATCAGCAGGTTGCCGTAGTCGTTTCCGAGTTCGGATTGGTGGCGTTTCAGCATTTCATCCATCGAGAACGCACCGTTACCGTTTGCCGGAATCGCGCGAAGAATGTAATAACGGAAGGAATCGACCGGTACTTTCGATACCGCTTCGAATGGATCCACGCCGTTGTTCAGTGACTTGGACATTTTCTTTCCGTCAGCAGCGAGCACCATTCCGTGAACGTAAATTTGTTTTGGAAGCGGGATGCCTGCCGAATGCAACATCATCGGCCAAATTACAGCATGGAACCACAGGATGTCGCGGCCAATGACGTGCAGGCTGTTGGGCCAGTAGCCTTTTGGTTCGCTCGCGGTGTAGTAATTGATGAGCGCATCAAACCAGGTGTAAACCACGTACTCGGGCTTACCCGGTACCGGGATTCCCCAGCCCTTGTTCGGGCGGGTGATCGAAAGATCGCGCATTGGCTCGCTTTCCAATCGCGCCAGGATTTCTTTTTTCGAGAGATCCGGGCTCACGAAGTCGGCTTGGCTCTTGATGTGTTCGATGATCCAGTTCTGATATTGGCTGGTCTTGAAGAAATAGCCTTCTTCTTTGACGAGGTCGAGCGCGGTGTGATGCTCGGGGCACTTGCCTTCTGGCGCTTGAAGGTCAGTGTAGTACGCCTCGCAGTTCAAACAATACTTACCTTCGTAACTGCTGAAGTAGATATCGCCCTTGGCTTCGAGTTTTTTCCAAAAATCCTGCACGGCCTTGACGTGGCGGTCTTCGGTGGTGCGGATGAAGTCATCGTAAGAGATGTTCAGCACCGAACACAGTTCCTTGAAGCGAACCACGTTCTCGTCGACAAAGGCTTGGGTGTCTTTGCCCAGTGACTCGGCGGTCTTCACCAGCTTTTGGCCGTTTTCATCGGTACCGGTCAGGAAGTAAACATCGTGACCCAAGAGGCGATGCCAACGGGCATAAGCGTCGGTCACGGTTTTTTCATAAGCATGGCCCAGGTGGGGGGCGCCGTTCGGGTAATCAATCGCGGTGGTGATGCTGTACTTGGGTTTAGACATAGATGCTTTTTAATCCTTTATCCGTGAAAAAGCGATGAAACAATAAGGCCGAACAGGGCAAAAATCACCCCGATCAGGCAACTGAACAGCAGGATGAACGTGATCGACGGGAGAAACACCAGCCCCACGGCTCTCAAGCGGGAAATCTGGAAGCGGATCGAGAATCCCAGGGTTAATAAGACGATGTGGTAAACCCATCCGATGGTGCTCCCCATGCCGAAGGGAAGAAAACCGAGAATGGCGCTGACCATGGCCGTGCTGGAGGCCAGTGCGGTGATTTTTGCGAATTCCGAGATCGTGACGGTGTTGCGGGTGGGGTTGGAACGGTTGACCAGGAGGAGTCCTCCGGTCCAGAACAACATCGCAGTGATGAAAATGGTAATGACCGAGTTGAATGGAGTGAGCATGACTTTCATGCCTTCGATGATCCATTCGGGGAATCGCGTTTCCAGGCCGGAGCCCGATTGAGACCAGATGTCCTCGGGAAGTTCTTTCCAGATTGGCAGATCCTTCAACTGGTGTTGAAGGCGCTTCATGCTTTCCAGGAGCGATTCCTTTTTCACTGCACGAGTGAGCCATTCAAGCATGGCGCCCAACCAGGTCATCAGGACGCCCAGTGCGAGCGACTGATTGAAAGTCATTTCCGGATAACGCTTTTGAAAAAACACGGTTGGTTCGGTGAGGATGCTGAAGCTGTCCTTCGCCATCTGTCGCACAAGGCTCGGTCTGGTTTCCATAAGTGGATTCAGGATAACCGAATGACTCCGATAAATCGACCCTGGAGACAAGCCGAAAGGTGGATTTGAAACGAATTTCATTGAATCGTCAGTGTCATTTTTGACTCATCTTCAAGGCAGGGGAGAGCATTGCTAGAATACAGACTTGGGGGTCTGATGTCCGATTCCGTGAAATCAATTCGCTTGAAACCGTGGAAGGTTCTGCTGAGTGCCGTTTCCGTGGTCGCGCTGTCATCGTGCCTGAGTGAAATCAGGAGTGCCGAGGACAGTGTCACGGTTTCGAATTCCGAAAGTGCGGATGCAGTCCTCAATGTTGTTTCGGGGACATCCATCCCACAGCTGGCGCCGTCCGCAAAACATGTGGTTCGCTTGAAGCTCGAGAACAATACCTTGAAAGACATGCAATTCGTGAGCGCCACGCTGGGAGGATCAAATCCGGGCGCATTCACCCGTGTGGCTGGTGCACCTTGCAACGGACCGAATGTGATTCCATCCGGAACCAGCTGCGTGTTTGTCGTGACTGCAACTGGGGGAACAGGGTGCACGAACTGTCAGGCGGAACTTGCAATTGAGTACCAGAATGCAAAAGGAGATTCAAAAACATCAACCGCTTCATTTTCTTTCGACTCGTCCACTCCATCGCAAGCGATTAATACGACGGATTTTGACGTGCCGACGAACAAGATTGAAACCGTGATCGGAAACGATGTTCCCCGGCTCGAAGCGATTGATCTCAGTGGTGCGACTTCGCCAGGTGGTCGCATGCTGATCTCGGACGAATACCTGTTGCCGAAGGGGCTGATTTTTGATCCAACGACCGATTCAGTGACCGGGTTTCCAACCCAGGCCGGAGTTTATCCGGTCGAGTTCTGTTCGGTTCAACAGGGCATGAAGACCAATGTGTGCAAGACGGTGACTTACCGGATTCTTGCTCCGAAAACACTGACCGCGGTGAGAGCAACCGAAACCGCGGATGCCACTTGCACCAGCAGTCTGGGAACGGGTTCATCCGAAAGCCCGATCCTGATTGCGACGGCAAATGATCTGAACACCTGTGTTCGGAATTATCCCAGAGGGGCTTTCAAACTGACGGCTGACATTGATCTTTCCTCTTTCACGAATTCCACATTCAATCCTCTTCCGGCTTTCTACGGGCAATTCGATGGTAACGGAAAAGAAATCCGCAACTACACCTGGAGTTATGTCACGGCCGGTTCCAATTATGTGGGATATATCGGGTTTTTCCGGTCACTTCAATTGCATTCGATCGTGAAGAATCTGACTCTCCGATCGATTTCCATTACGGGAGCGAATTCGATCATCGGAACCGCCAGTGTTCCGGGATCGGCAACGGTAGGGGTATTGGCTGGATATTCCCGTGGTGCGATCGTCTATCAGGTTCAGGTGCACACGGCGATGGTCACCAATTGCAGGAGGAATTGTGGAGGATTCATCGGGTCCATCACCCATCCTTCGTATTCCAACATTGAAAATGATCCGACGTCTTCCGCAGATTTCATCGATGGTTATTATGACCGCTTGACCGGAACCACTCTCTCGATCACGAATCCGTTTGATGGTTGGGGATTTTCGGGCGGAGTCAGTGGAGGAATGTATGCCACTCCGTTTCGGATTTCGCGGGCCAAAGTACAATCCACGATCAGCACCGGAAACGGTGGGGGAGGAATCCTCGGATTTCATTATTCTGAATCCTCGGCATCTTCGAATTCGAATCTTTGGTTGGATCAGTGTCAGTCCTCGGGCACGATCTCTATGGGAGCCGCTGGTGGGGGTGCCATGTTCGGTGGCCTCATCGGATCGATGGATGCGGGAAGCTCGATCACCAACTCCTTTTCGACGATGACCTTGAGTTCCAGCAACACCGGAATGGGGGGCTTGGTCGGGAACGTCCTCGACAGTGCATCCGGACTGACGAAGTTTGCGATTGTGAATTCCTATTTCAAGGGATCGGTCTCTGGTTCGAGTGCCATGGGGATGTTGGTCGGTGGAACAGTCGCTTATGGAGTCCGAACCTATGGCGGTAGCAATCGACTGTATCTGGTGCAAACCCGGAGTATTTCAAGCGCTACGCCGATTCTGGGAAGTGCAATCACCACCGGTGGTAATACGAATCAGGACTTGAGTGGGGCGAATTTCCAACTCTCGACAAATTTCTCGAGCTGGTCATCGCCCCCTTGGATCATTTCGAATGGTTCGGAGCCTTCGCTGGCTGATCCTTGACCGGTGAAGATTTCCAGTCGTTTTCAGCCTTCGGTAGAGCGTTCTTGAATGAGTCTTCAAGCAGGAGTGCTTCGCTTGATTTTGCATTCAGGTTTTTGGCGTAGAGCTTGTCTTTCGATAAAAAGAGCGAGTAGTGGAACTTGTCGGCTTTCTTTTCATCGCCGATGATCAGATCCATCACTTCTTTACCGCTCGGTACCGGTGAAACGAAATCCTGAACGCGGGTCACGGCAAGCAGGTTCAACAGCTTCGAAGCGACCGTCGCATCAAGGTTTTTCGATGGGTCTTTTGCTTTCCAGTTTCCACCCGCGTATTCGAATTCGAGCGGAGAGGAATACGTCTTCGCCGAAGCACGGATTTTCGTCGCGGTGACTTTTTCGGCATCAGTCAGGAGAATGGTGTTCCGGAAGTCTTTCGCCTTCTTGTCCAGGTTCCCTTTGAATACGGCATCCATCTGGAAGATTTCCTGTTGACCTGGAACGCGTGCATAGATGCGTGATTCTTCCTTGAACTTTATCTCGAACAGTTCCACCGTGTGCGTCGTTGAACCCAACTTGAGTGCGTACTTCAACAGTGGTTTCTGACCCTTGAGGATGGATTCGGATTCGAAAGCCAATGCCTTCGCATTTGCGATGGCGGACAACAGGGTGTTGACCCGATCCTGATTCGCATCCAGACCGTTTACTCTCCAGAGGCCATTATCTTTTTTTGCCATTACGCCCGGACCGGTGAGTTCCTGAACTGCATTGCGATCGAACTTGAACAGGGTTTTATCCCTGAAATGATCGGCGGTTTTCTGGAAGATGGTGTTCCGGGTGAAATTTGAAATCAGGAAGACAGTCTTTTCGTTCACGACACCGTCGACTGAGGAGGCGACAAAGGTCTTGTCTCCGAGCGGATGTTCAATTCCGAACCACGCGGTGTAACGCTTGCCCGGTTTTCCATCCGGATTGAGGGTCACGAATTCCACGAACTGAGTCTGAATCGTCGGACGTTTTTCGTCGCTCAGTCCGTAGTCGTTCATCAGGGATTTCCGTTTTTCAGGACTGTCCTCACTGAGGTCGACCAATTCCGCTGCCGTGGCATTGTTCACGGCACCCAGTACTTCTTTCACGATGGAGAGATCGGTTGGGTAGAGAATGCCATTCGGGCCGATCGGGTTCGAGATGATCCACTTGCCATCACTCGACGGAGTGCAGGTCTTCGCGCTCAGGCTTTCGCACTTCAGTTCGATCAGTCCGAGCGTGCTCTTGATGCGAACCATGGCGATCTGCGTGTCATCCGACGGCAATGCGATCGGTTTCTTGGTCTGAGTGGACTCTTTTTCCGTTTTCGGTTTGTGTGAGTACTGCAACCAGTACGCGAACGTTCCCACTCCGAAAAGGGTCGCTGATAGGATCAGCGGCGTTTTCCAGCTGGGTTGTTTCATAGTTTCTTTCTCCGGACCCAGATGACGATTCCCATGATGGAAATCAGGAGAGGTGCAGTCACGACACTCAACCAGAAGATCACGGTTCCTTGGGTCTGGGTGAGTTCGATCTTGCCGGCGTCGTCTTCCTTGCCGCGGATCGAGATCAGATTCTCATCTTCCACAGCCCAGCTGACCGCGTTCAGGAAAAGGTCGGAGTTGCTTCCGAAACGGGAATAGCTGTTATTCGCGAACTGGCTGGAACCGAAAACCACGATGCGGGTATCGTGCATCGCTTTGGAATCGGCTTTCTTCCCCCATGCCGCGACCGCAGTGTTCAGTGGACCAGGAAGGTCGCTATTCGGATTGAATTGGACCGCGCCCTTGTTGATAGACGCGAGATCGCTTTCGCTCCACGCTTTCGGTGAGGTCTTCGCGAGCCAGGCAGTCTTGATGCCCACCGGTTCCGGTGAAGCCGGATCGATCGGACGGGAAAGCGGGAAGTAGCCTTGGTTCGCGATTTCCTTCGTGACCGGATGATCGGTATTGTATTGGAAAATCAGCGGGACCGACGCATCCGCGTTCAGTTGTCGAGAAAGCGGGTCGATGATCAGCCCCGTTTTCGGATTGATCCCCCACGACCGCAGGAGTTCCTGAAGGTCTTTCGTCTGGTCCGAGGCGATGAGTTGCGCTTCCAGTGCAATGATCGCTCTTCCTCCTAGGTCGAAGTAGGCGCCCAGTGCCTTGATCTCGCTCGGAAAGAGTGCCTTGCTTGGGCCGACCATCACGATTGCCGAACAGTCAGCCGGAATGGAGGTTTCCTGGGGAAGGACGATTTCCTTCACTTCGTATGCCTGCAGTTCCATGCCTTTTTTCATCGCCGCCAGGCCGTTCTGGTTCTGGTCGCCCACGGTCGCTTCGCCATGACCGGTGATGGTGCAGATCACGGTTTTCTTGCCTTGGGTGAGCTTGATCAGCGCGTTGGTCACTTTCTCTTCGCTGATTTCTTCCACGGTCAGGGATTTTCCGTTGTAGTTCAGGACGAGAGTGTCCATCTTCTTGATGCCTGCGTTCTTCGCGCGCAGGATTTCCTTGTTCGGATCGACCAACTCGAGTTTGAACTGGTTCGAGATCTTCTTGTAGTTGTCGAACAGGAGACGGTGCTTTTCCTTCGAACCGAAATCACCGTAGAGCTCGGCTTTCACTTCGCTCTTCAGGCCTTTCAGAACGCGTTCGGATTGATCCGAAAAGGTGTGCAGCTTGTTCTTCGTCAGGTCGAATTTCTTCGGGTACTGGTACGAGAGGAAATTGAAGACCCCGACGAGTGCGACAACGAGGACAGTGATGAATAATGAGTTCGCTCCGAAAGCGAATGAGCGTTTGGTCAGTTCTTTTTTGTTTGGTGTCATGGTTAGTTCCTCCAGCGATATGAATCGAGTACACGGTGGGTGAAGAAAAGACCCAGTCCGATGAATGAGAGATAGAAAATCACGTCAGTGGTGTCGATCATTCCCTGGCCGAAATTCATGTTGTGTTGGATGAGGGAAAGATAATCGAGCACGTCACTGAAGACCGGTCCTGCAGATTGGGATGCCCAGTTGACGAGCCAGAAGAACAGGCCTGCAACGAAGGTCAACGCGCCCGCGACGATCTGGTTCTCCGTCATGGACGAGAACAGCACGCCGGTCGAGACGTAACAACAGGAAAGGAGGAATGCCCCTAAGTAGCTGGTCACGATCGGACCGAGATCCGGGTTTCCGTAGATGAAAAGGATGATCGGATAGACCACGGTCAGGGAAAGCATGGTTCCCACCAGAAGTGCAGCCGAGAGGAATTTACCGACGATCATTTCCGTGAGGGTGATCGGCGAGGTCATCAACAACTGGATTGTCTGCATTTTGCGTTCTTCCGCGAAAAGGCGCATGGTGATGAACGGCACCAGGAACAGCATGATCACGTGCAGGTTTCCGTAAAGCGGGCGGATCACACCATCAGTAAGGCTGACCCCTTTACCGCCGAATTGACGATACTGCATCGCCTGAACATTGAAGTGGGACACGTTGAAGAAGAACATCCAGCCCATGATGAGCAGGAATCCCGAGATCACGATGTAGGCGATCGGTGAAGTGAAGTAGGTGCGATAGTCCTTGAAAGCGATGGTCCATGTTTTTTTCAAACTGAATTTCATGATTGCGCTCCTTCTGCAGTTTCCTTGGTGGTCAGGGAGAGGAAAACCTCTTCCAGACTGAGTTTGTCCGCGCTGAACTCCAGCACGCCCATTTTTCCGGTGACGGCCGCTTCCACGATGCGATCGCGGATCTCGTCCTGGCCGGGAATGATTTCAATGGTGATTGTGCCGTCATTCAGGTGAACGTTCTTGACTCCGTTGACGGATTGAATGGCCTGGATTCCCGAATCGGATGCGTTCCTGACCTTCATCTGGAAAGTGACGCCTTGGTTCATCCGCGTGGTCAATCGGTCGATGTTGTCTTGAGCGACGATCTTGCCCTTGTTGATGACGATGATGCGTTCGCAGGTCGCGGTCACTTCCGGAAGGATGTGAGAGCTGAGGATCACGGTGTGCGCACCGGCAAGGGATTTGATCAGCTGACGGATCTCGATGATCTGGACCGGGTCGAGACCGACGGTCGGTTCGTCGAGAATCAACACTTGCGGATCGTGCACGAGTGCTTGGGCCAGTCCCACCCGTTGGCGATAACCCTTCGAGAGGTTGCCGATGATGCGGTTTTTTACGTGAGTCAGCCCTGTTTTCAAGAGAGCGGTGTCGACCGCTGATTTCAGTTTCACTTTCGGCACGTCATGAAGACGGGCGGCGTAAGCAAGATAGTCCTCCACGATCATGTCAAAATAGACCGGAGGGTTTTCCGGAAGGTAGCCGACGTTGCGTTTGACGTCGATGGCTTGGTCAAACACGTCGAAGCCCGCCACTTTCGCAGTTCCGAAACTTGCAGGCATGAAACCCGTGAGGATTTTCATGGTCGTGCTCTTGCCTGCGCCGTTCGGGCCCAGGAAACCGACGATTTCGCCTTTGTTGACTTTGAATTCCAGATTGTCGATGGCCGTTCGTTGGCCGTAGATTTTGGTGAGTCCTGATACTTCGATCATCGAAAAGCTCCTTTGTGAATTCATCCAAAAAAATCGGATTGAGATATGGTTATTCATTATGGTTCGGCCATTGGAAAAGTCAAGACATCCGATGTGTTGGTGCACCGCAAGACCGCTTGCCTGTCCACAAGGAATGTGTAAGCGTAATTGAGTCAGGAATTGTTGAATCCGAGGAGAGTGTTTCCATGAGACTTTTGTTTTTGTATTTGTTGTGTTCGGCACAGGCGTTTGCGATCAATCCGTATTCCAAGAACGCGGGCGCGGCTTACGAGAAATTGCCCAAGGTCAAGAAGGGCGGAACCCTCCAGCTTCATCTGGCGATGAATCCAAAAGTGTTGAACCCCATGATCCTGAACGAAATGGACGTGAAGGAAGTCGCCGGCCTGATCTATGCCCGCTTGATGAACTATGATCGCGAGACGGGTGAGTATTATCCAGCCCTTGCCGAGAAGATGGATGCCAGCAAGGACCAGAAATCCGCGACCTATACTCTTCGTAAGAACGCCGTTTGGCACGATGGCACGCCCATCACCACCGACGATGTCGAATTCACCTATCAAAAGTTGATGGATCCGAAGTCGGAATCAGCACCGACACGCGCGACACTGGGGGCGTTCACTTTGGAAAAGATCGATGCGCGTACGTTTCGAGTCGTCTTCGCGATCTCCAGTATCAATAATCTTTTGAATTTCCATGATGAGTTCTATGTCATTCAGAAAAAACAATTCGTGAACGAGCCGGATTTCAATCGCTCGAAGGCGAATCTGAATCCGGTGGGTAGTGGCCCGTATCGCTTGAAATTGTTTTCGCGCGACCAGAAAATCGTTCTCGAGCGCGTGAAGGATTGGTGGGGCAATGGTGCATACGCCCTTGGTAAACAGTACAATTTCGATGAGATCGTCTATCGCATCATTTCGGACAAGGCCTTGGCCTATGAGAAATTCGTGAAGGGCGAGATCGATATCCTGCCGATGAATGCGGAAACTTTCGGGACCAAGGTGAAAGGGGTTGATCAGGCCCGGTTCGCACAGCAGCCCGGAACGGAGAAGCCGATGTGGGCGAAGCACTTTTCCAGTGATGCGCCGTCAACTTACACGTATATCGGATGGAACCAGAAGTCGCCACTCTTCTCGAGCAAGAAGGCGAGACAGGCACTGGCGCACTTGATTGATGTGGATACGATCATCAGCAAGTACACTTATGGCACCCACATCCGTTGCCTTTCCCCGTTCGGAACCCTGGGGCCGAACACCTCTCCTGCGGTGAAATCCAAGTCTTTCGCTTATAACCCGAAAAAAGCGCTGGAATTACTGAAGGCGGACGGTTGGTCCGACACCGATGGTGACAATGTTCTCGACAAAACCGTGAACGGAAAAAAAGTCCGTTTTGAGTTTTCGCTGAAGCACAATTCCGAGAACCAGTTCCGGAGCAAGATCGCGCAGAACATGAAAGAGACCTTCAAGAAAGCGGGGATCGTGGTGAACGTCCAAGCCTTGGAGTGGAACACTTACATTGCCGAGGTCGAAAATCATAACTTTGATGCCATTGTCGGTGCATGGGCGCGCGGAAACTTGATTCCGGATGCGAGACAAGTGTGGCACTCGAAATCAGCCGAAAACAAGGGTTCCAACTACGTTTCCTTCAACAGTCCGGAAGTGGATGAGTTGATCGAGAAGTCCGAAGTCGAACTGAATTTCGCCAAACGCCAGAAAATCATGCAAAAGATGACCGAGGTCATCTACGACGACCAACCGTATGCATTCCTGGTCGAATTGAACGGGTTCATCATGGGCGTTCAGTCCCGGGTCAAGGCCCACAAATGGGCTCTTCGGTTGAGCGATGATCCAGCCATCTCGATCTATTCCATGGAGTGAGGCACATGAAAATTCTTTTGCTTGCATCGATCATTCTTCAGTTTTCCGCATCTCTCGCAAGGTCTGCCGAGGTTTACAAGCCCGTGCTCGAAGTCAGCGGAAAGATCAACGATCTCATCCTCAATGATGAATTGAGTGTCGTTCGGGTGCAGTCTTCCGGAATGGGGTATCAGTCTTCGATCGTTTTCGCCGGAAACTTCAACCGATCGGGCTGGACGTTGAAAATCGAGGATCAAGAAATCACGCTGAAAGAGGGCGGTGCCTTTTATCAGGAAGTGATCCTGAGTGCTGGCAAGAACACTTTCCATTTCACTGCCGAAGGTACGGATTCTCGAAAGGAGTCCTTGGAAGTGACGTTGAGGGTGGAGTCGATGGTGGCTCCTGCGAACGCGCCACTGAAACAGGAAAAAGAACAGAAGCTCTTCCTGTTTCCCGGTTTCGGTGTGAGTTCGATCCAAACGGTACAGACTGGAAAGCCGGATTATTCCACTCTCGCGGTCACCGCGAAAATTTCAGCCAACTACCGGATTGTGCCACGCAAGTGGGACATCGGTCTCAGTGCGTTCGGTACCGCCTTCCAGATTTCGAAAAGTTCGGATGTGTCGGCCAGATATCTCGGCGTGAATACCCGATTGGGTTATCTGTTTCCGGCGTTGACCACGGATCTGTTCCTCTCGCTTTATGCCGGGTATTACTTCACCTCCACATTCGTAACAAACGACTTTTTCGGTTACAAGAACCTCGGTGGACCGCAGATCTATCCTGCCATCCGTAAGGTGCTTTCGAACGGACATGTGATTTCGGGTTATTTCAAGTTCTCACCGGTTTCGAGTTCGTTCAGTCTTTTGACGCTTTCCAACCGTGAAATCGCCGGAGGGGTCGCCTACAGTGTCATTCTTCCGAACAGCCATTCAGTAGCCGCCACTTTGGATTATTCCAATATCCGATTGGATCTGGATCGCTTCAAGGTGAGCACCACTTCTTTGACTCTTGGTCTTCAATACGGATTATAGACTTTTGTTTTTGATGGGTTAAACTGAAAGGCATGTTCAGTTACCTCGTCCGACGCCTTCTGACCATGATTCCGATGTTCTTTCTGATGACGGGCGTGTACTTCGCCGTTCAGAACTATCTGCCCGGAGGACCGGTGCAGGAAATCCTGAGCAAGATCCAGCATGGCGGTGCCGAAGGCGGTGGCCGTTCGATGAATATCGAAGACGTTGCCAAGTTGCGTGCTGAACTCGAAAAACAATACGGCCTCGATCAGCCCGTCCATGTCCGTTACTGGAAATGGCTTCAGAAAGTGGTGGTGCTTGATTTCGGCGATTCGATGACCACTCGCGAACCCGCAATGAAGACGATCAGCGAGCGCATTCCGGTTTCGATCGGCTTCGGGGTTCCCGGATTCATTCTCACTTATCTGGTCTGTATTCTTCTCGGCAT
>JBEIKL010000040.1:0-15313 GCA_040379745.1 Bdellovibrionales bacterium | reverse complement strand
TCAAAAAGGCAAAAACGTATTCTGTATCTATGTTGCAATCGGACAGAAGCAATCCACTGTTGCACAGGTTGTGGATCGCTTGAAGAAAGCTGGCGCTCTGGAATACACCATTGTTGTTGCAGCAAACGCTTCCGAGCAAGCTCCACTTCAGTTCCTTGCTCCATACACCGGTGTAACCATGGGCGAGTACTTCCGTGACAACGGAATGCACTCTTTGATTGTTTACGATGACTTGACCAAACAAGCTCAAGCATACCGTCAGTTGTCCCTTCTTCTTCGTCGTCCTCCAGGACGCGAAGCCTATCCAGGCGACGTATTCTACATTCACTCCCGCCTTCTTGAGCGCGCTGCTAAACTCAGTGACAAAAAAGGTGCAGGTAGTTTGACTGCCTTGCCAATCATTGAAACCCAAGGTGGTGACGTTTCCGGCTATATTCCTACAAACGTGATTTCAATTACTGATGGACAGATCTTCTTGGAAACCGACTTGTTCAACAGCGGTGTTCGTCCGGCGGTGAACGTGGGTCTCTCGGTTTCGCGTGTAGGCGGATCCGCTCAAATCAAGGCGATGAAACAAGTTGCCGGTACACTCCGTATCGACCTTGCTCAATATCGCGAGAAAGCTGCATTCGCTCAGTTCGGTTCCGACCTTGACCCTGCAACCCAACGTCAGTTGGCACGCGGTCAGCGTTTGGTTGAACTCCTGAAACAACCACAATACTCCCCATTCGGAGTGGAAAAGCAGATTCTTTCCATCTATGCGGGTGTAAATGGATACTTGGATTCTGTTCCAATGAACAAGATCAAGGATTTTGAAGAGCAACTTCTCGAATACCTCGACAAGCATCACGCTGATATCGCTCAGAACATCATCACTTCCCAGAAAATTGATGATACTGTGAAAGCGAAATTGGAAGAAGCGATCAAGACTTTCGTAAAGACTTTCAACTAAGCGGGAGTAACTCGTGCCAAGTATCAAAGACCTAAAAAAACGGATTGGTTCCACGAAGAACACGCAGCAAACGACAAAAGCCATGAAAATGGTTTCTGCCGCGAAACTTCGTCGTGCAACTGATGCCATCATGAGCCAACGACCTTATGCGAATGAGATCGCCGCTTTGATGGGTACACTTGCAGATGAGGGTTACGACCAGAATGAAAATGGAGCGAAGAAGCCAGTAAGCCTTTTAGTCGCATTCAGCTCTGATCGTGGACTTTGTGGTGGATACAACTCGACCGTGATTCGTGCAGCTTCTCAGTTCATCACTGACAAGAAAGCTGAAGGAAAAGCGGTTAAGTGCGTATTTGTAGGAAAAAAAGTGATGGAAATGGTGAAATCCCGCTTCCAGCCTGAAATTGCTCACTACGAAGAGTTTGGACAAAAAATCACATTCAAGCGCGCCACTGAGTTGGCGAAAGTGATTGCACCGATGTACGAAAAGGGTGAAGTCGATGAAGTGGTTTTCGTGTACAACGAATTCATCAACGCCATTACCCAAATCACCTGCACGGATACAGTGCTTCCGATCCAACCGGTCGGAGGTGAAAAGAAGAATCGTGATCTTGCGATATTCGTTCCAAGCAAAAAGGCGCTCTATGAGTCCTTAGCTTCGAAATATTTTACGGTTCAGATTTTCAAGGCATTCCTCGAGGCACAGGCTTCTGAACATGGTTCACGCATGAGTGCGATGGATAATGCGACTCGAAATGCGGGCGACATGATTCGTAAACTGACTTTGCAATACAACAAACAACGTCAGGCCGCGATCACGAAAGAACTTTTGGAAATCATTGCGGGTAGTGAATCCCAGAAAACAGCTTAATTGGATTTAAATCAGTTAAAGGAGAATTAAATGTCAGCGAGTACAGGACAACAAAATATCGGAAAAATCAAACAGGTCATCGGACCTGTTGTCGACGTTGAATTCATGAACGGTAAAGTTCCGCCGATTTTCCAAGCGGTAAAAGTTACCAACAAAACAAACGGTGACACCGAGTGGAACCTTACCCTCGAAGTTGCACAGCATATGGGTGACAACACTGTTCGTTGTATCGCCATGGATGCAACCGATGGTTTAACCCGCGGTCAACCCGCCCTGGATACAGGCGATCAAATCGTTGTACCAGTAGGTCCGGAAACCCTTGGACGCATTTTGAACGTTGTGGGTGAACCAGTGGATGAAGCCGGCCCAGTGACCAGCAAGAAAAACTGGGGTATTCACCGTGCAGCTCCTGAGTTTAAGGACCTCACCACCACAGCAGATCCGTTCTACACTGGTATTAAAGTTGTGGATTTGATCGCTCCATACGCAAAGGGTGGTAAGATCGGTCTTTTCGGTGGTGCCGGCGTAGGTAAGACTGTTTTGATTCAAGAATTGATCAACAACATCGCGACCCAGCACGGTGGTTACTCCGTGTTCGCAGGTGTAGGTGAGCGTACCCGTGAAGGTAACGACCTTTACCACGAGTTCAAGGAAGCTGGCGTTTTGAACAAAACCAGCCTTGTTTACGGTCAGATGAACGAACCGCCGGGAGCTCGTGCCCGTGTAGCACTTTCTGCTTTGACGATCGCCGAGTATTTCCGTGATGAAGAAAACCGTGACGTTCTCTTGTTCGTGGATAACATCTTCCGCTTCACTCAAGCGGGTTCAGAAGTTTCCGCGCTCTTGGGACGGATTCCTTCAGCGGTAGGATATCAGCCGACTCTCGCAACCGAGATGGGTGAGCTTCAAGAACGGATTACTTCAACCAGCAAGGGATCGATCACTTCGATTCAAGCGGTTTACGTTCCTGCCGATGACTACACCGATCCGGCTCCTGCGACCACCTTCTCGCACTTGGATGCTACAACCAACCTTAGCCGTCAGATTGCCGAAATGGGAATTTTCCCTGCGGTTGATCCACTGGCATCCACATCACGCGTACTCGATCCTAAAATCGTGGGTGAAGAGCACTACCGTGTTGCTCGTTTGGTTCAAGGTATTCTTCAGCGTTATAAGGACCTTCAGGACATCATCGCGATCCTTGGTATGGATGAACTTTCTGAAGATGATAAGAAACTCGTTGCCCGCGCTCGTAAGATCCAGCGTTTCTTGTCTCAGCCAATGTTCGTTGCAGAACAGTTCACCGGACTTGCAGGTAAGTTCGTGAAGATCGAAGACACTATCCGTGGATTCCGTGAGATTGCAGAAGGTAAACACGATAACCTTCCTGAGCAGGCGTTCTACATGGTAGGAACCATCGAAGAAGCCGTAGAGAAAGCGAAGACTTTGAACTAATATGAGTACCTTCAACCTTAGCATCCTCGCTCCAGAACGCATTCTGCTTCAGAATGAAGCTGTGGCATCCCTGATCATCACTACCGGTGAAGGGGAGATTCAGGTGTTGCCAGGGCACTCCGATATGGTTTCTACCTTGGAGACCGGTAGATTCGTCTACCGCGACCAAAAGGGTAAGGACGTTGCAGGCGTGATCTCTTCAGGATTCCTGAATGTAGAGAATGGTTCAGTTAAAGTAATCGCCGAGACCATCGAACTTGCTGGTGAGATCAATAAAAACCGGGCCAAGGAAGCACAAGCAAAAGCGGAAAAAATGCTGACTGAGGCATCCTTGGATGAGCAATCCTTCAAAAAGTATCAGTTGAAACTCCAAAGAGCCCTGATTCGTCAGAGTCTTGGCGGTTGATTCAAAATACTGACATTTAAGCCTTTAAAAAGGGGTTTGGTGATTCACCAAGCCCCTTTTTTATTTGAGAATTGGGTTTTCATCCCGCATTCTAAATACAAGAGCAGTTTGAAAAGCAAAATGAACGGATTCATTTCTTCTCAAAGATTACGCCTTACCCTTTCGCTTACAACGTGCCTACTGGGAGGATTCCACTACGGCATGAATCACGGAGATCGGTTTGATTTCATCAAACTCGATCGCCAACTCAATTTATCGAGTGTTTCCTGGGTTCTTCAGGAATTCAAAAGCAGTAAAATTCAAAATCCAACCAATGAATATCCAAAAAAATCGATCCTTGAATTAAATGCAAAGAGATTTGATGATTTGAAACAAGCTTCGGTTCGTAGGGTAGTTTCTAATAGCTCAGTTAAAAAGAATAATATCAGGGAACTCGCAAAGGCAATCGACCGAGTTTCCCACCCAGACACGTTTGAAGAAATGAAAAAAGCTACCGAGGAAATGCATCACAATGTGGTTGCATCTCTGGATCAGAACAGTAAAGCAGACATGGATAAAGTGGTCATTTCCGCATCATCAGCCCAGGGTCAAGATCAGTTGCTGGACGTGAATATGAAAATCGATCTGGCAAGGCCCGATCAGATTTTTGCCTTAAATGACTTTGAGGTGAGTGACTCGTTGGGTATTCAAATGATGAATACTCAAATTGATGAGTCGGGAACAAGCATCGATACGAAAAACAAGGAGACTGTTTCAGTAGAAAGTGAAGTTGGACGGGATCTGGAGAACCAGTACCTGAACCAATACGTAGAAAGTCAGAATCTTGTAAAAAAGCAGGAATCGGAACTGTCCATTGCAAAACAGATTGAACCCGCAGACATGGATAAAAATGATGGTGAAACAGAGGCGTTCAATACCACTATTGTTCAAAAGACTTCAGGTTGTCAGGATATTTCGGACTTTAAACTGATGAAACCGATGGACCTCATCAATAGCGAGAATATTCAAAATTGTCCGACGGAAAAAACGTGGCTATCCAAGAACTTCAAGGGTGCTGGATGGGTAAAAATGGAATTGGAAGGACACTTCCCGATTGTCGCCCATTATCCACAGCCTCACTCACAACAAATTCTGATGATGGATGAAAACTCGGTTGCACTTTTAGCGATCAAATCCGGATCCCATTTCTCAAAGGAATCAGGAATGGTGATGGGAACGATTCCGAATGGATACAGGATTGAGTTTTCCGGAAAAACCGAAGATGTCCAATCCATCGAAATCAATTCACAAAAATATTTCTTTCTCATGAATGTCGACCCAGGCGCGGGAGTGATCGAACTGGTTTCTGAAACCAACCCCCAGGAAACATCCAGTGTGTTTGTGCCGGTATTGAAAGGGGCGATATCCTACATGTCACTATCAGCCCCGGTTAAAACCGACATATCAGTTCAGATTCATAAACCAGGTAAAACCAAAAAAGAACTGGAAGGTCTGACGGTATCATTATCAGCTCAAACCCTGAGTCACGGCTTGACCGATAAAGATGGAAAAACCACCTTGAAGGATGTGCCTTTGGTCACGGGTTATCCGGTTCACCTTGACGTCACTTCCAAATACAAGGATTCAAAGGGATATCAATACCGGTATGAGATCGGTACAAACGGAAAAGACGGGGCACTCCACTTAAAACAGTTCAGTGAGATTCAAATTCAAAAATGGGTGAGTCAGTACCAGGGAAAACTCGACAATCAATCCGCACTGATCATTGGAAACTATGACCGCAGGAAAATCGGTGGTTTTAAAAACCACTATTTTGCCAAGGCCGCGCCACTCACCGAAACCAATGGCCTGAAGCAAAAAACATACAGTATCCTGTGGGATGACCATTTGAGTGAACAGGAACCGCTGGAGGGCGACCAACCCAGGTTTCTGACTCTTCAGGCTTCTGAAGGGCTTACACAACTGAATATCGTTAATGAAAACAACAAAACGGTAAGCAGCAATCTGATTCCTGTTTCACCGCGTGTAATCAATGTGATAACTGAATAAGATGGATCAGACGACCGACAATTTCGAGCAATCACTTCAGAAGCTGGAACTACTGGTTAAAAATCTGGAATCAGGAACACTCCCTCTTGAGCAGGCATTGAGTGCATTTCAGGATGGGGTTGGTTTGGTTAAGCAATGCCAAACTCTGCTCGCACAAGCCGAACAGAAGGTGGAAATCCTGACCAAGGCTAATGCTGATGGTGTTGAAACCAAGAACTTTCCTGTCGATTGAACTTCCTTGAACACTAAAAAACCCAAAACTGAAAGATTGGACAAACTTCTTGTGGAGGCCGAACTGGCAACGACAAGAGCTCGTGCGCAAGCAATGATTATCGCTGGCAATGTGCTGGTGAACGATGAACCGGTTACCAAACCGGGAACAATGATCAGTGCCGAATCCAATTTGAGATTGAGAGAACCGGAACTGAAATACGTTTCTCGTGGTGCATTGAAACTGAAAAAAGCGATCGAAGTCTTTCAAATCCCTGTTCAGGGAAAAACCGCCTTGGATGTGGGCGCATCAACTGGCGGCTTCACGGAAGTCCTCCTTGAAAATGGTGCTTTAAGTGTTCACACGATTGATGTTGGAACAAATCAGTTGGCATGGAAAATCAGATCAGACCCAAGGGTTGTGGTGCGGGAAAATTACAACGCAAGACACTTAGAATTCTCGGATTTTGGAACCCATTTTGATGTCATTGTCATGGATGTTTCATTCATTTCCATCCGTTTGATCCTTCCATCGTTGATCAAGGTCATGAAATCCGGAACCGAGCTTGCCGTACTGTTCAAACCCCAATTTGAAGTCGGAAAGGAACATGTTTCCGATGGTGGAATTGTTAGGGATCAGGAATTAGCTCAGCGATTCATGAATGAAACAATCGAGTGGGCCGATAGGGAACTTCGTTTGACCGTCAAAGGAATGATCCCTTCACCGATTCAGGGTACGGACGGAAATCACGAATATCTCATCCATTGGATAAAAGCCTAATTTCACGATAGAATCGGAGTATGACTCCAAGAAAGAAAAGCAAGCCGGCAATTCAGTTCAGCATTCGATCTGTCCTGTTCATATTGATTTGTCTGGGCATTGCAGGAGCGGGTTTTGTCTATTATCTCTTTGAAAGAATTTCAAAAGAAGTTCCTGAGATCACTAGAGTATCCGACTATCACCCATTGGGAGTCACGCAGATTTTATCCATTGAAAATGGTCAGAGCAAACTGATGGCCGAATTCTACAAGGAAAAACGCTATCTCACTCCATACGATCAAATTCCGGAAAAACTGATTCATGCTTTCATCTCAGCGGAAGATTCCACATTCTTTGAGCATCAAGGGGTGAACTTCATTGCCATTGCCCGTGCTGCGATCGCGAACTTTCTTGCAGGTCAGGTTGTTCAAGGGGGGAGTACCATCACCCAGCAGATTGCAAAATCCCTTTATCTTAGTCCGGATCGGAACATCATCAGGAAAATCAGGGAATTATTTGTCTCTTTCCAATTGGAAAAAACCCTTTCCAAGGAAGAAATTCTCTATCTTTACTTGAACCAGATCTATCTAGGCAGTGGTGCTTACGGAGTGCAGGCAGCCGCAAAAACCTATTTTCATAAGAATGTGAATGAAATCACACTTGCCGAAATGGCGTTGATCGCCGGATTGCCAACTGCACCGGGTAAATTCTCACCCCTATTGAATCCGAAAAAAGCGAAAGAACGACAGCTTTATGTGTTGAAGCGGATGAGGGAGAATCGCTTCATCAATGAGTTGGAACAGAAAAAAGCGGCAAATGAAAAAGTAAGAATTTATGTGAATGATGGAACCGAACAGAAACTCGCTCCTCATTTTGTAGAATACCTGCGTCGATATTTGTCTCAGAAATATGGTGAAAAAGCACTTTATGAAGAGGGTATGACGGTAGTGGTTCCGGCAGCGGTGAAGTACTTCGAGTACGCATCTTCGGCTTTGGAAAGCGGACTTGAAGAGTTGGATCAACAAAAGGGTTATCGTGGCCCGGTCAGGAATATTCCGTTTGCTGAGCAGGATCAGTTCAAGGAAGACCAGAAAAAAGAGCTGACTAAAACGCTGTTCCCTTATCGTTATCTGGTGGAAGACGGAAGTCTTGACCTTGAGTTGGCACTTCGGGAGTACGATCCGACATATGAGAAAACAATTGTTCGGAAAAAATTCAAGGCTCTGATCACTCAGGTGATCCCGGATAAAAAAATCGCATATGCGCACATCGGGTTGACCCAGGTTTACATTCCTTTCGATCAGTTGGAATGGGCCATCCCTGAAAACAAACGTAACAAGAAGAATCCCAATCAGTTCGCTGAAGTCCTGAAAGAAGGGGATGTGGTTTGGGTGAAGGTATTATCCAGAGGATCCGAAGGACTCAAGGCGAGGTTGATTCAGATTCCTGAAATCCAAGGAGCGCTCTATTCCGTTGACGTGCAAACCGGACAGATTCTCGCGATGGTCGGAGGTTATGATTTTCTGACCTCTGAATTCAACCGTGCTGTCCAGGCAAAAAGACAAGTCGGATCCACATTCAAACCGATTATTTACGCTACTGCTTTGGAAAAAGGGTTTACGCCGGCGAGCATTGTTGTGGATTCACCCGTCGTTTTTGAAGATGCTGAAAACGGTACTTGGCGTCCTGAAAATTACGAGGAGAAATTCTATGGTGATACCACATTCAGGCAGGCACTGATCAATTCGAGAAATATTCCGACGATCAAGATTGTCCAGGATTTAAGGGTTTCAACGGTGATCGAATCGGCTAAACGATTCGGACTGGAGGGACCATTCAATCAGGATCTTTCGATTTCGTTGGGATCGGCAAATGCAAGTCTTCAGGATATGGTTCATGCGTTCACCTCATTTCCGATGCAAGGAAAGAGATTTTACCCGGTCAATTTCGAGAAGATCCTAGACCGTGATGGCAGGGTTCTTGAAACCAGGTCTGATCAGACATCGTTAAAGATTGCCGATGTGCCGGAATCCGAAAAAACAAAACCGACACCTTCCGGATCTGCAGCTGCATTTGCACCAACTGACCCATCCTTGAGACTTGATCCGAGGGTCGCATATGTGATGACTCATTTGATGAAGGAAGTGGTTCAATTTGGAACTGCAGCAAGAGCGAATGTGATTGGCAAACCGATCGCAGGTAAAACCGGAACGACACAGGACTCGAGAGATGGTTGGTTCATCGGTTTTTCACCAAGAGTGGTTACCGGAGTATGGGTCGGATATGACGATCAACGGACAATGGGACACGGCATGACCGGAGCGAATACTGCACTTCCGATCTGGACCCGTTACATGCAGAACGTGCTTCGTGATTATCAGAGTGATGATTTTACGATTCCAGAAGGGATCACTTTTGTGAGTATCGATTCCAAAACGGGGAAACGGTCTGAAAATGCAAGATCGATCAAGGAGGCGTTCATCATTGGAACTGAGCCGGGCGTGATGAAGGCCACAGCATCCGATGGCGCGGACGGGAAAGTCGTAACGCCTCTGCCGGAAGCTGATGACGACGCTCTTCGTGAAGATAATTGATCAATGAAAACAATCATAATCAGAGGTTGTTCATTCGTCAAAACAACGACAGTTGTTTAGTGGTAATTGAGATTTAACTGTTTCATAATTTAATTATGGGGTTGGACTTTCCAATCCGATAAGGAAGTTGTGAATACACGGGCACTTCATCATCCGCTTTCGATTTCTGCCGCGATCCATCTCTTACTGTTGATCGCCTTCGCCTGGTATTACACCGTCTCTCCCGAGTTGAAGTTGTTCGATGAGCCCATTACGGTAAGCATAGTTGATTCAAAAAGTGACTCCGAAAAGAACAAAATGGTGGTTCAACCATCTGAAGGTCAAATCACAAAAGAAGCCAAAAAAGACTCTTTCTTGAGTGACAAAACAAGAGTGGTGAAGGAACAAAGATCCGCTATCCGGATGGGAAGCATAAGACCCAAGGGGGCAATGGCCCCTTCAGTGGAGCCAAGAACGAAGCCAATTACACTCAGCGATCTCGGGGTGAAGATTTCCACAAAACCCGCAGAAACCGAAGAGAGACGCAAAAACTGGGCTTCCAATTCACTGGGTGAAGATGTGCAAGGCGGACAATATATGCAGGGTCTCAAAGAGGGGGAGACCTCGGCTTTGAATACGAAGGAGTTTGTGTTTTTCTCCTATTTTGATCGGGTGAGAAAACAGCTCGATCAGACCTGGCAACCAATGGTCAGAGGGCAAATTGAGAAGATTTACAAAAATGGGCGACGGTTGGCATCTCAAACCGACTTTATCACTCGGACATTGGTCACTATCAATCAGAGAGGTGAAATAGTCCGAGTTCAAATGATTGAGGAGTCTGGAACAATGGATCTGGACTCTGCCGCCATTAACGCACTGAATAAGGCAGGTCCTTATCCAAACCCACCAAAGGGGTTACTCGATGATAAAGGAAACGCTCAAATTCGCTGGGACTTTGTCTTAAAGACCTAAAAGGGTTTCTGCGCCCTTTTTAAGAAGGATGTTTTTCCAACAAGTATCAATATTTCTGAATGTTTGAATCAGTCTTTCAGTAGCCTCTTCAGGAGAAATATCAAGATTCGCTGAAAGACTCTTCGCTGCAAGCAATAGGGCCTCATACTCTGGAGAAGACAAAATGCTCTCCAGCTCCGCGCTCTGGCCTTTAACCTCCAGAACGGTGGAAAGAATAGAAGTATTAAAAGCTTTTGACCAATCCACCGGATCAGTCAGACTCGGTTCGGGCATCATCTTAAAATCAGCAGAATGAATAGTTGTGGTTCTTTCAGTAAGTTGCATAATCACTTAAACGATTCCAAAAGTGAAGGAAAGCTGAAGTTAATTGAAAATATTTTTTTTTGGAAGAGCTTTCTCTCAAGAAAAGACTCGTGTAGATTTACTCCATGCAAAATAACTCCAAAAACACGGGAATTTTTGAAAAAATAGCATTGACCGACCATCACACTTTTTCGATGCGTCATATCGGACCAGATGCGAAAGAGACTGCAGAAATTTTACAATATCTGGGCATGAATTCTCTTGACCAGCTCATCGATCGAACCGTTCCGGAATCCATTCGGGTCAAAAAACCGATCAGCGTGGAAACCATTGAGGATGAATCTGAAGTCCTCAAGGTACTTGGAAAAATCGCATCCAAGAACAAGGTCAATCGATCCATGCTTGGTCTCGGTTATTACGACACCATCACACCATCCGTAATTCAACGAAACATTCTTGAGAATCCGGGTTGGTATACGCAGTATACTCCTTATCAGGCGGAAATCGCACAGGGTCGATTGGAGGCACTGTTGAATTTCCAAACGATGACAGCCGATCTGACTGGATTTCCAGTGGCGAACGCCTCATTGCTGGATGAAGCTACCGCATGTGCTGAGGCGATGACCATGAGTCGCGCCGGAAGCGAAAAGAATGTTTTTTATGTTTCAGAACGCTTGCACCCGCAGAACATTGCAGTAATTGAAACCCGGGCAAAACCACTCAAAATCAAAATCGAATATTTCTCCGAAGAAAGTTTCGCACCAAACGATACGATGTATGGTGCGATTTTCCAGTATCCGGATACTCTCGGAGTGATTGACGGAAAAATCGAAGCAAAAATCAAAATGGCCAAAGATAAGGGGCTCTTGATAACCTTGGTTGCAGACCCTCTTTCATTACTCTTGCTGAAAAGTCCGGGTGAGTTGGGTGCGGATATTGCAGTGGGTAGTTTCCAGAGATTCGGCGTTCCAATGGGATTTGGTGGTCCGAGTGCCGCTTATATGGCTTGCAAAGAAGAGTTCAAGCGAAGCATGCCTGGAAGAATCGTGGGACTCTCCAAAGATGTGAAGGGTAAACCAGCGATCCGTCTTGCGCTTCAAACCCGTGAGCAACACATTCGACGCGAAAAAGCGACCAGCAATATCTGTACTTCACAAGTGTTGCTGGCGGTAATGGCTTCCATGTATGCCGTCTATCATGGACCGGAAGGATTGAAGCAGATCGCTCGTAAAATTCATGGTTTTGCGAAACTTTTCAGCGATTCAGTGCAGTCTGCAGGACTCCATGTTGTATCAGGACTTTTCTTCGACACGGTTACAGTCGATCTGAAGTCTTCTGTTGCAGTTGAATCCATGGTGAAATCACTCCTTCAAAAGGGAATCAATGTCAGAAAATCCGCTGAAAAGACGATTACTGTCGCTTTCGATGAAACAGTGACATTGAATGACTTGAATGCGTTAGTTGAAGTCTTCACTTCCGGTAAATCCACCTCTGTGGATGAACTGGCACAAAAAGGTGTCGAACCGGCCATTCAATCGACTCACGGCCGTACCGATTCGGTTCTGACTCACCCTGTATTCAACCGCTATCATTCGGAACACGAAATGCTGAGATACATGGCATCTTTGGAGCGCAAGGATCTTTCCTTGAATTTCTCCATGATTCCTCTCGGGTCCTGCACGATGAAGTTGAATGCATCGACCGAAATGATGCCTGTGACCTGGCCAGAATTCGGAAAAATGCATCCGGCTGCACCTCGTGACCAAATCGCGGGATATCTGGAATTGTTTGATGACCTGGAAAAAATGCTTGCCGAAGTAACCGGTTTCGATGCGATTTCACTACAGCCGAATGCCGGTTCACAAGGTGAATATGCAGGTTTGCTCGCGATTCGCTCTTATCACGAATCACGAGGTGAATCCCATCGTGATGTCTGTTTGATTCCAAAATCCGCACACGGAACCAATCCAGCATCCGCAGTGATGGCAGGATTCAAGGTTGTGGTTGTGGAGTGTGACCGTGAAGGCAATGTCGATGTCGAGGACCTAATGCGCCAAGCTGAAATCCACAAAAACGATTTGGGTGCGTTGATGGTGACTTATCCTTCCACACACGGAGTTTTTGAAACCCAGATCGGTGAAATCTGCGAGATCATCCATTCCCATGGCGGACAAGTTTACATGGATGGTGCGAACATGAACGCGCAAATTGGAATCTGCAGACCAGGAGACTTCGGACCGGATGTTTGCCACCTGAATCTTCACAAAACGTTCTGTATTCCTCACGGTGGCGGTGGGCCCGGAATGGGACCGATCGGCGTGAAAAAACACCTGGCCCCATTTCTTCCAAACCATGTTCTTCAGAAAATGGGCGGGGAAAAATCCTGCGGAGCCATTTCTGCAGCTCCTTGGGGAAGCGCAAGCATTCTTCCGATTTCATGGGTTTACATGAAACTCATGGGTGGCGAGGGACTGAAAAAAGCGACTCAGATCGCGATTCTCAATGGTAACTACATTGCGAAGAAACTCGAAAAACACTATCCGGTTCTTTACAAGGGATTCTCCGGAATGGTCGCACACGAGTGCATCCTAGATCTTCGTCCACTAAAGGCAGAGACCGGCGTTGAAGTCGAAGACATTGCTAAGCGCTTGATGGACTACGGTTTCCACGCCCCAACCATTTCATTCCCGGTTGCCGGAACCCTGATGATTGAGCCAACCGAAAGTGAATCGAAAGCCGAAATGGATCGCTTCATCGATGCGATGATTGCAATCCGCGAAGAAATTGAAGAAATTCGTACGAAAAAATCAGATGCAAAGAACAATGTTCTGAAAAATGCACCTCACACGGCTGAAATTGCAACTTCCACCGAGTGGATGTATCCGTACTCGCGTGAAAAAGCGATTTATCCGCTTCCATTCGTGAAAGACAAGAAGTTCTGGCCATCAGTTTCTAGAATTGACAATGTCTACGGTGATCGCAACCTGATTTGCACTTGTCCTCCGATCGAAGAGTTTAAGTGATCAGAATTTGATGAGTCTTGGGATTCCGATCAAACCCGATTTCCGGTACAGATCGGAGTCCCGAATCAGAATGCTGTTTTGGGCGAATGGACCCGTGTCTTCTTCCAGGAAAATGATCGTAAGATCGAGAAATTTTTCGGAATATGCATGCAAGTATCCAGCACACATTGCACAGGGTTGTAGGGTGGTGATCAGGGTTGCTCCTGATGGAATTCTCTGATGATGGAGATGCAGATAGTTTTTGATCAGCATGATTTCCGCATGCATCACTCTGTTATTAAAGTGATCATTCCACCCCCAGGAGATGATTCTTCCATCCAAGTCTAGTAATACTGCTGCAATTCCCAATTTCGAATGACGAGCAATTTCCTGGGCAATCCCCATCGCTTCTTGTGTGGTGACAGGATGTTCGGGCAAAACAAGTGGCGGTTCAGCGAAGAATGGTGAGCTTGAATGAATGATGATCTGACGATCAGCTATTGAATCAATCCATAGTTTGTCAGCCACGACACCTTCCAGTTGCGTTGATCGTTTTCCGACAACTTTGATCATTCCCTGACAAAGTGGGCTAAGTGGTTCTACGTGGAAGATCCGATTTCGGGTGATGGATCTCGCATGATCAGGGTGTTGTTGCCAGATCGATTCGAGCAATAGGGCCACAGCATGATCGGTCGATTCAGTGAAATGAACGGTCTTCTGGTGAACAAGAAATGCAGTTGGCTTCAAAGCCACTTGTTCCGTTTGAACCATACGAAGACTGCGATTGTTGATCCGAGCATCAGGATCAGTGATAACGGATAACCGTACGACCATTCCAATTCAGGCATGTTTTTGAAGTTCATGCCATAAAGTCCTACAATAAAAGTGATCGGCATGAAAAACGCAGAGTAGATAGCCATGATTCTCATGGTCTCGTTAGTTCTCTGCGATTGCATTGACAAATGGAGATTCAAGTAGTGGTGGATGCCTTCATTCAGGTCTTCGGCAAAGAAAATCGTATTTTCAAGATCCTCTTTCACGTCTTGGATGTGGTGCTTGAACTGCGGATCTTGATCGCTGGCCAGCTTGATGCAGATTTCGTGAGTCAGCCTTAAAAGCCTCTTGATGGTATTCGCTTGCTTCTTGATTCTAAAAACCCTTTTCAGGATGGATTTTGTATCCTGTTCGATTGAATTGATGAATTCAAGTGAGCGGTCGATTAACGGGTCATAGCTATTGATGCTTTGATTTAGGATGGAATAGCAAACATCGGCCAAGCTTCGATTGGATCCTGGTTTTTGAGCGGATTCATGAGCGTTTTGGAGTTCTTCAAGAAAACCGATCTTTGAACGATGAATGGTGATCAGGAAATCGTTTCCAATGAAAAGGGCGATTTTCCGGGTCAGTTCATTCACATCAGAAGCGTCGATCGGATGATTAGGATCGATCATTCTCAGGATGATGAATGTATAGTTAGGATGCTTTTCCAGTTTCGGTAGATGATAGGGTTCCATGCAGTCCTGTAAGGAGCTGTCTAGAATTCCAAAATCCTTAGAAACGGTTTTCAGATCGTGAAAAACCGGGTCAGTGATATCGATCCAGCGAAATGACTTAGGATCAGAGGGATTTGACGTAGTTCGAATATTCATCCGCGCTCATCAATCCGTCAAACTGTGCTTTTGCATCAGCTGATTCGATCACCAGCATCCATTCGCCATGGGCGTTGGAGTTGATTTTTCCGGGGTCAGATACCAAATCCG
>JBEIKL010000039.1:0-15455 GCA_040379745.1 Bdellovibrionales bacterium | reverse complement strand
GCAACCGGGTTGCCTAATGCATCGGTTGAAGTGATTGCAATCGCGGCAGAGCACGATCCTGCAGCAGCATAGGGAGTCACCGATGTCATCACCAGACGAGTCGGTGCACCGCTTGAAACGGTGGCAACGGCTAAAGTTCCACTGGCAGCGCCCGCAGTGGCAGAGAAGGTGAGAGACTCGGCCGTTGGATAAGTGTCTTTAAAATAGAATAATTTTGAGTTCGTATTCGCAGCGATGGTGACGCTGGAAATTGTGCCTTGGCATGCGGAATCAGCGTAGAATTGGCCACCGTTACTGCCCGCGCCACCCAGGGTGATTGCAGTGTCCGTCGTCGGAATGACCGGATTTCCGTTCGCATCGACCAATGAAGCAGAGAATGCCGGTGAGCAAACATTGTTACCCACAGTGGTAGGACCGCTTAAAGCAACGCTGGCAATTGCTCCTGATTGAATGCTGAATGGCATCGACGTGCCATTTAGATTGGAGGTGCTTGCAAAAAGGGAAAGCGATTGAGCTAGATTGGATTTGAAGCTCACCGTAGTGCTGGACGTTCCTGCAGAGATTGCGATTTGAGTGATGGGGCTACCACCACAAACACCACCGGAATAGAATGATCCATTGCCATTAGAGGAGAGGTCGATGGTGGTTAAGCTGCTGACGTTGAGTGCGGTTGAGCCACTCACATCGGTTGAAGAGATCGTGATTGCGGTCGAACATGAGCCAGCAGTCGAATAAGGCATGGTGGTGGTCAAGGTCAACCGACTCGGTGAGCCGGCAGAAACTACAGAGGTGGAGAGGGTCTTTGAGATCGCACCGCTGGTTGCGGTCAGAGTCAAGGCTTCACCGGTTGCGTCTTTGAAATAGATGTTTTTGCTGGAAGTATATGCTGGAATGCTGATCGGTGCGCTGATTTGCGACTGACATTGCGGATCGGAATAGTATTTTCCGTTACCCGCACCGGAAAGGGTGATGCTTGTCGCGGATGCTGAAGTCGTGATGTTGCCACTTGTATCCAATAAACTGAGCGTGAGAACTGGTGAGCAGGTGTTATTCGCGATGACATCCGGACCAGTGAAATCGAGAGCGGTGAAGGAGTCAGGCTTAATGTTGATTCCAAAGTCCGCAAGCGTTAATCCGGTAGTGGAAGCATAGAGGATTTCAGATTCTGCAAATGTCGATTTGAACGAAACGATCACTGAATGATTGCCATTAGTGATCGTCGCAGTGGAAACTTGTCCACCGGCACAGCTGCTTCCTAAATAGAAATTGCCTCGACCGCTTGCCGAGAGATTGATCGTTTTGTCGGCGTTAACGGCTAATGGTGATCCATTCAAGTCTGTTGAAGCGATGGTGATCGCACCTGAACAAACGCCGGCAGTCATGACTGCAGAAGTTCCATTCATGGTTAAACGGACTGGTGCATTCGATGCTGCAACGGTCACAGAAATGGTACCGGTATTGCCGCCATTGGTTCCGCTCAAGGTGAGCGTTTCACCAGGGCTGTAGGTGTTTTTAAAATAGAATGTTTGCGAAGCGGTGTTTGCCGCAATGGTGATGCTGGAAACTTGGTTGGCACAAGCGGAATCAGTATAGAAGTTTCCGTGGGTATTTCCAGCAAGAGTCACTACGCTTGCGGTACTGGCTGGAACCGGATTGCCTTGGGAGTCTAACATGGAAACGACATATGCAGGCGAGCATGCGCTGTTACTGATCGTGGCAGGGCCTGTGATTGCTAATGTAGAGTAAGTGCCCGTTTGAATTTGATAAGAGAGTGTGGTTCCGTTCAGGCCTGTTGCAGATGCATACAGGGTTTGGCTGGAGGCTAGATTGGATCGGTAAGAAACAGTGGTGCTGGATGATCCCGACGCGATGGTAGCAGAGGTGATCGAGCCACCCGAACAAGTGCCGCCGCTATAGAATGTTCCGGCTCCGCTCGCAGCGAGATTGATTGTGGTTGCAGAAGCTACAACTAATGGATTGCCGATATTGTCTGTTGAACTCACGACGATCGCTGATGAACATGCACCTGCTGTTGAATAAGGCGCCAATGTGGTCATGGCCAATTTGGTCGGCGAGCCGGCAGCAGCAACGCTAACCGGGAAGCTGCCCGTGACACCTCCTGCAGTTGCATTGAAGGTTAAAGATTCACCTGCCGCAATCGGATCCTTGAAGTAGAAGATTTTGCTGGATGTGTTGGCAGCAATAGTGATGCTGGTCACTTGGGATTGACATTGGGAATCGGAGTAGAATTTACCGCCATTGGTTCCTGCTCCGCTCAATGCAACCACGGTGCTTGAGCCGGCAAGAATTGGATTATTGTTTGCGTCTAATAAAGAGACTGAGTAAGCGGGAGAGCAAACATTGTTACCGATTGCATCTGAACCAGCAATGGTGATTTTATTGAATGTGCCTGCTTGAACGGTGAAAGGGAAGCTTGCTCCGCTATAGCTGTTGGCAGTTGCAAAAAGGTTTTGATTTTCAGCCACATTTGATTTGAAATAAACCATCGTGCCAGATGCACCAGATGGAATCGTGGTTGAAGTGATCGTGGATCCGCAAGAGTTGTCAGAATAAAAAGCACCGGAACTGGATTTGGCAAGATTCACCGTCAAGGCGGATCCTACAGAAGTTGGATTCCCCAGATTATCGGTGGTGGTAATGATGATTGCTGAAGAGCACGCTCCCGCGGTTACGAATGGTGAGAATGAACCCATGGCCAATTTGGTTGGCCCACCGGCAGCATTGACGGCGACGTTACTGAGTGATCCGGAAACCCCTCCGCCAGTTGCGGTGAAGGTGAGGGTTTCGCCTGCAGCGTACGAATCCTTGAAATAGAAAAGTTGTGAGGAGCTGTTGGCTGGTACGGTAATGCTGGACACTGCAGATTGACATGAAGAATCGGAATAGAACTGGCCACCGTTACTGCCTGCACCCGATAGAGTCACTGGTACAGCCATGCCCGCGTTGATGTTGTTGCCATAAGCATCTTGAAAATTCAGGCTGTATGCAGGCGAGCACATGCCATTTCCCACAGCGGTAGGGCCGCTCACTGCAATTGTGGAAAGTGTTCCGGCTTGCGTTGTGAACGAATAGGTTGCGCCATCAAGATTGGTTGTGGATGCAAAAAGAGTTTGAGTTTGTGCCTTCGTCGCTTTGAAGTAAACACTGGTTCCTGAAGTACCTGCTGCGACGGTAGCGCTGGTGGTCTGGGTATTACAGGTGTTATCTGAATAGAATGCACCGGTTCCGGTTTTTGCCAGGGTGATGGTGGTATTGCCGCTGACATTCACCGCATTGCCGATCACGTCCGTTGCAAAAATGGAAATCGCAGCTGAACAGGTGCCAGCAGAAGAGTAAGGTGTGATCGAACTCATCATTAATTTAGAAAGTGAGCCGACCCCTAAAACCCCTCCGCCACCGCCGCCGCCTCCGCCACCGCCGCCTCCGCTGGTGTTAGAAATGGTCATGGAAATGGTACAAGAACCGACTGAAGAAGTAGCCAGTACGGTGGCTTGACCGGTGAATGCAACTGAATTGAACGTGATTTGAGCGTCACCACTGGCGTTCGTGGTGGCTGTGGCAGATGAAAGGTTTCCGTATGCAGCGGGCATGATCGAGAACGTAATTCCTGCATTGGCAATCGGGGTGCCGTCTGCATTCAATGCGCGTACCGTGATACTGCGAGAACTGTTTGGTGAAATGGTGCTATTGTTTCCGTCGATGGCGATCAGTTGAGTAATGGATGCTGTTCCAGAGCCGAAAGTTGAAGTGACTGATTTGCTGTTACCGTTGGCAAGATTTTCAAGATCTTCTTGCGAAAGGCATCCGCTCAGAAGGGTGATTTGAAACAACAACGAAGTGGTGAGCAGGAGATTTCCCGCTTTCCATTTCCGAATATTTTTCATCCGTGCAAAAAATATACTCGTCATACTTTATTCTTTTCGGGTAGAGGCTTGAATTTAGTGAGAAATTATTCGAAGACAATTCCCTGACATGAAGTGCAGGTGAGAATAAATCGAAAGCACTCTCTCCGTTTCTCAAGCATGACTGTTACGGTCAACTAACGGAATGATCGAAAAATGAATGAAAAAACCTCAATGAATACTGCTTTTCAATGATTGTCCTTGTCGCTATTGGTTTTGTTGAAACGGGTTGAACGGATGTGCGATTGATTTTTGACAAAAAAAACGGCTCAGATTTTGGTCATCCGAACCGCTGTTGAATTAAATTTGTGAATGAATGGATGGGTATTGTTTTCCCACTGATTTGATTCTTCTAGAGTTTGTCTTGTAAGGGGTTGCTGAGGGCAAAGGTTCTGGAGAGTCGAACGATCAGTTGATCTGAAGGAGTTCGACTTCGAACACGAGAGTCGCATTCGGAGGAATCACGTTGCCCGCACCTTGTGGGCCATAGCCGAGTTCAGGAGAGATGGTGAGTTTGCGCTTTCCGCCGACTTTCATGCCCACCACACCTTTGTCCCAGCCTTGAATCACGTGACCCGCGCCCAAGAGGAATTGGAAAGGAGTATCGCCTTGAGGGCGGTGGGAAGAATCGAACTGGGTACCGTTGGTCAACCAGCCGGTGTAATGAACGCTGACTTGCTTGCCACTCACGGCTTCGTCACCGGTTCCAACGGTGATTTCTTCGATTTTCAGTCCCGACACGCCGGTATCACCCGATTTGCCCTTGAGGACAAAAACGGCTGTGGCGATGACAACGAGAATTCCAACGAGAGCAATGATTTTTTTGTTCATGACAAAAGCATACTTCGGTTCCGTATTCTTGCAAAAGGGAAATTATGGGTAGTGTGGGTGATGCCTCGGGATGATGAAAGTAAAACCCCCCGCATTCGGAGTCCGAAGGCGAGGGGGGAGAGCGGAGGTGATGGTTGATGATGGAAATTTATCGACAGATACCTTCATTGATCATGCTGATCAGGGTATCAAAACGCTTCTGGTTATCGGTTTCAAGGAGGGCCTCCTGGCCATTGAGGGTGATCCAATTCAAGACACCGCCGCAATTCGGGTACGATTTCGGATCGACTTGCATCAGTCGGATGAAGCGGTCGACCAGGATGGTGTGATCGGTAAAAAGAAATGCATCTTCTCCGTCAATGGTGATGAAGTTGGTCGTCGCACCGATTCTGTTCTTAATGGAGCAAACTCCCGATTTGAACAATTTTTGATACTGGGTCAGCTTCTCTTTCGAATTCGTGAAAAGAAACGCATCTTGTCCGTCAATGGTGATGTAGTTGCCGGACATACCACATCGATTGATCGTGGGTTCTGGTGTCGGTGTTGGAATCGGTGTCGGAGTTGGTTTGGGTGTCGGTTTGGGTGTCGGTTTCGGAGTGGGGGTCGGAATAGGCGTTGGATCCGGTTCAGGGTCACCCGGGTAGTCTGTGTCGTCTTCTGAGTCCGAACCACTGTCATTTGAATCACCGTCATTTTCAGGAGTATCCGGAATCGGTTCCTTGAAGACCACAGTGGAAGGAGCGAGTAAGTAAGTGATCAGAGTTCTGGAAATTACCCTTGCCCCATCTTGTTCCTGTACTTCGCTGATTTCCAGGATGAACTGGTTTTGACCGAACTGATACCAACGATAGTTGCCGACGTTTTTCTTGACGAATTGAAGATAGGCGAAAATGGTTTCAAACATCAACCCGTCTTTCAGTGTGTATTTGGTCACGCCGTCGTTGATCATCAATTCTGCTGTTTTTTTGTTTTCTCCATTTCTTGCCTTGAAGAGATGAGGGACCAGAATGTTGGTTTCCGTCGAAGGTAATCCCGTGGTGTCGCCAGTGAGATGAAAACAATTGGTGGAGCTGTATGTGTTTTTTTGAAAGTTCACTTCATAGCGTCCTCCGACCGATCCGCTCAATTTGGGTGAGGTTGCGTCTCCACCAAACTCAACGGATTGAAGAACGAATTGACCATCTCTGCGGAGAAGGGATTCGGTGGTGATCGGATTACCAGAGATTTTTGGAAGTTTTCCGTAGCAGGATTCTGTCAGTCCCTGATTCTGTTTGGATTTGTCGTTATCTTCGCCGCAACCGGAGAGGAGAAGGCTGATGGTGGTCAGCGCGGAAATGGCTATGACCATTGCCTTGGTAGTGATGTTTCTGTTCATGAGAACTCCTTATTTGATTTGCTCGCCATTAAGCAAAAATCGAACCAGCCCTGAAACGGAATGAATCGAATTCCATGAAATTCATTGTAGGGATTCGCCAGCACTGCACGCATAACTGAGGGGAAAAACAAACATACGGAATTCAGACTCCACACATGAAGACCAGAAATAACAAGGGTGAGTGGAGTGAGGATCGATGAGTGGCGAGTGAGGGGGCGCGATCGAAGGCGACTCGTAAGCCGTAGATTTTGGGCAAAAAAAAACTCACCGGCTAGGGGTGAGTTTGAAATTTGATGGTTTATTTATTCTGTCACGGGCGACCTTGCGATCGTTTATTAATGGCGGGAGCGATGGGGCTCGAACCCACGACCTACGCCGTGACAGGGCGTCATTGTAACCAACTCAACTACGCCCCCGCACTTTAAGAACCCTCAATCTAGCGACAAATGGTGGTTTTGTCTATCCCTTTTTTTGTAGAAACTTCATGGCTGTAGTGCAATATAAGTGGATGCTATCCCGGATCAAGAACTTCAAGCTCACGACATGGATCTTTATCGCCCTGATTTTGGGTTTTTTGGTGGGAAATTTCCTTCCAGAGTGGGCCCAGTACATCAAGCCGTTCCGGACCGTTTTCTTGAACGGGGTGAAGTGTATCGTGGCCCCTTTGCTGTTTGCTTCCATCGTCCTTGGAATCAATTCCGCCGGCAGCGTATCCGGGTTGGGGAGGACTGGGGCCAAAGCCATCCTCTATTTTGAAATCGCGACGACTCTGGCGCTCTTTATCGGATTGGGATTTGTGAATTTTTTCCGCCCCGGCGATGGACTCACCATCATTTCGTCTCCGGATTCCACTACCAAGTTGGGCGAGACCAAAATGACCTTTGCCGGTTTCGTCGAGCATCTTTTGCCACACAACTTCTTTGAAGCGGCAGCAAAAGGGGACGTGCTTCAGATCGTGTTGTTCTCGGTGCTTTTCGGAATTGCCGTGATGATGGCGAAAGAAAAGGGCAAACCGATGCTTGCACTTTGTCAGAGCCTGAATGATGTCATGTTCAAGTTCACCGACATCATCATGAAGTTCTCTCCGATCGGTGTCGGTGCAGCCATGGCAGGGGTGGTGTCCGAACACGGCTGGCAGGTGATGGTGCCGATGTTCAAGCTGGTGGGAACACTGTACCTGGCATTGGTCGTGTTCGTCATCATTGTGATTTTTCCGGCCATGAAATACGCCCGTGTGAAGATCGGCGCGTTCTTCAAGGAGCTTCGCCCGTCATTGGTGCTCGCGTTTGCCACGACCTCCAGTGAATCGGCTTACCCATCCGCGCTCGAGTCGCTCGAGAAAATGGGCGTCTCCAACCGTATCGCGAGCTTTGTCTTGCCACTCGGTTATAGCTTCAATCTCGATGGATCCACACTCTATCTGGCGATCGCTTCGGTATTTGTTTCCCAAGCGGCGGGGATCGAGCTTTCATGGGGGACCCAATTAACCATGATGCTGACCCTGATGTTGACCACAAAAGGGGTCGCGGCCGTTCCACGCGCGTCGATCGTGGTGCTTTCGGGAACGCTAGTGGCGTTCGGACTTCCGCTGGAAGGAGTCGCGCTGATTCTCGGTGTGGATGAATTCATGGACATGGCTCGTACAACCGTGAACCTGCTCGGAAACTGCGTGGCCACGACGGTGATTTCCCGTTGGGAAGGCGAAGAGCTGACCCCGGAATTCAAAGCCTAGTTCAAGTTGTATTTAGAACCATCACGACTTTACGCCGGAAGCTTTTTCGATTCGGATCACTGGTGCTCAATGCAGTACACGTGAGCGTATTCGTAACAGTCGCGATATTCCATGGCTAGTGCATTGGAGCCGGTGGATCCCAACCAGCCAACCACGCCGTTCGCCATGTTGTGGCCCCAATTCTTGCAATTCAGATCTTCCCGGGAAGGTTTGTTGAAGTCGGTGTTGCCGGTCCAGACCGCCCAATTCGCACTGTCGTCCATACGAGCGCCACAGGCGGCGACGAAGATCGCGTTGTTCTTGCCGTCGATCAGATCCTGGAAACTATCCGCAACCGGAATTTCCTTGCCTCTTTCCACTTGGTAGATGCGACCTTCCACTTTGAAGTGATCACTGAACTTACCGGTGGTCATTCCCACTAGTGCCGTAAAGTTGCCTTTCAGTTTTGCTTTCTTGGCTTCGCGCTTACAAACGGATTCAAACAACGCACGGGTGTTCGCCTTGGCAACCCTGATCACCGCTTTGGAAACGAAGACGCGACTTTTTGCGTTCGGATCCGGAGTTGGAGAAGGCGTGGGGGTGGGGTCTGAGCCAGGATCCGGAGTCGGTGAAGGCGTGGGGTCTGGTGTCGGTTCCGGGCTTGGATCGGTGTCCGGATTTTCCGCCTCGATCGGTGATGACTCGACTGCGGAGTTACCCGGTACGGAAAGGGTGATGCCGCCATTGCAAGCGGTAAGCATCAGGGGAGTCATTACACTCATCAACACGATCAGGGAGTTCTGTTTCTTCATGAACAGTGTTTCGGTATTGTGGTCTGCGATATTAAATAATTCGTTTATAATTCAAATATTTGAATGGGGAATTGGCGGTTTTGGTCAGGTGGCTCAACGGGCCATGTTGGCATCGTGTCGCTTCAGAGGATGCGGCCCTTGATCCACAATGCATGAAACTCACCGTCGGTCATTCCCAATGATTGTTGGAGTTCCTGCAAGGGTGTGGTGTTGTTGCCGCTCCCCGCAATCGGAAATTCGAGTTGTACCAGCCCCAATTCACCATTGCCTTCTGTTTTCTTGAAGCCGTCGATCCGGATATTCACTTTCAGATTCCGGATGCCTCCAAGGAATTCGAGAAAAGATTCCCCGTCGAGATGGCGATCGGCGATGGCGATGGCGCGCATCAGTGATTGTGCCGAGTGCGTTTTGCGGAAATCCGCAAGTTCTCGTGCAATGCGGTCATCCACGCGTCTGAAGCGAAGGCTGATGCCGTGACGGGCGAAGAGTTCGCGCAAGCGGGGTTCGTCCAGTGACTTCAGGTGTTCGATCGAGGCTTCGTTCAGAACGAAACCGGCTTGAATGGTGTAGAGGAACAGGTTTTTCGATTCCCGATAGATGATGCGAGGGTGGTTCCCGTCGCCATAGTTCCGCTGGTAGCGGTCCAGCAGGATCTGGATCTTGTCATCAGTCGCATTCCATCCGTTGAAAATCCGGGTCAGACGTACGGATGGATTAAGAACCGACCCATCCGCTTTGACTTCCCCTTCATGAATGAGGATGCGATTACGGGCAACGCCGTTCGAATTGTAACCGGGATTCAAAGTGGTGTCGTCCCTGAAGTCTGCACGCGATCGTGTGATGAATTCTTTAGCGAAGCTCAGGGCGTGGCTCGTGGGATTGGTATAATCAAACCCGTTGCTTTTGCCGAAGAAATCACGAATGAACGTCCTTCGGGTTCCTTCCGGAGTGGAAAGGATCAGTTTAGCGGCTGATTCGAGTTTGCGTTGACTGAAGACGAGGATCCGATCCTGCAGGCTTTTCTCGCGAAACTCATGATCGATCACAATGGGGGACTGGTTTTCGGTTGCCTCGTCTGCATCGCATTCCAACAAAAGATTACGGATTTTCCTGAGATTGAGCGTCGAGGTTCGCAGTTCCAGTTCGGTTTGCGGGTCGGGATTGACTTCGAAGCGATAAAGTCGTGTGTGGGCATCGCCCCGATTTCGGCCCCATTTTGCACGAATAATCGGCATAGTGGCGAAATCGAGTGGCTTTTGTCCTTGGTAAAACAACCGGATCCCTCCGTGCGGAATCGGAAGTCGGTAGCCGATCTGTAACGAGACATTCGGTTGGAAGGCAGCGCCGTCGTCCTCGAAAAGCTGGAACATCGTTTCGGATTTTCGTTGCAAATGCAATCGTCGGATCATCAGTTCTGGGGCGCGCACAGTGGTGCTGAGATCGATCATCCGGTAAAGCCCTGCATTTGCGTTTGCATTCACTTCGCCGACCAGGCTTTCGGTGATCACGATCGATTCCCCGGTTTGCAGGCGATCCGAGAAATCACGGAACGAATCGATGTAGATTTGTTTTTTCAATTCGAACGGAAGATTCTCGTAGCCGTCTGCCATGATCGGATCGATGGCCTTGCCGTCGAGTCTCATCAGGAGTGGCACAATCGCGTTGCGGAAGGCATATCGGTTGGCCTTGTGCATGCTGGTGATGGGTTTCAGGTGGGAATACACTCGCGCGATTGAAACCGAGCCACCGAATCCGCCACGAATTGTGAGTGGGATGTTCTCGGTGCTGATGCGCGCACCGGCGGAAACGCGAATTCCGAACTGGTCAGCAAGTTGGATCAGGTTATCGGTACCGAGAAAATTGCCTGTCACGATTTCGCGGGAGAAGATCAGGGAACCGCCCACAAACGGGTAGCCAGTGATCCCGATCAGGCCGGAATCACCCGAAATCTTGTTCTTGGGAAAGGAAAACGAGTCACCTCGGAATTCAGCATAACTGTTCAGGAAGTCGACGGCCGTGGAAAGTGCAGAGGTGAAGGCTGAAGACTTGGTGAACGCGAACATTTCCTTGGGACTGAGGGGGGATCGTGGGCTCCATACAGAGATCCGGTCCTGAGCGTGTGAGGACTTTGGCGAGATCGCCAGCAATGCAATGAAAATGGACAAGAATCCGCGCTTCATGGGTGAACGGCATCTTACAGTGAGAAAACAACTTGGTAAACTTAATTTATTTAATTAAACCCTGGGGGCGCCGGCATGGATCAAGGTCTTGATATCCATGCGGAAAATGATTTCCACCTTGTTCGGGAAAATCAGCTTCTGAACCACTCCGTCGCCGAAGGTCGGGTGCTTCACGCGGTCGCCCACGACAAAGCTTTCGTTCGCAGCGTAGTCCCGCATCGGGCGGTTGCTGGCGTTCAGTTGTTTCATCCATTCCATTTCCACCGGAACGGTTTTTTCCACCTTCGCTTCACGCGGGGCGCGAGCGATAGTGCGGGTCGAACGGGTGGCAGGCGTTGCCCCCGGTTCTTTCACGCCTTTTTTCGGCTTGTAGTTGTGCTCGCTTTTGCAGGTTCGACAAATCACCCGGGAAGGAACTCCGCCGATCATGGACATGATCGTATGACCCAGATCCATTTTGCAGCGAGTACAGTAACAGACGAGTTCTTTTCCAACAGTGAGCGCGGTAGAAGTGTTCATAATTGTGGTTTTAGTATACCTTAAAAGCTGTTCATGAGCACTGGAAAAGAGGGCGCAAAACGCACGCAAAAACGCACCGAACTGCTGGAAAAAGCCAAAATTTTGGCTACAACGCCCGGCATTTACTTGATGAAAGCGGGTGCCCAGATCATCTATGTCGGAAAGGCCAAGAGTTTGCGCGCACGCGTGAGTTCCTACTTCCAGCCCGTTGTTCATGATCATCCACGAACCGAGTTGATGTTGCAGACGGTGGAGGACTTTGAAATCATCCACACCGAAACCGAGAACGAAGCGCTGGTTCTCGAGTGCACGTTCATCAAACGCCACAAACCGAAATTCAATGTCCGCCTGAAGGACGACAAACACTATCCGTACCTGATGATTTCCACGAAGGATCCGTATCCGAAACTGATGTGGACCCGGAAAGTGTCGAGCGATCAGGCCCGGTACTTCGGTCCTTTCCCGTCGGGCTACGCAGCCCGCACCGTGATGAAGTTGCTGACCGAGACCCTTCGTTTGCGCGATTGTTCCGACAACACCTTTGCTCATCGTTCGCGCGCGTGCATCCTTCACCAGATGGATCAGTGTACTGCACCTTGTGTGGGCAAGATTTCGAAAGAGGATTACGGTGCGCTGATCGATGAGGCCATTGCCGTCTTGCAGGGGCGGAGCACTGACCTCATTCAGCAACTGCAACAAGACATGATTCTGGCCGCAGAAGAAGAGCGCTTTGAAGATGCGGCAAGGATCCGTGACGAGATCCAGAGCATTCAGATTGTTTCGCAAACGCAATCGGTGTTCGATCCGGATCAACGCCCCGATGTCGATGTGTTCGCCTTCGAGAAGAACGATTCCATGGCGCATGGAGTGGTGCTGCAGGTTCGTGGTGGCAAGTTGATCGTGGTCAAGCATTATGACCTTTTCAATTTCGATGCGACCTTGAATGATGAGGAAATCGCCTACGATTTGCTCGCACAGCACGTGCTTCTGATGGACGAGCAGAACGAGGTCCTGCATGCGAAAGAGGTGCTGCTGAAAACCTTGCCGAAAGACGCAACCTTGCTCGAAGAGGCGCTGAAAGTGACGATCAAGACACCTGTGACCGACCTGCAAAAGCAGTTGGTGAATGTCGCGCACACCAACGCACGCTTCGCGCTCGACGGAGCGAAAAAGGAAAGTGCCGGACACGGCATCACCGCCCTGGAGGAAGTGCAGTCGAAGCTCGGGCTTGAGCGACTTCCCCGCAGGATTGAGTGTTTCGATATTTCGAATTTCCAGGGAGATGAAGGTGTGGCTTCTCGCGTGGTGTTCATTGACGGGGCTCCGGACAAGAATCTCTATCGCAAGTACCGGATCAAGACCGTGCGCGGACAGAACGATTTTGCGAGCATGAGCGAGGTTTTCGACCGTCGGTTCAGTAAGATGGATCTCGAAACCGGAAACGAGAAGCCCGATTTGGTAGTGGTCGACGGAGGCAAGGGGCAGTTGTCCCAAGCCAAAGCCATTTTTGATGAACTGGGGATTCAAGGTGTGGATCTGGTCGGCTTGGCGAAAGCCCGTACCGAACAGAACTTCCGTTCAAAAGAAGTGGAGAGTTCGCAGGAGAGGATCTTCATTCCGAACCGGGTGAATCCGATTCCGCTGTATCCGAACTCCAAGGCATATCGCTTGTTGACCCATATTCGTGACGAGGCCCATCGGTTTGCAATTACCTTCCATCGACAACGTCGCGATAAAAAATCGATGAAATCGAGCAGTTGATCAGGTGTTTTTTTGAATTACCGTGCAAAGAGAAAGGCCGGGTAGGCGAATGCCGATTTTGGCGAGTGCCCGACAGATCTTGGCGTCAATGGAAAGGCTCAGTCCCAGGGATCGGGTCAGAGGGTGCGCTTCGGCATACTTCCAAGAGTTCACCTGATTTGAGTGTTTTTTCTTTGGGTTCAGATTCAGAAAAAACTGAATCATCTTTTCAGCAAATCGGGCATAGACCAGTAAGTGGAAAAAATAAAATGATTCACGTATGGTGATCGAATCAGGCTGATGAATCAGGTAGCTGAGGTGCCCCCGATGGTAGCGGCGCAGGTGCTTCAGTCTCAAGTCATGGTAAGAATACAAAATCTGAAACGCCGGCACGGTGATCATCAGGATTCCGCCCGGTTTCAGCATGTCAATCAATCTGTTCAGCAATCCTTCGTCGTTTTCAACATGTTCCAATACGTCGAGTGCGCAGATCAATTCATATTTCTGATGCATCACCTTGTCGAGGTGCTTGATTTTCTGGATCCCTTGATACCGGACTTCTTCATCATCAAAAGCCAGATCAACGGCATCAATTTCGATGTTGTTGCGCTCTTTCATGCGCAATGAAAAAAACAAATCGCCACAACCGATGTCCAACATTCGCATTGGATGATCGAATGGAGGCATTTGATTCAGGATTTCCATGATGAAATCAGCGCGCGAGGTTTCCCAAGGGTGGCGAAACTGGTTGTTCGTGACTTCAGTGAGATCCATGTTCGGACTCTTTCCGGATTTCTTCCTGGATGGTGGTGCATGCCGTACCTTCTGTGGTCATGCGAATGGAGTCTGAACTCATTCGATCTTCATTGATTTAACCAAGGCTCAGCCATCACAGGATAGTCGAAAAAACAGTTTTGGAAATAGAGGAACGGGTAAAAAACTGCCAACAAGAATAAGGTTTCAGTCAAATGACAGGGAATGAGCTGATGGATTCATCAACATAAAATCCGGACGGAAAAGAAACGAGTCCAAGGAATCGCGGTATTTTGACGAACAAAATGAAGTTCAGAACAAGTCGATTCAAGCCGCAATTAAGCGAGCAGCAAACGGCCGTTTGATTTCAGAAGTTTCTGAATGAGTTTTTTAAGATGGCGCATAGGCCCAAACTAACATCCTGCTCCAGAATGATCAACTTTTATGTACCCGATTTCTGGAAAAAAACCGGACAAACAGGGGGAACTCGGCAATTAGGCTTTGCTGAGGGCGTGATCGAGGTCTGCAATCAGGTCCTGAACGTCCTCGATTCCCACGCTGATTCGGATCAAATTGTCAGAAATGCCGAGTTTTTCGCGGTTTTCTACCGGAACACTCGCATGAGTCATGATCGCCGGGTGTTCGATCAGGGACTCGACGCCCCCCAGGCTTTCAGCGAGGGCGAAGAGTTTCGTGTTTTCCAATACACGACGGGATTCATTGATTCCACCTTTGATTGTGAAGGAAATCATCCCCCCGAATCCGTGCATCTGTTTTTTCGCCAGCGCATGTTGCGGGTGGGACTCCAAGCCGGGATAGATGACTTTCTCCACTTTCGGATGTTGGGAAAGGTGGTGGGCGATGGCCATTGCGTTTTCCTGGTGTTGCTTCATGCGCACGTGCAAGGTCTTGAGTCCGCGCATGACCAGAAAGCAATCCTGAGGTCCCGGCACTGCGCCAACCGCATTCTGGAGGTATTTCAATTCCTCGTAAAGTTTGGTGTGGTTGGTGACCAGTACGCCACCTACGACATCACTGTGACCGTTCATGTATTTGGTGATCGAGTGCATGACCACATCGGCACCGAGATCGAGCGGACGCTGGAAGTATGGGCTCATGAAGGTGTTGTCGACCACGCTGAGCACGTTCTTCGCGCGCGCCATCTTGGTCAAAGCTTCGATGTCGAAGATTTTCAGCATCGGGTTGGTGGGGCTTTCGATCCAAAGGGATTTTGTGTTCGGGCGAATCGCTTTTTCCACGGCAGCCACATCGCTCAGATCCATGAAGGTGAATTCAAGCTGGAAGCGGGTCAGGACCTTGTCAAACAACCGATAGGTTCCACCGTACACATCGTCACTGCAAATCACGTGGTCGCCGGATTTCAGGGTGTGGCAGAAGGTGTCGATTGCGGCGAGGCCAGAAGAGAATGCCAGTGCATGGTTGCCGTTTTCGAGTGCGGCCACGCATTCCTGGTAGGCGGTGCGGGTCGGATTGTCCGTGCGCGCATATTCGTAACCGGTATGCTGGCCCGGTGATTTTTGCACGAAGGTGCTGGTCTGATAGATCGGGGTCATCACCGCGCCTGTAATGGGGTCGGGTGTTTGTCCCGCG
>JBEIKL010000038.1:0-15820 GCA_040379745.1 Bdellovibrionales bacterium | reverse complement strand
GCCTTTAATTTGAAATTCCGGAGGCGAATCGAGATTTCATATGGCAATACGGCACTGAATTGAATCCGGTCACCGATCTGATACTGGGAAGTGTTGTTTTTTTCCAAAAACTCGGGCTTCAATTCCGAATAGGAAGGTGTGGTTAAGACCGATGACTGACCCTGAGCAGGGGGTTCATCGGCATAAGTGTTTCCAACCGTTCCCGAATTAAAGAGAACGGTCATCAGCAACACTGTTGCGGAAAATTTACTTCTTCTGTTTTCGGCGCTTGAAAAAATGCACCAGTGCTTCCGTATAGTCATCGTTCGTTTTGATCGTGAGTGTTTCTATTCCTGAGAAATCGAGTGATTTCTTGGAAGTATCGTTGAATTTCTTGACCCATTGGTCGATCGTGTTTCGGAATCCCGCAGAAGCGGAATTGATTTCCATCCGCTTACCCGTTTCAGGGTGTTCAATCTCGAAGCGTCCATGAAATGGAAGCGATCGTTCCTTCGGATCTTCGATACGAATTGCGACCACATCGTTCTTTCTGGAAAGTTGCTTCAGGTTACGGTCATAGTTTTCAGCTTGGAAATCACTGATCACGAATACGATTCCCGAGTGCTTCAGAACCCGACGAGCTTCTTCAAACGCACCCTTGAGATCGGTTCCACCCGGCTCAACTTGGAAAGTCAGGAATTCGTGAATAATGCGCAGAACATGATTCTTTCCCTTTTTGGGAACGATTGTTTTTTTCACGGCGTTCGTGACAAAGAGAACTCCTACCTTGTCGCCGGAAAGGTTGGCCGCATAAGCGATCATCGACCCGATCTGAGTGACCAACTCCCGCTTGGAAATTCCGGTAGAGCCGAACTCTTGCGAAGCGGAGAAATCGGCAATGATGAAAACGCTGAGCTCCCGTTCCTCTTCATACTTCTTCAGAAGTGGTTCCTTGCTGCGGGCACTGACTTTCCAGTCGATATGGCGAATGTCGTCTCCGGGAGCATAAGTGCGGTGTTCCGAAAACTGAACCCCTTGTCCCTTGAAGTGACTTTTGTAACCACCACTCATGAACTCATCCATCAGCTTCTTCGTGGTGATCTCGATGCGTTTTACCTTCTTGAGGATTTCCTCGTTCATGGAACTTCGATCCGATCGAGTATTTTCGAGATGATCTGTTCAGAATTGATATTTTCCGCATCAGCCTCATAAGTCAGGAGAATACGATGGCGAAGAATGTCGTATGCGACTGACTTCACGTCCTCCGGAGTCACGTAACCACGGTGATGGATGAAAGCGTTCGCCCGGGATGCTTTCGCCAGTGAAAGGGTTGCACGAGGGGATCCACCGACACTGATGTAGCGTTTCAGTTCAGAAAGATTGGATTTTTCAGGGAATCGGGAGGCGAAAATGATATTCAGGATGTAATCCTTCACTTTCTCGTCCATGTAGATGTCATTGCAAAGGCGTCGTGCCGCGAGGATGTCCTGAGGGTTGCATACCTTGTTGGAGCGTGGATGCTGATTCGAGGTCATCCGGTCCATCATCACTTTTTCTTCCGCTTGGCTCGGGTAAGACACCTTCACTTTGAAAAGAAAACGGTCGAGTTGTGCTTCCGGAAGCGGGTAGGTTCCTTCCTGCTCGATCGGGTTTTGAGTAGCCAGTACCACAAACGGATCTTCGAGCGGGTAGGTCGTATCACCGATGGTGACTTGGTGTTCACCCATTGCTTCAAGAAGCGCGCTCTGCACTTTTGCCGGTGCACGGTTGATCTCGTCGGCAAGAACGATGTTGGTGAAGATCGGCCCTTTTTTCGGGATGAATTCGTGAGTCTTTTGGTTGAAAATCATTGTACCGATCAGATCGGATGGAAGAAGGTCCGGGGTGAATTGGATCCGGTTGAATTGGGCGTCGATCGTCTGTGCAAGGGTTTTCACGGTGAGTGTTTTCGCCAAACCAGGAAGTCCTTCAAGGAGAACGTGACCGTCGCAAAGCAATGCCAACACCAACTTTTCAACCAGGGCGTTTTGTCCGACGACGACCTTTCCGACCTCTTGAAACAAGACGTCTACGAACTGGCTTTTATCGCGGATGACTTCGGTGAGTTGCTGGATATTGATTTGAGACATATCCAGTATTTTCTCCCTGTTTTCAAAGTCATGCAATCTGCTTAATGTAAAAATCGTCGGCACTCGGCAATGAGTTGGAGTGCGCCATTATTTTGATTTGATGACTCAAAGAAATTATAAGCTTTGTTGACGGTTTGAGGGTCAGAGAACACATCGCAAAAATCATTGAGCATCGTTCCGCTCACCCAACTCGCCAATTGATCGCGTTGTTTTTGACGGGAAGGTTCAGAAAACAGTCGAATCCAATGAAGAGCGGATTCAGGCGTTGACCATTGATCCATCAGAAACTGCAATTCATCTTGCGTATCGACCCAGTCTTTCAAGATCAACGAAGTTTCTTTTGCGATTTCTGAATTCATCTTCCGGGATGCAAGATTCAACCAGTCCTGGAACAACGGCATCGTCTTTTTGGTTTCGATGGTTTTCAAGAAATGAAGGATCGTAGGTTCATAAGCACCGATCAAATGTGGATTACGGTTTGCAAGTTCGATCCCGAAATGCAGGTAACCCGGGCCCTGAACCAAAGAAACGGTGGACAGCATTGAAGATAACTTCCGCAGTTCGTTGGCTTCGCTTTTGAGCAGAACCGGCAATAGGTCACGAACAGCCGTTTCTGCTGGGCGGGAAGCCAGGAACTCCGAAAATTGTTTTTCAAGTTTCCAATCGAGGGTGTGATCAAGAATGCGAACCACTGCATCGGTGGCAAGCGTGTTTCCAGCGGCCAGCGTGAGTCCGGTCTGGTGCAAAAGTCCAAGACGGGTGATCCGTGGAACCAAGTGCAACAAATCGGCGTTGCAACGTTCATCCGGAGTGTTCTCAAGGATACATTCCCGCTGTTCCTTTACCCCGTCGACGAATAAATCTTTTTGATCCGGTTTATTGCGTCCATAGAAACCGTAAAAGAGATTCCTGAAAAACACCATATTGGAAGAGGAATCCATCATGTCGAGCAGTAATCCGAGATTGAAGATTCGGGCTTGTATGTCACTGAGTTCCGCATTGCAAACCCGAAAGAATGATTCGTCCTCATCGGATACCGATTTGCAATTTCCGAGTCTGCGGAGAATCTCCGATTCGTACCGTTGATGCTGACGACGAATCGAGAGTCTGGCTTCAGCCAGTGTTTCACTGGTTCCGAACCGCGGTCGCTTGCTTACCGGTTCATCACCCCAAGAGGTGGCGATTTCACGGATGAATCCCATTCCGAAATTTTTCAGCCACCCGAACGGTTTGAAATCGGAATTGATGGCAAGGAGTTCAAGTCGATCCAGATCATTCAGCACGCGGATCCTGGCGGTCGGGTGGAATTCGAACCGTTGATCCGGATAGCTGCCGTTCTGGAAATAATAGGCAACGACCGTGAATCGATCTGCCTTTTCCTTGAGGAGCATTCCCAGATCGGTTCCACGCTTTCTGGTCTCTTTCAGGAAGTCAAATGCCCCTTCGATCGCATCCGGTCTGTTGCGGATCTGATGGATCAAGGGATTCAGATGGTACTCGATGGAGGAAACGGATTTACGTCCTGATTTCCGGTACTCCCACTTCTTTGAATCATTGGGGTGAATCCAGGATTGGAAAGAATCCAGGTATTCAGTGACGATCTGATCAGCAAGCACTGACGGAGACTGGCGATAAGTGATCACCTGATCACGGTCCAGAATACACGAATCGGTGTTCGCATTCAGACTCTTGCAGTGACGTTCAAAAAGAGCGGGTAAAGACTGGAGAACCAGAGTGCGGAGTTTCAATCGAAGCGGTTCAATTGAAACCATGAACGGATCACGGGGGGCTTCGGTTTGTTGAGCGATCGCCTTCCACGTCAACGGTTCCGAGATCAGTTCTGCACCGGCTTTTCGCAAAGCAGTTGCTGCCTTGATGTCACTCTTTGCCAACCGAATTAATTTTGAAACCGCCTCAAAAACTTGCTTCAGATTTTGAAGATCGCCCTTTCCTTGCCGGATGAAGCGTTCGAAATCATCGAGTGACTCTCGATGATCGTTCATGATCATGAAACCCAGTGCTTCGGATTGCATTCGGTTCAGTTTGGAGAACAGATTGCCGGACTCGTCTTTTTTGACAATGAACCGGACGAGGTCATCCAGTTTTGCAAACGTTTGGCTGGAGCCGAAACAACGGGCGATGCGATCCAACTCGTCAAAATAAATCATTTGGTCTTTGCCGACCGGTGGAATGAAAAACCGGAAGCGCAGTGGAATGCGGGCACATGCATCGGAAGGGATCTCAGAAGTTCGGATCGGATCGGGGCGGGGCAAGAGCCAGTCACTGAATGGTAAACGAGGTTCACTCAGGGGTGAACCGGATGCAGTCTTGGTTTGCGATTGCTTTCCGCGTGTCAAAAGATCACGGAACAGAAAAATCAGACGATCAAGGAACGGAGCGATTTTCTTCTCATTGTTCATTTTCAGGAACAATGCGATCACCGGTTCGAAGTTGGCTTTCTGAAACGGTGCCAGCCAATCCTGGTTTGATGGAATCGGCGGCAGTTTCGGTTTGCCGACGCGACTCACGATTTTCTGAAAGGTATTCAGTGATAGGGGGTCGTTTGGAACCAGACTCAGGAAAAAGAGGATTTCATCGGGTGCGAATTCCGAATGAATCGAATCAAACAGATTTCCGATCTCGCCCTGAATGACAGGATTGGTGGAAAACCAGTTACCAAGTGTGACCATGTCTTGAAACAGATGGCTTGAGTTGTAGGGGCGGAGATCCTTGGCCAAGTCCCGGAATGAGTCACTGACCAGTGTTTTTGAAAAAACGGGAAACCGGAACAGTGGCTGTATCAAAGCGAAGAACGGCGTGAATCCTTCGAACGATGCAGCTTGATTCAGAATTTCTGCCGCATTCATCACGGAATCAGGAATGGTGCAGTATCCGTTTCCCAGGACAAGAAGCGGAGATAGGTTTTTCTGAAAATAAGCGGATGCACGTTTCGGATTGAGTGAAGATAGATTCTTCAGCAGGGTTTCAAACGGCTGATCAAGCTTCAAGCCATCGTTGAAGCAACGAATCGGACTCTCCATCAAGGTTGCACCCGCCTTCGAGATGGTGACGAGTCGATCCTGTTCCATCAACCAGTTCAGGATTGCGGTGATTTTTTCGGCATTCTTCCGGTCACGAAGGATTCCATACCGGATTTTAGAAAACAATTGGAACAGTCCCTGAAAGTTGGACGAGTCAGGATGGGATCGATACCGATAGAGAGCCACGAGCAAGGGTTTCAGTCCGTCTCCCGGGAATTCATTGGTCCGGAATCGTTGAAGAGCCATCACCCCATTCATGGCAAGCAGGTTCTGAAAACCGATCGAGTATTGATCCTGATTCAGCATCTTGCGGATCCATGGAGAATGTCGATTCAACAAGGTGATCAAGCCGGAACGCTTTTCACTCGTGTTCAAGCCGAGAAAGATGTTTCGAATCAAGGGTTCGAATTCACCCTGATTGCGAATGTCGGCATAGACATCGCTGAGAGAGCGCAGAAATGAAGGGTCATTTTGTATGATTGCCGAGAGCTGATTACTGAGGGGAAGGATTTCCTGATCGGAAAGGGACTCGGCCCAGATTTCCATCGGTTGCAATTCGTGACTCTGGTTCAGGCATCGGATGATTGATCGGAATTGCGTAGGATTGATGCGATAGTCATCGAGGCGGACCGATACGCACGCATCGGATCTGACTTTCGGGTTCTCGGCCAATACCGGCTCTTTCCTGCTCGAAAAAGGATTCGAACAGGCCACCATCCAGATGGACAAGGTGAGGACCGTTACCAGAATTCGCATGATGCGGTGCTAGTATCGCCAAATGATTAAAATCGCAAGGAATTTTGATGAAATTCAGTTGCTTAGAGTGTGAAATCGTCCGGATTCTGAGAGCTTGGTTTGCGCATCGTCTGAGGCGGAGAAGCGGGCTGTCCGTTGTCGGCAAGATTCGCAAACAACGTGTACTGACCGAGCCACGCCAGTTTGGCTGTACCCGGTTCACCATGACGGTTCTTGGCGAGAATCAGTTCGGCTACGCCCTTTTCATCGGAGTCCTTGTTGTAATAGTCGTCACGGTAAATGAAGCAAACCATGTCGGCATCCTGCTCGATCGCACCGGATTCACGGAGATCGCTCAGCATCGGACGCTTGTCAGGGCGGCTTTCCACACCCCGACTCAACTGGGAAAGCGCAATGATCGGAACGTGGAGTTCCTTGGCGAGTTCCTTGAGGCCTCGGCTGATGGATGAAATTTCCTGTTCACGGCTGGTGCCGGCACCGGAATTCTTCGGTCCTCGCATGAGTTGGAGGTAATCGACTACGATCAGATCCAAGCGCTTTTCTTTGGCCTTCAATCGGCGACAACGAGCACGCAAATCCAGAACACTCAAACCCGGGGTGTCATCGATGTGAATGCGGGCCTGGCCGAGTTTGTCGGCGGCTTCCATCAATCGGCGGAATTCTTCTTTGGCCAATTCACCGGTTTTCAATCGACGGGAATCGATACGACTCAGACCCGAGAAGAACTTGAAGCCCATTTCCTCTTTCGACATCTCGAGAGAGAAAAGTGCGGCAACCGCATCTTGTGCAACAGAACAATGAAGGAGGGCTGAAATGAAGAGAGAGGTCTTACCCATACCCGGACGAGCCGCAAGAATCATGATCTGACCAGGGTGGAGACCCGTGGTCATCTTGTCAAAGTCGGTGAAACCGGTCGGAAGCCCAACCACGTCTTTTTTACCGGAGACAAAGAGTTCCTGAACCTTGCTCATGTTTCCAGCGATGACTTCCGCAATCGAGGTGAAGGCGCGTTGGACTTTTTTCTGGGAAACATCGAAGATGCGCGTTTCTGCGGTGTCGATGTAAGCATCGGTGTTTTCAACACCGGTCAAGCCCTCGTCCATGATGTTGGAACAGGTCTCGATCAGTCGGCGCTGAAGAGCTTTGTCGCGTACGATTCTGGCGTAGTGAACCACGTTCGCCATCTGAAATGAAGCCTGGTCATAGAGTCCGGTCAGGGTTTCGATACCACCGACGACTTCATACCAATTCCGATTCCGCAATCCATCGGAAAGTGTGACCAGATCCACCGGCTTTCCTTGATCGGAAACCGAGCAGGCCATTTCAAAAATCTTCTGGTGAGCATCGATGAAAAAATCACGCTCTTCCAAACCTTCTTCGCGTACGGCGTCCAAAGCGCTGTTGTTAACCAACACCGCTCCAAGAACTGACCTTTCGGCGTCCAGATCATGAGGCAATTTTTTTCTTTGAGACACCGGTACTGCGTGGTTCTCAGGCAAGGGATTAAGCTCCCTCTTTAACAACCCAAACCTTGAGGTTTGCGGTTACTTCAGGAAGCAACTTGATTTCAACAGTGTGAACGCCCAATGCTTTGATTGGCTCTTTCACGTGGATGGAGCGTTTTTCAACGGCGATTCCACCTGCAGTGAGTGCGTCTGCGATGTCAGTTGCAGTCACAGATCCGAAGAGCTTGTCTTTCTCGCCGACTTTGCGGGAGATGTTACAAGTGAAGCCGGAGATTTTCTTCGCGAGTTCTTCAGCAGAGAGTTTTTCAGCTGCGCGTTTCTTCTCGAGCATTTTCTTTTGGTGATCAATGGCAGCGATGTTGTTTTCGTTCGCTGGTACCACCAGTTTTTTCGGGATCAGGAAGTTACGAGCGTAACCATCTGTCACCTTAACGACATCACCAATACGGCCAAGATTCTCAACGTTTTCTTTCAAAATTACTAACATAAATTCTCCTTGATTGCGGACACTTAGGATTGCCCGAATTTGCGTCGAAAGTCAAACCACTGGTCAAAAAAACCGAGGGCAAACGCAAAGGGGGATGCAATGAAAATAATCAACCCATAGATGAGTGGGCGCATCAGTCCATAAATCTGTTTTTGATTCAATACATAGGTCACGATACTGAGACCTTGGAACCCGTAAAAAAGGAGGAAAATCTTCATCCCGTTCATGCCGATGTAAAAGAGGGCGTGATCGGAATAAGCGTAAAGAAATCCAGTAATTAAGGTCGGCCAGATGAGCCACTCCGGATTCTTGTAAGAACCCCAGAACGCACGGGATAAAAACCCTGGGATTGTGCGAAACGCAAGGAGCAGATTGAACCAGTAACAGAGAATAATGGCGATCAGGATCCCCGAAGGAAGTTCGAGCATGAGATTATGGATCATTTCAGAGCGACCCTGTTCCTCGATCCACTTCTTGATCGGGTGATCCGGGATGGTCAGAAGTTGATCGACGTTGCTAGAGACGATCGCCCGCGTGTAATCCACCAGGTTCAGATGATTTTGATTTGCCACGAAGTTGATACCAGCGAGCAGTACGGAGATCGAAAGGGTGAAAGAGGCAAAAAATGCGGAAGGAACACGTTTAGTAGCACGAATGAAGAGCGGAAAGCTGATTCCGATGCTGAGCCAGTACCAGATGGGTAACGCCAGGGTGGATAGATTTTTCTCAATGGCAAACAGGATGGAGGCGTTCGTGATCACGGAAAGAACGGCGATCCAAGTCCTGTTTTTCAGTGCAGACACGAAAAAAGGAAGAGGGGAAATGAATGCGAAAAGGGAACTTTGGAAGAAAAGGGCAGGAAGAAAAAAAGGAACAGCCCAAAGCCATTGACTTTGAACCGTTCCTTGTTTGAATTTTAATCGGGTCGCCACGATTGATTAGTTGAAGTTCGGTCCGATTCCGGTGAATCCAAGCAAACCAAGGTTACGAGCGCGTTTGATTTCAAGCGCGAGTTTGCGTTGAACCATTGCACAGTTACCGGTGATGCGGCGGGAAACGATCTTTCCATGTTCAGTCATGAACGTGGAAAGGAATTTCGGGTTCTTGTAATTGATGTTGTTGATATCTTCTTCACCACTCATGAAGCGGCAGCTTTTCTTTTTGCCACCGGAAGAGAATTTACGACGGCCTTTGCCTTCGTCCATTGCATCATCCATATCGAAATCTTCGTCTTGGCGTTTTTTAGGTGCTTTTTCTTTCATTTCTTTAGACATGATCTTTATCCTTTAAAAAAATTATGGGTTGATTAGATTGCAGCAGGAGCTGCTTCAGTGCGCTCTTCACGTTTCAGTGGAGTGCCTGTTCCGAGTTGTTTCATGTACTCTTCTTTGTTGAATTCTTTTGCAAGAACAACAGTCATGAAGCGAAGGGTGGATTCGTTCAAGCGAAGGTTACGCTCGAGCTCGGCAACAACGCCGGTAGAGCCAGTGAACACGATGTGAGTGTACTGACCGCGAACTTCTTTTTGCATTGGATAGGAGAATTTTCTCTTACCCCAGTCTTCTTGATAAACGAGTTCGCCGCCGAAATCCTTCACGATCGCGAAGAGGCGATCTTTGAGGGTTTTCAGGGATTCGTCGGACATGTCGACGCGTGTGATGATGGTGGTTTCGTAACCAGGCAACTTCTTAGCCATTATTTTCTCCTTATGGTTAGCAGCCCGTACCGAAATGGTGCGAGCAAAGAGTTGTTTGAGTAGGGTAAGGATTTATCACGCTTTTTGCGGTTTTACAATGTACTGAATCACGAGAATGGCACCTTCATACATCAGATAGAGAGGAGCCATAAGAAGGAGCATGGAAACCGCATCGGGCGGGGCCACGAATGCGGCAACGATGGTGATCCCGATAATGGCGTTTTTCCTTTGAGAACGAAGGGTTTCGGCATCGACGACCCCCAAAACGCCCAACAGAACCAGCAATACCGGTAACTCAAACGCCACCCCGAAGAGGAGCATGAGCTTGAGGCAGGTTCCATAGTAATTATCAATAGTTAGTAAAGGCATGTCGGTCGGGAGACCGAACTCCATGAAGTACTTGAACCCAACCGGAAACAACACGTAATACGCAAAAGCGGCTCCACTGATGAAGAAACCGGAAGCGAACGTGATGAACGGCATGACCATCTTTCGTTCCCGGGAATGGAGGCCGGGTGCGATAAACGACCAGAATTGATGAAAATAGAATGGGGAGAAGAGAAACAGGGATGAGTACCCCGCGATCTTCAGATGGGTCAGGAAATTCTCAAAGATGTTGGTGAAGTAGAGTTTACGCTGATCGACTGGAAGAGCCTCAAACAGCGGTTTTTGAAGGAATTCCATGACCGGTTTATTCGTGAAAAAGTAACAGATCAGGAAGCCGGCAAAGAAGATCATCAGGCTTCGGATGAGTCTGGTCTTCAGTTCGTCGAGATGTTGCCAGAAACCCATGACGGTTGATCCGGCTTTATGAGATTGATCCTGTATCTGATCCACGGTAGTTTAAATACCACTTTATGGGCGCAAATAGAACTTGGAAAGTCACAATCGCCACTCTCGTTTCGGGAATGGGTGTATTTGCCTACTTTTATGTGATGGTTCCAGGAAATGTGACCCGCGACTCATTTATCAGTTCAGGAGAAAATACTATGGTAATCGAAAGCCCGACCTCTCAAGACCTCGAATCAGCACTGAAAACGGACGAACAGGGTTTGTCCAAAGTAGTGGTGGTTTTGCAAACCACCCGCGGAATCATCAAGTACCGTTTCTACAGCGATGACGCCCCGAAAACCGTGCGCAGGATTGCTGAACTCGTTCAGAACGGCTTCTACAATGACGTGGTCTTTCACCGCGTTGTTCCGGGCTTTGTCATCCAAGGTGGTGACCCGACCGGTACTGGAACCGGCGGTTCCGGCGTGAAGCTCAAAGCGGAATTCAATTCCCGCAAGCACGTGACCGGCGTGGTTTCCATGGCACGTGCGATGGATCCGAATTCAGCCGACTCCCAATTTTTCATCATGCTGGGCAATCACGCTCATCTCGATGGCCAATACACCGCTTTCGGTCAGGTGATCGAAGGGCAAGATGTGGTCAATCAGATCAAGCAGGGTGACCGCATGGTCAAAGTGACTCTCGAGTTCTAATCCATTGATTTGAAGTAGTTCAGGGAAAAGCCACGGTCGTCGCGACAGTGGCTTTTTTCATTTCAGCTTGATTCCGGATTTTTTAAGAACGCGAGCGACGCGTTCGCTACCGGTGTTGGACCAAAGATCCACCATGCGATAAAGATCGCTTTCGGATTTGGGTTGAGAAAGCAGGGTTTTCTCGCTGACCTCGAAAAGCACCTTCACGCATCGGTCGAACTTGTCGGAAAGTTCCGAGAACAGATCCTGGTGGTGACGATCATCAGTGATCTTGGCCGCATTCAGATAGGCCGCTCCTCCCAGGCCGATGTAGTAATCGACATCGATGCGTGCGCGATTCAGGCTTTCCTGAAAAAACCCGGCTTTATAGAGGGAGATGTCGCCGACATTCTGGAACAGTGTTTTCTGGGCGGGCGGGGTTTCCGCCTCGAGCGCTTCCTTGAACAGGATGGCGATGGGTTGGTCTTCCAGTGCGCCTTCGCTGTTTTTCGAATACAAGGATTCGCTGAAAATGAATCGACTCAGGAGCCGCACGACATAGTACTCGGTTTCGCCCCGGATGTTCAGTTTCTGATTTTTGACCGCGCCGTGCACGAGCTCGTAGAAGAAGGATTCAGCGCTGGCTTCCAAAAGAAGTCCGCCACTCATATCCCTATTTTCTCACGAAGGCTCAGGAGACGACAACGGTTAAATGGTTTTTATTTAAAAATAGCTTTTCGCCAATTTTTTGAACCTGTTTCGCAGTGACCTTGCTGATTTCCTTGCGGATCTGTGATTCCAGAAGGATTTGATCGCGATAAAGGAGTTCTAGCCCGAAACTGCTCGCCAGGGACCAAGTGCTTTGAAGATCCATCGCCCGTTGACCAAGGTAGTAATTCTTGGCGCGCTCCAGCTCTGCTGCTGTCGGCCCTTTTTGGATCAGATTCTCGATCACAGTATGGATTCCCGCAATCGCTTCGTCCTTCTTGTGAGGAGCACAAGCGATGTAGGTTCCCACATATCCCGGTTCGATGCCTTCCATCGACATCGGTGAAACCGAATAAGCCATGGATTTCTTCTCACGAAGTTCGATGAAGAGACGACCGCTCTGGCCGCCGAGGATGTTTTGCAGGATCTTCAGTGCATATCGTTCCGGATCAAACATGGAAAGTCCGTGTCCGCCAATCATGATGTGGGTTTGTTCCCGTGCGAAATCGGCATGAGCCCATCGTGGCGCATTCATCATCGGTTCCGCTTTCAAAGCCGAGTGTTTGAGGTCCTCACCTTTGCGAGCGGATAGTTTTGCATCTACTTCCGACAACCATTCCTGAAAGTCATCACGCGAGACGCCGCCGACCAGGGTCATGGTCATGTTCTTCGGAGTCACCCAATCCTGGTGGAGTTCGGAAAGGTGATCGCGTCCGATCAGGGCCAGATCCTCGATGGTTCCAAGAACGTGTTTTCCATACGGGTGATGGGGAAACAGGTTCTCCATGAACAGTTTCGAGCACACCTGCGAGGAGTGATCCGGAATCGACTTGATTGAATCCTCAGTCACGCGTTTCGCATGATGGAGCTCATCTTCGGCGAATGTCGGTGTGAGCAACACTTCTTCGAAAATATCGGAAAGCTTCGCCCAATCCCGAACCAAACCGGTGGATTGAAGACCGATCGTGTTGCGTCCGCTGAATCCATCGAGTGAGGCAGCACTGCTTTCGATGATATTACTGAGTTCTTTAGAATTGTAGCGTGGAGTTCCCTTTGCCCAAACCTGTGAAACCAGGTGACTGACTCCACCGAACGGGCAACCCTTGAGGGTTTCGAGGCGGGAGCCGCCCATCGCTGCCGTATGAAGGGAGAAAACCGGTGTTCCCGGCTTTTCCAGATAGGCAACGCGCAGTCCGCTCGATGTGGTGAAGATTTCCGGTTGGAGCGGTTCTTTCTTCTCCGTTTTCGGTTTCTTCATCACCTTGGCCGGAGAATGCAGCTTCTCAAATCCACTGCAGAGTTCCTTTGAACTCAGAAGCGTTTCCTTTTTCGGCTGATAGAGAACGCCGCTCATGCGGTTCGGTTCGAGGTACTGTTCCGCGAGTTTCTTCACGGTTTCAGGTGTGACCGATTTGACCAAATCGAGGTATTCATGGTCGAAGTTCAAATCGCCAAGAGAAAAGCGCAGGAAGCCGAGTCGACCGGCGAGACCATCCACGGTCTGGGTCGAGTACATTTTCTCGCTTTCAATGTTCGTAACCACGCGTTCGATCTCGCTTTTCGTGACCCGCTCAGTGATGAGGCGGTTCCGCTCTTCAGTAAAGCTCTTGCAAACCTCGATCAGGTCCTCGGTTCGTTTCAGTTCGGCGGAAAGAATGAACATTCCCGGATCGCGCGGAACATAAACACTGGTGCTGATGTCGTTGACAAGGGATTTGCCGTAAAAAAGATTCTGATAGAGGCGGGAGGAGTCACCCATCCCGAGAATTCCGGACATCACTTCCAACATCGGAATGTCATGATGTTGGAGATCTGGAATGCGGAATGAGGCAGCGAATTGAGGCATGTTGATGTCGAAATGCTTGGCCATCATCCTCATGCCGTTCGAGTGAGGAGACTCGATCGGACGACCGCGCTTCGGAAGAGGTTTCTTCGCGATCTTCATCTTACCCAGGCGTTTTTCCAGGATTGAAAGGAGCTTCTTCTTTCTTGCTCCGGTTCCGTCATGGATCGGACCCACGAGCACGAGCCCCATTTGGGAAGAAACGTATTGTCTACGGTAGAACGCTTCGAGCATTTTCACGTTCGCGGCCTTCAGGGTTTTCACATAGCCGATCACCGGGCGGTTGTAGGGGTGCTTCTTGTAAGTAAGTGAGAAAAGATTCTGATAGAGCTGGCGATCCGGAGAGTCCTCGCCCCGACGGAGTTCTTCGAGGATCACTTCGCGCTCACGCTCGAAATCCTCTTTCAGGAACTGTTGTGGCTGAGCCATCGTGCTGAACTGATCGACCGCTTGTTCCCAGTACTGTTCGGAACAAGTGACATGGTAAACCGTCTGGTCGAAAGTGGTGTACGCGTTCACTTCGCCACCGAGGGATTCGATCGCTTTCGCGAGTTTCCCTGTGGACGCTTGACCGGTGTCTTTCGCGCCGGAATCCTTGAACAGCATGTGTTCGAGGAAGTGGGCGAACCCCGCTTCTTCCGGACGCTCGTCGGTACTTCCGGTGAGATTCCACCAGTGGAAAGTTCCAACCGAACTGTCGAGGTGCTGGAGAATGACCGGAATACCGTTGGAGAGATGGAATTCTTCGGGTTTGAAAATCTTGCTTGGACTGTCGCTCATGTTGTTTTCCTTCCGCGCTTGATGGAGAATATAGCAAATAGGGAGAATGCGTGTTGGAAAATCCTGAAAATCAGATTCTTTTGCTGTCCCACCATCCTGCTGACGCGAGTTTTCTTGCCGAGATCTCGGTCTCGCAACAGGTCAGGCTCGATCTTGCCGTCAACGAGGATGATTTAATCGCAAAAATCGCCAGTGCGCGGAAGTCTGACTCCCTGGCTGCCGTGTTTGTCGATGTTTCGTCGCCCGATCAGTTGCGAAAATTTGAATTCGCGCTCCAAAGCAAGCTGGGCAGCGGCCCCGCGATCGAGGTCGCACGGTTGGTGCACTTCATCTCCGGAGAACCACTGGTTTCCAACCGCGAGCTGATGCAATCCCCGTATTTTTCAACGGTTTCCGAACGCAAGCCTTACGACTATCAGGGTTCGGCCCGATTTTACGAATGGTCCTATGCCCCGATCGGTGAATTCCTGCGATCCTCAAAAATGGCGTTCGATCAGGGAACCCGAGATCAGTGCCTGGAGTGGTTGAAAAAGGAAATCCTTCCGAAAGGATGTTCGATCGAATGGACGCTGCAGTTCCTGAAGGTGCTGGATGAGGTGATCGAGTCGTCGATGCCGGCACGGTTCGATGTCAGTACCGGATTCAGTGACGGGGTGATCACGCTTTCGTTCACTGCGCGCGAACCGGCAGATCGAGATACATTCCGTGCAGACCGCATTCTTCAAACCGGAGTGAGTGTGATTCACTCCGAAAGGGGAACTGTGCTCCTGTTTCCCGTATTCCCTCAACCCTCGGATGCGCAGAAAGCCTTCCGATTTTACAAGGTGGAAAAATGAAAAATCAAAAAGTGATTCTGGCATCCGGTTCGCCGAGAAGAAAAGAACTGCTGACTTGGGCGGGAGTGCGATTTGAAATCATGGTTTCGGACGTGGATGAAACCCCGTTGAAAAAGGAAACGCCTGCCGCAATGGTGAAACGGCTTTCGCACGAGAAAGCTTTGGCGGTGGGGCAAAAAATCATGGCCAGTGGTGAAACGGCGGTCATCATTGCTGCCGATACCACCGTGGTCAGTCCTCAAGGCAAGATCTTGGGAAAACCGGTCGATGAAAAAGACGCCCTGAAAATGATTTCTGCAATCCAAGGGAAAACCCACACGGTCTTGACAGGCTATTCTCTTGCCAAGGTTTCAAAGGGCAAGGTGGTGAAGACCGTTTCCAGGGTGGTGAAGACCCTGGTTACCATGAGAAAGTTGAGTAAAGTCGATCAGGAGTTCTACCTCTCCAAGGGTGAAAGCATGGACAAGGCGGGGGCGTATGCGGCTCAGGGGTATGGCATGGTCCTGATCGAGAAAATCAACGGCAGCTACACCAACGTGGTGGGGCTACCGATGAAAGAAGTTCTCGAGGATCTTCACAAAATTTGACTTTGATTCGGTCCGGAACCGCGATAGACAGACCCCATGAAAACATGGG
>JBEIKL010000037.1:0-15998 GCA_040379745.1 Bdellovibrionales bacterium | reverse complement strand
GATCGTCGACGGCAAAAAACCGGTGGGTCTTGCCGGCGTCATGGGTGGCGGGAACAGTGAAGTTTCCGACAACACGAAGAACATCTTCCTCGAGTGCGCAGAGTTCAACCCGACGCTCGTTCGTCGTGCGGCCTTCCGTTTCGCTCGCCGTTCCGAAGCGTCCTTGCGTTTTGAAAAAGGCATCGATCCGAGCGGACATGCCGAAGCGATCGCCCGTCTTGCTGATCTCGTAATGAAGGTCGCTGGCGGTGATGTGGCGGGTTCCGTGAAAGCGCAACTTCCATCCCGCGCGCAAATCGCATTGAAAAAAATCAAGACCTCCTCCCAGTACATCAATTCTTTCCTGGGTACGGATTTGACCGAAGCGAAGATCCTCGAAATCCTCCGCTCGCTGGATTGCCAAGTGCAGATGATGGGACCGGACTTTGAGGTGACTTCCCCGGCTTATCGCCTGGATCTGAACATTCCGCAGGATATCGCCGAGGAAGTGGCGCGGTCTATCGGTTACGATGCGATCCCGACCACGATTCCGGCATTGAGCGGAATGCCGAAACCGAATCAGGGCAACACGCTTCATCACCGCCTTTCGACCATCGATGCGATGAAGGATCTCCTTGCAGGTGAGGGAATGTCCGAAGTTCTGAATTACTCATTCATGAGCGAATCATGGCTTGAGAAGTTCGGCATGAAGTCTTCGGTGAAAATCATGAACCCGCTTTCAGAAGAACAAGGTTACATGGTTCCGTCCCTGTTGCCGGGCATGATCCGCGCTTATCAGGAAAACGAGCGCCATCACTTCGGAATGGATCCATTGGCAGTGCGCTTGTTCGAAGTGCGTCCGGTGTTCAATGCGCCGGTGGGCCAGGTGATCGAAGCGAAAAGTGAAACCGAGACCGGAGTGAAGGAAACCTGGAGAATGAGTTTCTTGATCGCGGGTCCGCGCTTCTCACAGGCGGTACAAGCCGAACAGGGATCAGTCGATTTCTTCGACCTGAAAGCAATCGTGGAAAACCTGTTTGAAGGTCTGGCCACCAAAGGCATTCGCATGCGTGCGGCCGATGCTCAGTTGTTGGATTCCACTTCTTTCGGAAAGTATTCTTCCCTGTTTCATTCCGGTCAGACCGTACAGGTGGCAGTGGGCAAGGAGTCGATTGGTTTCTTCGGTCGCGTTCATCCAAAACTCGAAACCGAGTTGAAATTGCGCAACCCGATTTACTGGGCTGAGTTCGACATTGACCCTGTCATTTCTTTGACGCCAATGAAAGAACGCTCTTTCAAGGCGTGGTCGAGCTTCCCGACGATGGAGCGTGACTTCGCTCTTCTCGTGGATGAAACGGTGCCGGCAGAAAATTTAATACAATCTGCACTAAAACACGGGAAGCCGATTGCAAAAGTCGTAAAGATTTTTGATACTTATAAGGGAGCTCACATCCCTGAAGGAAAAATCAGCATTGGTGTTCGCGTGATTTTCTCGGACGATGCGAAGAGCTTGGAAGAAAAACAAGTAGATCAATGCTCTGAAATCATCGTGCAGAAATGGCAAGAGGAGTTCAAAGCTGGATTGAGAGGATAAATGGCCTTAACTAAAGCGGATTTGGTTGATTCTATTCACGAAAAAATTGGTTTTTCCAAAAAAGAGGCCGCCGACATGGTGGAACTTCTTTTTGATACGATGAAGAACGAACTCACAGCAAGTAGTGGAAAGATCAAGATTTCCGGTTTTGGAAATTTCGTGGTCCGCGAAAAGCGTTCCCGTACCGGTCGTAACCCTCAGACAGGCGAATCCATCGAGATTTCAGCACGTCGCGTGTTGACCTTCAAGCCATCCCAAGTGCTCCGTGCCGAAGTAAATGACACACTGAAAGGCAAAGAAATCACCACCGACATGATCCGTCGCCGCGCCAGCAAAGACGACGACCAAGAGGATTGAGAATGAATCCGGTCCTGATTCCCGATCGCATTTATTTCCGCATCGGTGATGTGGCCGAAATCGTCGGCGTGAAGCCTTACGTAATCCGTTTCTGGGAAAGCGAATTCCCGTTCCTTGCCGCTGAAAAAGCGAAATCCGGTCAACGCGTTTACCGTCGTACCCATATCGAATCGCTTGTTCTGGTGAAGCATCTTCTTCATGTCGAGCGCTACTCGATCGAAGGGGCGAAGAAAAAACTCACTGACTTGCGCCGCGAAGGCAAGCTCAAGGAAGCGATGTCCAGGTATGTCACCACCACGACCGATCCGATTCAGGTCGGATCAAAAGTCGCAAAAGAAGATGTTCAGGCACTTAGTCTTCAGCAGAAGTTCGATGAATTGCAAAAGCTCATTCGCGAGCCACGGGTGCACGGTATTCCAGTGCCCGGTCTAAAACGATTCTAGCCAGATTCTTTCCATCATTCACTTCTTCCAGCTGGATCAGCAATCCCGGGCTGGTGATGTTGTAGTCGCAAATTTTATCATCAATCAGGTCAACCGCCGCCATCAGGATTCCCAAAGACTGATTCGTTTTGCCGATCGCCTCTGCAATGGCCAGTTCACTCGCATTGAGTTGGTGTGCGTTGATCGTCGAACCCTCGTCGATCAAGACCCGAAAATCGCCTTTTTTCGGGTATTTTTTCAACGCTCCGACCAGGGTGTCGCCTGCAAACCACAATCGTGTTTCACCATGATGGATCCCCGGAAGGAATTCCTGGATCAGGATGGGCTGGGTGAATCCCTCGGTCAAACTGTCCAGCAAGCGGTGCCATCCATTCCGGGATTCGGGAGTGATGTGCTTCGCAACACCGATGCTCTGGGCAAGGTGAAGCGGCTTGCTGACGATTTCAGAATCAGTCTTGAACAGTGGCATCAGCACATCGATGTCTTCAGGGAGGCGCACCACCATCATCTTCGGTGCGTATCGCATCAGCGCTGTGTGCGGGATTTTCTCGCTTTGGTGTTTCAATAGTTCCGGCGGATTGAGAATCACACCATCCTGCGCGCCATTGGTAATCAGTCGATCAATCAATGAACGGTATGCATCATCCACGGGTGGGTCGGTGCGCACATGAATTTGATGAAAACTTGACAGCGGAATTGCGTGGGGTGTGATTTGATCCAGTTGAGCAAGATCGGAAATGGCAGGGGCTTTCACCGCCATGATTTCGCCGGGGTTGGGAGCCGAAAAAATGAAATCCGACGCTGTCCAAAAAGTGGGAATCCCCATGTTAAGGGCTTCATGCATCAGTCTCAGCGTGGTATCCTTTGAATGATGAAGTGTTGACCAGGGATCGGTTATCCAGAGGAAAGACGGAGTTTGCATCCATGCCATTCTACTTGCGAAAACAGCTTTTGCACACCTCCATTTTGACCGGGCTTTTGCCCGCCTTCCTTTCATGCAGTACAGGTAAAACACTCGACCTCGAAAAAGACATCCCGATCCGCAAGATGGATTTCGCGTTGGTTTCGACAGGTAGCGGCCCCCGATTGTCCGAGGCGATCGAAAAGAATCCTTCCGATCGCGAGATCAGCAAGAAACGCAAGGATTTGCTGACTCTGGTTTCAGGAAAGATCTCTGCGAAGGACCACCGGAGTTGCTTGCAGAAATTCAGTGATGTGCAAGAGTGCCAGTACCTGAAGCCCGAATGGAATTACGGGATTTTCATCGAAGAGGCGAATGACGAGGAAGAGTCGGAGTCGGAATCGGAAAACGGAGAATCCGAAATCGCCGGTACCGTCGTTACCCCGATTGTTCCGGTTGCAAAGCCCTCACCATTCTTTTTGAATCATACGAAAACAAAACAAAAGAAACGCAGGAATGTCGAAGCGGTTGTTGCGAATCTTCGCAAGGGAATCATCGAGCCCGCCCCTCATCAACAACCCGGTGATTATTATCACGCACTGAAGAAAATCACGTCATGGTCTCCGGAAATCGATGCATTGGGAGATAAACTTGTCCGCGGTGAAACTTGCGGGTCTGTCGAACTTTACAATTACCTCGGGCTTAAAGCCGAAGAGTTCCTTCCGGATGAAGCGATGATCGAAAAAGCGATCGCCCTCTATCGGAAAGGGGGAGAGTGCTTCTCCCTGAATCCAAAAGCGGTGCCGGACAAGTATCTGTTGAATTCCCAGTTCCGTCTTGGCCTGTTCCTGGTCATGCAAGAGCGTTGCGGAGAAGCGAAACCGGTTTTCAGTCGGTTGGCCAAGCTTGGTGTCAGCGAATTTTCCATTCGTGCCCATTACTGGAACACCTATTGTTCGAAGGTCGATGCCAAGCGGGATGAGTTCTTCTCCTCCTATGAACAGTTGTTCAAGGCGAACCCACTGGGCTTTCACACGCTTTCGGTAACCAAAGGCAATTCGCTTCTGGTGGGTAACTTGGAGCTTCCGGTTGATCCGATCGTGAAGACTCGTACGGCGAAGGACGCGACCATTAATTCCTGGATCGAGTCGATCGAAGACATGGAAAAGATCGGCAATCAACGGGGAGTGATGAAGCTCCTCTCTCCGGTTCGCGTTCGTTCGGATTATCTCGATCGCATTGAACCGGGTGTTTCGCTTTATCTCGCCACGTTCGCGTACCGTGCCAAAGACGCGATCTCTCTGTTCCGTCTTCTGGACAGCGTGTTCCGCACTCAGAACGAGTACGTGGTGAATGCGACACTGAAACTTTTCTATCCGTTGAAATATCTCGAATACATCGCCGAGAGAGTGACCCGCGTGAATCCATTCCTGATCACGGCGCTGATCCGCCAGGAGAGCGCATTCCAGGAAAAAGTGAAATCCCGGGTGGGAGCGACCGGACTGATGCAACTCATGCCAAGAACGGCCCGCCTTATGGACCGAAGCGTGAACAAGAAGCGACTGCTTGAGCCCGAAACAAACATCCGAGTGGGAATCCGTTACTTTGAAATGCTGGTTGATCGTTTCGAGGGTGATGTGGAGTTGGCTCTGGCGGCATATAACGCAGGCCCGGAAGCAGTGGATCGCTGGAAAAAGCGCTATCCGATGAACAACCGTCTCCTGTTCCTCGATCTGATTCCGTATTCGGAGACACGCAACTACGTCACGTTGATCGGACGCAACTATTATTGGTATTCGAAGATTTACGCAAACGACGCAAAATCCATTTTGATGAATTCACCGGCGAATTTGTCGGCCGAGTTCAGGTCCCTGGGTGGCAATGAGAAATAACTCGACGATCCTGCATCGGCTTCATCTTTGGTATCTTGATCAGCCCGAGGCTGCGGCCCATTATTACAAGGATGCGGATCAAAAGTGGCAACCGATTCCGGTGCGTGCCTACTGGTTGCAGGTGGTGAGAATTGCGGTATTCCTGCAAAGAAAACTCGACCAGGATGATCGTCAGAAACGCGTTGCGATTTTTGCACCGAATTCTCCGGAGTGTGTTCACTGGGAGCTCGGCACTTGGCTTGCGGGAATGCTTTCGGTGGGGATTCACGCTCACACCCTTCGTGGCGAGTATGAAAAAATGATTGCGGTGTCGAACCCCGACTTGATCGTGAGCGACACGCACGAGCATTCGAACTTCGTTGATTCGGACGGAACAATCCTGACTTTTTCCGAACTTTCAAAACAACTGGTGGAACTCGTTCCGGAAGATCACCGATCTCTTGAGTTGATGGGCGAAACACTTCTAGCGCGTATCGATTCCGAAAAGAACTGTGTGTCGATGTTCACGTCCGGAACCACCGGGACTCCGAAGGGAGTATTACTCGGACTCAAGCAACTGACATTTGTGGCTGACATCCTGGTAAGGGAATGGAATCTGCCGTTCGTGAACGGTGTGCTATTCTCGTTTCTTCCGTTGGTTCACGTTGCGGAGAAGCTCCACTCGGTTTCGGTCGCCCTGACCATGCGTTATCCTGTCTGGTTCAATTCCGGTTTCGATCGATTCATTCCGGAGCTTCAGGAAGTGCGACCAACGCTTTTTCTCGCTGTCCCGCGGATCTGGCAGAGAATGATGGAGCAGGTCGAGCTGCGAAAACCGAGGCTCATGAATACACTCGTGGAAGTGAAATGGGTGGGGGGGCTGATCGATCAGGTCTATCAAAGTCGCATTCGCGAGGAATTGGGATTGGATCGTGTGCGTCTTGCGGTTTCCGGTGCGGCGAAATTGCCACCACTCGTGCATGAATGGTTTTTCCACATCGGAATCGACATTCAGGAAATCTATGGAATGTCCGAAACGTCCGGACTGATCACCATGACGCATCTTCCGCGTTCTCCTTCCCTTGCAAAAACTGTGGGATTGGTGCCGGAGGGCACCGAGGTCCGACTGAGTCCGGAGGGCGAAGTCTGGGTCAAGGGGCCGCACGTATTCCATTCCTATGATGGTGATGTCGAAGCAACCGATTCCGTGTTGCTTCCTGACGGCTGGCTGAAGACCGGAGATTTGGGCGAATGGATCGTCGATGATCATGGCGAGAAACAATTGCATCTCATCGGCCGTATCCGTGAAATCATCAAGTTGCCGAATGGCCGGATGATCGCGCCGGTTCCGATCGAAAACGAGCTCCGCAAGATTCCCGAAATCTCGAACGTCTGCATTCTCGGTGACGAATTGCCCGGACTGGTTGCATTGATCACGCTGAAAGAGAACATCCTGCTCGACTACAAGTTCAAGCCCGGAATGGTGGAGGGCGTGTTGATCGAGGACGAAGCCCTGAAGAATCGCATTCGTGAATCAGTCGATGCGCTCTACCGTGACCGCACGATTTCGGAACGCATTTATCGGATCTACATTCTTTCCCGCGACTTCGAACAGGCCTATGGTGAAATCACGACGACCCAGAAGATGAATCGCAACGGGATCCGCAGGAACTTCGAACATTTTCTTGAAATGAACCTTCATGAGTGAGGAATGCGCATGACGATCGGACTGGTTTTGACTGGAGGAGGCGCGCGCGCCGCTTATCAGGTTGGCGTGATCAAGGCCCTGGCGGAAGTCACCGGAGCCGATGCAACTCCATTCAAGGTAATGACCGGTGTTTCGGCCGGTGCGATCAATGCCGCTTATCTGCTTTCCCGCGCGGATCATTTTGCAATCGCCGCTCAGGGATTGGGGGATCTTTGGGCGGGGCTTGAGTCCGAAAAAATTTACCGCACGGACCCCGCATCGATTGCATCGCTCGGATCGAAATGGCTAGGAACCCTGGGAATGGGTGGAGCCATGGGCAAGGAACGCGCGAATCATCTTCTCGATACGACGCCGCTCCGCAAGTTGCTGGACCAGGTCCTTCAACTCGATCGCTTGCCGGCATTCTATAAAAACGGTGTTTTGAAGGGGGCGAGTTTCTCCGTGACGAATTATCTGACCGGCACCGCGATCAGTTTTTTTGATGGCGATGAACAGGCCGAACCGTGGATCCGATCCACGCGCATCGGTGTTCGCGTACCGCTGACGCTTGATCATGTGATGGCCTCGAGTGCGATCCCGGTGTTTTTTCCACCGGTGAATCTCGATGGAGCCCTTTATGGGGACGGATGCATCCGACAGACTTCACCCCTGAGTCCGGCCGTTCATCTCGGATCTGACAAGATCATTGCGGTGGGGATCCGCTATCAACGCACGAACGAACAGATTGTTGAAATGAATCAGACGATAAAGCGTTCGAATCTGACGATTGCTGAAATCGGCGGGGTGCTGTTGAACGCCGTATTCCTCGACTCGCTTGAAAATGATGCCGAACGCCTCGAACGCATCAATCAGACGATCGGTCTTCTCACCCCGGAACAGCGGGCTTCGAATCCGAATCAATTAAGGCAGGTTCCGCTTCTTGTTTTGAGACCGAGTCAGGATCTGGGGCAATTGGCGCGTGGAACGCTGAAGGAGTTTCCGGGCATGATCCGCTTCCTGTTGAAGGGAATCGGTGCGAAGGATGACAAGGGTTGGGATCTCCTTTCTTATCTCGCTTTTGAAAAGGCATATACGACCCAGCTCATCGAGCTGGGTTATATTGATACCATGAGAAGAAAAGAGGAAATCCTTCAGTTCATGCAGTCGTGATCAGTTTGTGCGTTTCGGCGGCGCAGACGTCAGGAACTGAAGGTGCTTGTAGTTGTCCGTTGCCCAACGAAGCGACCATTCGCTCTTGAAGAGCAATACCGGCAATTCATCGCGATCCAAAAGCGCGCGTGAATCTTCCCGGCGCTCGAAGAAATCCATATCCAGATTCGGACCTTGTACCCAACGCGCATGTGCGTACGGAAGTTTTTCAATCCGCACGTCGACCGAGTATTCGGTCTTCAGGCGGTGTTGAAGCACTTCGAACTGAAGAGCCCCGACCGCACCGAGGATCGGATCCTTGTCGCCGAGTCCGCGTTGGCGGTAGATCTGAACAACACCTTCTTCCGAAAGCTGTTCCAGTCCCTTTTGCAGTTGCTTGCGTTTCATCGGATCGAGAATCACCACGCTGGCGAAGTGTTCCGGAGAGAACGATGGAACGCCCGAGTATTCAAGGCCTTTGATCTCGGAAAGTGTATCACCGATACGAAGAGTGCCAGAGGTATCGACGAGGCCGATCACGTCTCCCGGCCACGCTTCTTCCACCACCACGCGCTCCTGACCGAAGAAACTCACTGGCATGGCCAGCTTGATGTCTTTTTCAAGGCGCGCATGCTTGACGATCATGTTGCGTTCGAATTTTCCGGAACAGATGCGGATGAATGCCACACGGTCACGGTGGGATGGGTCCATGTTCGCTTGGATCTTGAACACGAATGCGCTGAACTTCGGAGTGGTCGGTGGGACTTCCGCGTTTTCAGTCTTGTGTGCATCTTTTCTCGGTGCCGGAGTAGGAGCGAGTTCGATGAAGCGGTTCAGGAATCGTTCGACACCGAAATTGTTCGCTGCAGATCCGAAAAACACCGGGGTCAGTTGTCCTTGGAGAATGCGATCCCAATCGAATTCATCGCCCGCCATTTCCAGAAGTTCGAGTTCGCTTTTGAATTGGTTGTAGAGTTCGGCCGCTTCGTATTCGTCGTTGCGTGCGCCACCGAGTGACTTCATGAATTCCGGGTCATCGACACCGGTCATCTTCGCATCCAGACGTTTACCTTTGGCTGCGCTCGGATCGGAATGGAAGAAAAGGATTTCCTTGGTCTGGCGATCGTAAACTCCGCGGAAGCGATCACCGGATCCGATCGGCCAGGTCATCGGACACGAACGGATGCCGAGAACCTGTTCGAGATCATCGAGAAGATCGAGCGGTTCGCGGGCAGGGCGGTCCATCTTGTTGATGAACGTGAAGATCGGAATTCCCCGCATGCGACAGACTTCAAAAAGCTTGCGCGTCTGGGGCTCGACCCCTTTCGCACCATCGATCAACATCACTGCCGCATCGGCAGCCATGAGGGTGCGATACGTATCTTCCGAGAAGTCCTTGTGCCCCGGGGTATCCAACAAATTAATGACGGTTTCGTTATACTCGAATTGCAAGACGGAGGTGCTGATCGAGATCCCCCGTTGTTTTTCGATTTCCATCCAGTCGGAAGTGGTGTTGCGTTGGGTGCCTTTCGCTTTCACGGCACCCGCCAAATGAATGGCTCCACCGTAAAGGAGGAGCTTTTCGGTGAGCGTTGTTTTACCCGCGTCGGGGTGCGAAATAATCGCAAACGTGCGTCTCCGTTTTACCTGTTTTTCCAATATGTTAGTAATTTGGGTGTCCATGAAAAGTAGACTCATTGGTAACAAATTAAAGAGAAAATAAAAAGTGCTCAATATTTGACTATTTTAGTCCGATACAGAGTATGTATGAAAGACTCCGAGCAGCCAACTATTGCATTAATCGTGAGTAGTACCGAGCAAGAAAAACCCGTTCTGTGTGAGGCCCTCACCAGTGCGGACGAGATTCTGGAACTGGAATTGGCGCTCATCAACGCCGATCCGGACCCTCTGAAAAGAGTCCACGACTATCGGCAGCGTCAACAAGTCGAAGACGAGGAATTTGCTGATTTTGTTGAGGGAATTCTCTCTCAGCCCTTCGTCAAACCCGATGTCCAGGAACATGCGGTTCAGTGGTTTAAGTCCCGGGCCAAAATCGAGGCCTATCAGAAGGCTGAAGATGGGGCATCCCGAGTCATCGCCATGTATGCCTTTGAGATTTATCAAAATGACCCCGAACGCACTGATTTTTACCTCGCCGGACCGAAGGCAAAGGTTCGAATTCGGGTCATTCAGTTGAAAGATCAATCCCAAGATCAGGCTGCTTGAGTCCGATAACCGGATCTAACATCCGAAATTCAATCATCATTCCCATTGCTTCCGTCAAAAATTGTTCACTTTCTCATTTCCTTATCTTTTTTAGTTGAGTTATTGTATACCCAACAGCATTAAAACTCTCTTAACTAAGGGGAAATGAATGAAGGCTGCGATTCGTGTACTGGCTCTGTCTCTAAGTTTAATGACTTTCGGCTCTGTCGCCTTCGCAGAAATCCCGATTCTTCCCAATAATCTGACCTGTCTCAATACCAGTCATGAACCGATGCCCTACCAGAACAATGAAGTTCTGCAGTGGAAACGCTCCACGCCGGATCAAACCCTCAAGCGGGCTTTGGTGAACGGAGTGGTGACTGGAGTTTATCCAAGCAAGACTGGCCATACTCACTTTTCCGTCAGCATCGATGGTGACCGCATCGGTGATCTCGAAGTCATCTATAACGACGAATTCGGTACTCTTCCGCAAATCCAAGTCGGAATGGCAGTGGTGGCATGTGGTGATTACATCACCGTTGGCCCTCGCGCCCGCCTTCCGTCGCCGATGGGTGCGATCATTCACTGGCTTCACCATAATCCGGGCGACCGCGATGGTGGTCGACACAAACACGGCTTCCTGATTATCAATGGCCGTCCTTATGGTATTCCCACATCCCGTTTAAACTAGTATCATCATCGCTCATGTCGCTCACATTGATCAGCAACCCGGTTGAGCTCCACGAGCTTTGCAAGAAACTTTCTCAAGTCAAGGAACTGGCTTTCGATACGGAGTTCATCCGTGAAAGTACGTTCTATCCTCAATTGGAAATCATCCAGTTGGCCACTACCGATGAAGCGTGGCTCGTCGATATTCAGGCTTTCAACAGAAAAGAACTGAAACCCCTTGCCGATATCTTCGAAAATCCATCCATTCTGAAAATTGTTCATGCAGCCCATGGTGATCAAGAGTGTTTGCTGGCTGCGATGGATGTGCTTGCATCGCCATTGTTTGATACGGCGGTGGGTGCATCCCTTTGTGGAATGGGAGACAGTATCGGGCTTGGAAACCTGATGAAGCAGACATTGAACATCGATCATCCGAAAGCGTACGCGCGTACCAATTGGTCCAAGCGTCCTTTGCCAAAACCGGTGTTGGAATACGCGATTCTCGATGTGAAGTACCTGATTCAGGTGGCGCACCACCTTTTTGCAAAACTCGACCAGACCGAACGACGCCAGTGGGCTTTTGATCTCAGCGCAAAGTTTTGTGATCGTCTGATTTACGAGGTTCCGCCCGAAGAAATCACCAAGCGGCTTGCCCAGTCCGGAAAGTTCAACCTGAAGGATTACGGCATTTTGCTCGAACTGGTTCGCTGGCGCGAGAAGCGGGTACGTGATTTGAACGTGCCCCGTCGCTGGCTGGCTGAAGACGGCGTTCTCGTCGATCTGACCAAGGTGAAGCCCACCACGCTCGAACAATTGCAGTCATTCCGGGGATTGTCCAAGGGAGAACTCAAGGTTCCACACTTTGAGAAAATCCTGAAAGCCATCGCTCTGGGAATGAGTGCGGAGAAGGAACTTCCACCGGATCTCCGGAAGAAGAGTATTCTTCAGGCTTCTTCGGACGAAAACACCATGATGGACCTCCTGAAGGTCTGTCTGTCTTTGCTTTCGGATGAGTATCAGATTGCCGGAAAACACATCGTGACCCCGGGATCCCTATTGCAGCTGGTGCGTCTCAAGGCAAAAACGTTCGAGGACTTCAAGGCCAGTGGGCTCGTCTCACCGATGTTGGGCGATGACGGTGCGATGAAAATCTATTCATTCCTCAATGGGGATTTAAAGCTGCAGATTGATCACGGCAAAGTCGTGTTGGTTTAGGCCTGTATTCTTGTCTGAATGTCCGCTGTCACATGAAATGCCAGGCTTCCCATCAAAACTCCTGAAACAAACCACATCGTCACAAAGCTCAGATCAACGGTATGATGCGGATGGTGCGAAACCATCAGCGAAATCAGTGAAAGTAATAGGAATGAAAACAGGCTGATTGAGGTAAATGCCAACAGGCTGTTACCAGCCAGCTTCTTTCGATCCGGCCTGGAAAAAACGAGCACGCTGAAGATTGCCGAAAAGATCAGGAAAAAAGCTCCACAAAAAGCTCCGCAAATCAACGGTCCATAGGGTTCAACGAATCCAAGGATGCCGCTACCTCCGCCCCATGGACCGATACCGAACTGCGGACAAAACAGCAACGTGGCACTTCCGGAGAAGAGTTGGAGAAGCGCCAGTTTCTTCAGGACTGACCGGAATGAAGGAGAGAGTTCCTGATGAACGGTCTGGCAGATTCCCTGTGAAAGTTCAGGTCTCGGCAGGATCGATTGATCCGCATTCATGAATTGCTCGAATTCATTCTTCCATGTTGATTCATCGAATTCAGATTTCTTCTTCATTTTGATTTCCTCATCTTCTGGAGGGCACGACTGATGCGTTTCCTGACTCCGGCCTCGGTGACACCGAGTTCACGGGCGATCTGTTCAAAAGAGAAATCCTTTTCATAGCGCATTTCGATTTCGTTTCTCTCATTTTTGGTCAATTGCTTTTTCAGGGAGTCGAGATCAACAGCTTCGTTCAAGGTGGGTGTGGTAGTCGTTGGGTCAGGAAGGTTTTCCCAATCCGACTGTTCCATGTCCCGAATCCGATGCTGTTCGCGATTCTTTCCTCGGATCGAATCCAGCATCACCGACCGGACCAGGGTGAAGAACCAGGGTGCAAACGGATATTCAGGACGGTATTGCGCCCGGGATTGGTGGAATTTCAAGAAGATGTTCTGGTGGATTTCTTCGCACTGTTGACGATCCCTGACCTGATTCATGACGTATCCGAACACCTTTCCGGCATAGCGATGGTAAAGTAATTCGAATGACAGGGGATTGTCATTTTTCACGTAATCCATCATCAGTTGTTCGTCGCTTTGTTCCATGCCTCACTTAAGTATACGAGGGGACACGTCTTTTTGTGACTGAAAAAAATAAGGTCACCAATCGAGGGGTTGATCCGTATTCATCCGTGTAGGGTGTGGGTCGAACCGGATCATCGGTGAGCCACCGCCTCTGAAGGGATAGACGATGAAGAAGTGGTGTTTGAATGGAATGATGGCGTTATTTTTGGCTGCGGCCCCAGTTGCGTTTGCGTCTTCTCATTGTGAATGCAATGAAGAATGCCAGGCAAAATGTGCAAAAGGCGATACGAAGGACTGTACCTGCAAGACCTGTGATTGCAAAGAGGGCAAGGGCTGTTCACACGGTAAGTGCGAGCACCCTGCTGAGTGATCGCGGATGAGTCAGCGCGCTGGTAGTGCTTCAAATAGATGCTTGAGTCGGGTGTTGAATCGACGTTGGATTTTATTACGTTGGCCAAGCATTTGATCAAGCATGAACACTCCAGCGCGTAATTTTCTATGGTGAGTTGATTGTTAGCGAGCTTGAATCAATCCCGCTTCATTGGCGGGTGGAACAAGAGCTGGATGATGTTTCCGTCGATGTCTTCAAAGTAGAAGGAGCGGGCGCCATCACGGTGGGTTTTGATTTCTTTCACGATCTTTGCGCCGTGGGATTTCACATGGGCGTACCATTCGTCGACTTCATCGAGTGTGGGTACGAAAAATCCGATGTGGTTCAGTGAGCCGGGTTTGTAAAGTGGTGCATCGGCTTGGTGAAGAGCAAGATTGTCGATTGCTTTTTTATTGCCTTCGCTATCGATGACGTAGCTGGCAACGTAGACGGTCTTTGCATCCGGTTCCCATTCAACTTCCATTTTCATGACTTTGCAGTAGAAGTCTTTGGAAGCTTGAGCGTTTTTCACATTGAGGGCCACGTGGCGCATACCGAGTGTTTTCATGCCTGTATTTTAGCACAGGTGTGAGGTATAATCAGAACATGAAAATCACAATTTATTCGATGAAAGTGTGTCCATATTGTGTCAAGGCAAAGGCCATTCTCAAGCAACGGGGTTTAACCTTTGAAGAGATCATGATTGACGATTGGTCGGATGCCGAGTGGGATGCCCAGGAAAAGAGGAGCGGCATGAAGACCGTTCCCCAAATCTATGTTGGCGAAAAATTGATCGGTGGATGCTCAGATCTCGAAGCCTTGGATCAAAAAGACCAACTGGCCAGCCTGAAAGCTTAATTCCCGATCGGGTGCCAGACCGTTTTGTACTCCACGAAGCTGATCAGGTGGGTGAGCGACAACTGATCTTTCGTGGCCATCGGGCCGATCACGCGCTTCATGTTGGTGGCACCCATTTCTTTCAATTCGCCCAAAATCTTTTTCTCATTGCTTTGAAAACTGATGGAGTTGACTTCCATGTGCGAACCCAGGTGAGGGTAAAGTTCTTGCAGGTCCCCAGTCAGCAAGTTCACTACACCTTTGGAAAGATCACTGGTGGCGAATACTTCGGAAAGCGGCGCAATCGTTGCTGCACCTTCGGTAGCCATGATGACGACCAGTGCATTGCCCGAAGCGATGATCGCCGCAATTTGAGCGACGAGATCACCCAGGTTGAATTTTGAATTTCCGACCAAGGCAACCACGCCCATGGGCTCAGAAGTGGTGAAGTTGTGGTGTGGGCCACTGACCGGGTTCACCGTGCCGACCACTTGTTGGTACTTGTCTGCAAAACCGGCGTAATAAACAAAAGCGTCGATTGCTTCGTTGACAGACTTGTTGGCTTGGATCTTGGTGTAGTCCAGGGTTTTGGTCAGCACTTCGATGAACTCTTCACGTTTGCCTTCGGTCATTTCGGCCATACGGTAAAGAATCTGAGTGCGATTATATGCGGTTTTTGCAGCCCATCCGTGTTGCGCGCCTTGCGCAGCGGTGACGGCATTGCGAAGATCCTTGCGCGAAGCCTTGCAAAGATTGGCGTACAGTTTTTTCGATTTCGCCTGATACACCGGCATGCTTCTGCCGGATTCCGTGCGCGGAAAATCACCGCCAATGAAGAGCTTGATCGTTTTGGCGATTTTCAGAGTTCCGGTTTCGTTTGTGAGTCCTGACATTTTATTCACCTTTAATTTTTCAATTGGGATTAAACAGAGAGGTACGGGAAGAGACCATGACGTCCACCTTCGCGTCCGTATCCGCTTTCGTTGTAACCGCCGAATGGCGAGCTTGGGTCGAACTTGTTGTACGTGTTCGCCCAGATCACACCGGCTTTGAGTCCTGCAGCTGTTTTATGGATTTTAGAGCCTTTTTCTGACCAGATTCCTGCAGCCAAGCCGTATTGGGTATCATTTGCCTTGGCGATCGCTTCGGAAACGCTTCTGACAGTCGAAATCGCCAGCACGGGGCCGAAGACTTCGATCCGGCTCAGGGTGAACGCAGATGAAACATTGTTGAAGAAGCAGGGTTTGTGGAAGAATCCTTTTTCCGGCAGTTGAATCGTAGATGGTTCAAAGTATTCGCCGCCTTCCGAGATTCCGGTCTGGATCAGTTTGTGGATTTTTTCCTGTTCAGCGGCCGAGTTGATTGCACCGATGTCGGTATTCTTGTCGAGTGGATTCCCCACTCGCAAGGTTTCCATTCTAGCCTTCAGTTTTTCGACAAATACTCCGGCAATCGATTCTTCGAGCAATAAGCGAGACCCTGCACAGCACACATGACCCTGATTGAAGAAAATCCCGTTGATGGCGCCTTCGACTGCTTGGTCAATTGCCGCATCCTCATAAATGATATGCGCGGATTTGCCACCGAGTTCGAGGGTGAGTTTCTTATCCGTCTTGGCCACCGCTTTTTGAATGATGCGGCCG